>NZ_CBFIEO010000013.1:0-94863 GCF_965661665.1 Cognatiyoonia sp. | reverse complement strand
AAAATGAGACGGTCTTGTAACAGTTTATCTGATACCAGCTGTTAGCTTTAGACAAATCTTTGTTGGACGCTGTGGTTTCCCCAAAACAAAGCAGCGTTCAAAGAAATTTATCGAGTAGCCAACAAGCGCATGGCTCCTACCAGCACCACACAGGCCGCTGAGAGAGGTATGCGCGTTTGTGAGAACCTGTGAGCTAGATGACAAGATTTTGAAGCGGCTGGATACTTCGGTAGCAACAACATTATTGCCGTCGGTTGCTTTATGCGCTGGGCTGGCTGAAGCGTTCACATGTCAAAGTGATTCAACAGCATTCGCTCGGTTGGGAGCGTGTGTGGTCAACGTGTGTCGTAGGTCATTCCGCGCCAGCCACAAAACCCCTTGTTTTGTTGGCAAATAAGGCAATATCGGGGGGGGGTGGCGGAAGCTCAGGGATTCGAACCCTGGGAGGACTTTCACCCTCGCCGGTTTTCAAGACCGGTGCATTCGACCACTCTGCCAAGCTTCCGCGTACGTTCCGTTTAGCCACGTTCGTACGATTCGAAAAGTGCTCAAAATGCTTTGGGGTTTTCCGCCGAGAAAGTGTGATGAAGCCTTTCAAAACAACGTCCAAATCGCTAAGCTGTCGCAAAAGACAACGACCGCAGCTGGCGAACAGATTGTAAAACAAGATCTGGCGCGGGCTGACGGCAAAGCGGTAAAGGCGTAAAATGTCGAGCAAGGCACTTAAAACGCAGGGCAAAACCAAAGTATTCGCCTCGGGCCTTGGCCTTTTGGCGCTGGCCGGATGTGAAGACGAGGTGCGTTTTGAATTGCCCAGTTTCACCGACGTCTACTTCTTCACCAACTAAACCGAGGGTCCATTTATGCTGCTTGCGCTTCGTCTGATCCTTTGTTCAGTGCTCGTGGCTTGCTTTGGTACGGCTGCTGCATTGGCCCAGAATTTCGATACCCGCGCGCAGGCCGCCTATGTATTGGACCAGACCACAGGGACCGTACTGTTGGAAAAGAACGCGGATGAGCCGTTGCCGCCTGCGTCAATGTCCAAGCTCATGACAATCTATATGGCGTTCGAGGCTGTGGCCGACGGACGTTTGGGGATCGGGGAAAAACTGCCCGTTTCATCCTTTGCATCCAGCTATGGCGGCTCGACCATGTTCTTGGACACCACGGATCGCGTATCAGTCGAAGACCTGTTGCGCGGTGTGATTGTACTGTCCGGCAATGACGCCAGCGCCGTTTTGGCCGAAGCCATTGGCGGCAGTGAGGCTGAGTTTGCCCGCTTGATGACCGAACGCGGCAAACGGATGGGGTTGACCAATTCCACCTTCGTGAACTCCAACGGTTGGCCCGCGACGGGCCACCGCATGTCAATGCGGGATTTGGGAATTCTGGCAGATCGCTTGATCTCGGACTTCCCGACATACTACCCCCTGTTTGCCGAGCAAAGCTTTGCCTTTGATGGGCGTGCGCCCGCAAACAGTAACAATCGAAATCCACTCTTGAAACTCAACATCGGCGCTGATGGCTTAAAGACCGGTCACACTCAGGAAGCAGGCTACGGTCTCGTTGGGTCCGCCAAACAGGGCGATCGCCGGATCATTTTTGTCATCACTGGGCTCAACAGCGAAGTTGAACGCGCCGAAGAAGCGGAGCGCATCGTTAATTGGGCGTTCCGACAGTTTGCCCAAAAGGACGTCGTACGCGCCGGATCCCGCATCGTGGAAGCGGAGGTGTGGATGGGCGCGCAACCCACTGTTGGTTTGACAGTGGAGGAGGACTTGTCGCTCCTCGTTCCTGTGTTGGCGGATGACAAACTGAACGCAGAAGTGGTCTATGAGGGCCCGCTCACCGCACCCATCACCGCCGGTCAAACGGTTGGGTCTTTGGTCATCACGATTGAAGGTCTGCCTGAAACCACCGTGCCGCTCGTTGCTTCCGCTGATGTGGCAGAGGGTGGTTTTGAAACAAGGTTGCGCGTCGCAGCACAGGTCCTTATGGAAAAGCTCAACGCCCTGCGCGGCGCTGACAACCCCGCTTAGTTCAGGTAAGACCCACTACATGTTTGTCACCTTTGAAGGTATTGATGGGTCTGGAAAATCAACCCAAGCGCGGCTTTTGGCGGAGCGTTTGGATGATGTTGTTCTGACACGCGAACCTGGTGGCAGCCCTGGTGCCGAAGAAATCCGTAAATTGCTGCTGACCGGCGATCCTGACCGCTGGACGGCTGAGACGGAAATCCTGCTCTTCACCGCCGCGCGTCGCGACCATTTGGAACGGACGATCCTGCCTGCACTCACCGCAGGCAAAACAGTGATCTCAGACAGGTTTGCAGATAGCACGCGCGTCTACCAAGGGGCGACCCGCGGTAATCTGCGCGAGATTGTCGATCAGCTCCACAAACTGATGATCGGGCGAGAACCTGATCTGACCTTCGTCATCGATATGGACCCTGAAACGGCGTTGAATCGTGGTCTAGCCCGTGAATCCGGCGAAGATCGGTTTGAAGATTTTGGCCTTGGGTTTCAGGAAACACTGCGCCACGGCTTCCTGTCGCTCGCCCATTCCGAAGATCGCTGTGTTCTCATTGACGGGAACCGCGATGTCGCCGCCGTGGCCGCCGACGTTGCCGCAAGGTTTGCCGCGCGGTCATGAGCGAAGAGCTTCCTGAATCAGATCGCATCGACGGTGCGCCCCACCCCAGAGAAACCCAGCGCTTGTTCGGACAAGACGCCGCCGTCGCACGGTTCTTGGAGGCATATAACTCTGGCCGTCTGCATTCTGGCTGGCTGCTGACCGGCCCCCGTGGGATCGGTAAAGCAACCCTTGCGTGGAAGATTGCAACGTTCCTTTTGTCCGAAGACGCCGCTAGCGGCCTTTTTGGAGGTCTGGCAGAGGCGACATCGCTGGACGTTTCCTCCGAACACCCGGACGCGCGGCTGGTGCAATCGGGCGCACATCCGCGCTTGTATGTGGTCAGACGTCCAGTGGATGAGAAGACGCACAAGCTGAAATCCGAAATTACCGTTGATGCAGTCCGCGGGCTCAAAGGGTTCTTTCAAATGTCCGCGGCGGATGGCGGGCGGCGGGTTGTCATCGTGGATTGCGCCGATGAGCTGAACCGCAACGCGGCCAATGCCATTCTGAAAGAGCTGGAAGAGCCCCCTACCAACACAACCCTCCTGCTGCTGTCACACCAACCGTCCCGCCTGCTGCCGACGATCAGATCGCGCTGCACGGAGTTGCGGTGTGCGCCGCTGAGTGCGACCGATCTTACAGCGGCTTTGGAACAAGCCAACATGCAGATCGAGGCACCGGATGCACTGACCGCACTTTGCTCTGGCTCCGCTGGCGATGCGATCCGCCTGCTCAATTACGATGGCTTGCCGCTTTATGCAAAGCTTGTCTCGCTATTCGATGGGCTACCGAATATCAACCGACCCATCGCACTCAAACTCGCGGATAGCTGCGCCGGTCGGGGGTCTGAAACGCGGTTTGCGATTACGCTTGACCTTATGGACGTCTTCATTAGCCGCGCCGCCCGCGCGGGGCTGGTCGGCGAACCAAATCAACAAGGCGCGCCGGGCGAGGCCCGCCTTTTGGCGCGACTCGCCCCCCATGATGTGGCCGCGCGGCACTGGGCAGAATTGCAGCAACAGCTGGTCAACAGGTCGCGGCATGGCAAGGCGGTCAATCTTGACCCTGCCTCAATGATCCTCGATATGATTTTCAAGATCGAAAAGATCGCGCAAAAGACAACTGTGCCCTGAACTGAGTGACCATGACAACGCCCCAACTCGTCGACAGCCACTGCCATCTGGACTTCCCTGACTTTGACGAGGAGCGGGCAGATGTGGTCGCGCGTGCCGTTGAGGTGGGCGTGACCCGAATGGTGACGATCTGCACACGGCTACGTCTGGAACCACAGGTCAGGGCAATCGCGGAGAGATTCAAAAACGTCTATTACGCCGCGGGTACCCATCCGATGAGCGCAACAGACGAACCACTTGCGACAGTTGACGAGCTTGTGGGTTTGGCCGAGCACCGAAAGTTCGTAGGTATCGGTGAGACGGGGCTCGACTATCACTATACGGCTGACAGCAAAGACATTCAGCAGCAATCCTTGCGCGTTCACATCGACGCGGCGCGTGAAACCGGTCTGCCGCTTATCATCCACGCCCGCTCCGCCGATGATGACATGGCGCGCATCCTGCGTGAAGGCTTCGATAACGGGGCCTACACCTGCGTCATGCACTGCTTTTCCAGTTCAGCGGAGCTTGCAAAAGCCGCGCTCGACATGGGATTTTATCTGTCGATGTCAGGCATTGCCGCCTTTCCTAAAAGCCAAGAGTTGCGCGATATTTTTATGGCGGCCCCTGTCGACCGCGTTTTGGTCGAAACCGACAGTCCATACCTCGCCCCGCCGCCTTTTCGCGGAAAGCGGAATGAGCCTGCGTATACCGCCCATACCGCGCGCGTCGGTGCAGAGGTCTATGGTTTAAGTTATAAGGATTTTGCCGCGCAAACGACCGCCAATTTCGACCGTCTGTTCTGGAAGGCATCGCCATGACCACCACCTTCACCATAATGGGCTGTGGCTCTTCAGGCGGCGTTCCAAGGTTGGGTGGGCTGTGGGGGGCTTGTGATCCCAACAACCCACGGAACCGCCGCAAACGGTGCTCGCTCTTGATCACGAAGGTCGGCGATAAGGGCACGACGCGCATCTTGATCGATACCTCCCCCGATATGCGCCAACAGCTTTTGGACGCAGACGTCGGCAAGCTTGATGCCGTGGTCTACACCCATTCACACGCCGATCATGTGCATGGCATTGATGATCTCAGAATGATCGTCTTCAATATCCGCGAACGGCTACAGGTTTGGGCCGATGGACCGACCGGCAACGCCCTGCTCGACCGGTTTGGATACGCTTTTGTGCAGCCGAAAGGCTCCCCCTACCCGCCGATCTTGGAGCTCAACACCATCGATGGCGATCTGACCATCAAAGGGGCCGGTGGGCCGATCACTTTGACACCTTTCGAAGTCACCCACGGCAGCATCGACGCGCTTGGTTTCCGGATTGGTGATGTCGCCTATCTTCCAGATGTCTCAGACATCCCAGATAATGTTTGGCCCACGCTGATAGGGCTCGACACTTGGATTGTCGACGCGCTGCGCCGCGACCCACACCCAAGCCATGCGCATCTGGCCAAGACGCTGGAATGGATCAAACGGGCCGAACCGAAACAAGCGATTCTGACAAATCTGCACAACGATTTGGACTATGAAACGCTTGAAGGGGAGACGCCTGCGCACATTCATCCCGCCTACGATGGGCTATCCATCACAGCACCTTAAGCATTCCGGTTTTGACCTTCCCCGTTCCGGCGGGTAACCGTGTGCGCAAATGGTGATCTTGTCACCTTTGCGAGGAAACGAAGTTGCAGACGCTGTTAGACGTCATCCTTCCCGTCTTTTTGGTGATCGGTTTTGGCTTCACGGCTGTTTGGCGCGGCTTTTTTTCGGAGGCTGGCGTCGACAGCCTGATGGACTTTACCCAGAAATTTGCAATCCCGTGCCTTTTATTTCGGGCGATTGCGACGTTGGATCTGGATCAGAACTTTGATCTGGCCCTTTTGGCCAGCTTCTATGTTGGCGCGTTTTTCAGCTTCATTATTGCCTTCTTCGGTGCGCGACTTCTTTTCAAGCGCGATTGGGAGGATGCTGTCGCCATTGGGTTTTGCGGTCTCTTCTCAAACTCCGTTCTTTTGGGCTTGCCCATTACCGAGCGGGCCTATGGTGTCGATGCGCTGACCTCGAATTACACCATCATCGCAATCCATTCACCGTTTTGCTACGGCGTCGGCATCACAGCGATGGAGATTGCGCGCAATCGTGGGAACACCCTTCGGAAACTGCCCCGTAAGGTGCTAACCGCAATGTTTTCCAATGCGCTGATTCTTGGGATCGCGCTCGGCTTTGCGGTCAATGTCTTTAGCCTGCCGATGCCTGGTGTGCTTTGGGACGCTATCGATCTGATGATCAGCGCGGCGCTGCCCGCCGCATTGTTTGGACTGGGCGGCGTGTTGTACCGCTATCGACCGGAGGGGGACATGCGGACGATCCTCTTTGTCGTCTCCCTCTCCCTTGTCGTGCATCCAATGATTGTTTGGGTTATCGGCTCTTACAACGAACTGCGGGTTGACGCGTTCCGCTCGGCCATCCTGACGGCGTCGATGGCGCCGGGGATAAACACCTATGTATTTGCCAACATGTACGGTCGCGCGAAAAGGGTCGCGGCCAGTAGCGTTCTGTTGGGCACGGCCCTATCGATTCTGACAATTTGGGTCTGGCTGACGCTATTGCCCTAGCTCCGCGCCAAGATCGCTGTCTCAAGCCCCCACACATCGGGCAGTACAGACAGTCCATAAACTCCAAATTATCGATTTTGTAAGGGGGGTTTGGTGCGATCGGAGGGACTCTCCAGCGCCTCTACGGCTGCCCCATGAGCACGACTTGATCCCCGGACCAATGTGAGACAACATTGTTTTAAACAACCAGCAGGAATATCACTTTCGCTACCTTTGACGAGTTCATTACATCCATCCGAACTGAGTTTGGCTAAGTTATGAAACTGTGCTAAAAGTTAACTAACAACTTAGAGGGTCAGAAACATGCCAAAAGGATACTTAGTAGCCAACATTAGGGTAACTGACGCCGAAAAGTTCCAAGCATTTGCTGGAATGGCAGCACCAGCTATCAAGAAATACGGTGGCAAGGTTTTAGCAAGAGGCCCATCAGCCGATAGACACGAAGGTAAACTCAGCGGTACGGTTATGATGATTGAGTTCGAGAGCAAAGAAGCTGCTGAAACTTTCTACTTCAGCGAAGAATATCAGGCTGCAAAAGTTGTACGTGAGACCTGTTCCGACACAGACCTGATGATAATTGAGGGAGCTGAGTAGCGCAGCACGCCCCCCCCCAGCTGATAGCTTTTAGATCGTCTCAGCTACCCATGCCTACGTCCACGTCCTCAACGGATTCAGCGAGGCCCTGTAGGGCCCTTACGGCTGTCCTGTGATCCCTACTTGATCTCCTGACCAATGTGACACGGACTACAACTTCAGTGTTGGGTACAAGAGAGGGCGACTTTGGCACGACTGTTTTGCTGTGAAACATCACACTCTTGATGGTGAGAGGTCCCAGTGATACCGATAGGTTAACCCAATAGCTGATAGGACCGCTACTCCGATGATGCTCTCACCTGCAAAAGCCGCAACCAAAGCAGGTGTTAGTCGTAATACTGTTATGAACAGCATCAAAAGCTTGGAGCTACCCGCCCACAGGAACAATAAGAACCACTGGGCGATTAGACCTACTGATTTAGCTAATTGGATGAGGGAGCGTGAGAAACGATACCCAAAAGCTCCCAGTGAGAATAAAAGTGGCATCCCCCCCATAGCTGCCACACCACAACATGAACTGGACGCATTAAAAGCAAAGTTAGAGCTAAGCTTCGTTAAGCAGAGGCTAGAGGCATCCGAGCATGACAATGCGAAGTTGAAGCAGGAGGTATCTGACCTCAAGACTGAGCTAAAAGAGAGCCGAGATCAGATGAACCAAGTATGGCGAGAGGTGACTGACAAGCTGGTCAGCTTAGCTAAGCCTAATAAGCGTCATGGCCCATTCGTATTAACTCAAGGTATGCGAGTAGATGGTGGTAAGGACAATATCACGAACCTGTTCATCGACTAAGGTTCTAGCGCGCCACGTGGGTAGTAACCCAGTTTTAACTTCTGCGCTTTGCATACCACCATTCGTGCCTTTGCCTCCAAGCTGAGACAGCCTAGCCCGAATAAATTGCCCGTATAACTGCTGATGTCGCTTTGGCACTCTCATCTGAAAGCAGCAGGTCCTCCCACGGATAACCGTATGAGGAATAGTTGATTGTGAGTTCGATGTATCCAGAATGCAACCCATGTAGACACTCCCTAAAGTCAAATTAGACAGTAAGATCAAATGGTTATTAGGGAGATGTGGTGCGATCGGAGGGACTCGAACCCTCACGAGTGTTACCTCACAGCGACCTCAACGCTGCGCGTCTACCAATTCCGCCACGATCGCAAATCCTAGCTGGGGCGCTTCTAGTGCAGGAGTTTGACCTTGCCAAGCGAAAAACTTGCTACGCAGTAAAGCGCCGGTACCGCGCCCAATACCATGCCAACCCTGCCCCAATGATTGCGGCTGCAACTGCAAAGCCGACGACAGGCATATCAGCAAAGAAGACGCGATTCATGCGACGACCAAGCAGAAAGGTGAACAAGCCCGCAACCCCCATCGCCCAGAAATAGAGATTGCGCATTTCGGCCTGATGGCGGGCGATATCGCCTGATCGCACCGCGACAAGGCGCTGCCATAGCCCTGCAAGTGTCAGCACCGACAGACCGTGAATGATGCTGAATGGGCCTGCCCAGAATAAAAAACGACCAGGCAGCTGTCGCGAAAATTGCCACAACCGAGCAATATCCGAAGGCTTCGTGCCACCGATCACGCGATCGTCGAAACAAGGCCATTGGGCCCAGCAAGATTACGCAGAAGGCACTCACCACATGAAATTCAATCTCCGGCGGCGCATTCAATAGGGGTGATGGAGTGACGGACATTTGTGACCTTTTCCAATCGCGGGTATGAAATACCACAATGCGAAAAAGACTGCGGACAAATCAACGCGCGATACGTGAAAGGTCGGATAAATTTGTGAATGACGGGGCTCTACAACTCGCGCTTTGTGCGCTGCGGGCTGAGCTGACGCAGCGCAAGACGTTGGCCATGCTCTTGGCCTTTTCGCTGATCATCGGCGTCTCTGGCCCGTTCCAACCGTTTGAATTCATGGGGCTGTGGCACCACATTCGATATTGGAGTTTTATGGTGATCGGCACCTACTGTCTCGGAAGCATCGCCACCGATTTGATGGGAACCGCGCTCAACCGTCTCGACACACGGCTGGGGCTAATGGCGACATCCGTTGGCCTATCGCTGGTGGTGGCAGCCTTCATCGGCCTTTCCAACGGTGCCCTGCTTGATCAGTGGCCTTCGTCGCTGATGGATAGGTGGCAGCATTTGATCCGCATCACCCCCATTTGCACGGCAATCGTCATCGGCAGCCTTTTCTGCATCGATGACCTGCAAGATCGTGCCGTCCCCGCCCTGTTGTTGCGATTGCCTTTGGAAAAGCGCGGCGCACTGATGGCTCTCACCGTGTCAGATCACTATGTCAATATCATTACGACCAAAGGACAAACCATGATCTTGATGCGCCTGCCCGATGCCATTGCAAAATGCGCCCCTGTCGACGGGTTGCAAGTTCACCGTTCGCATTGGGTTGCCACTTCTCACATTATGCGCGTTGAAAGCACGGGTGATCGCGCCGCCTGCCACATGACAACCGGTGATGCCATCCCTGTCAGCCGCAGCTACATGCCAGCGTTGCGCGAGGCCAATCTGTTGCCCCGAGGCCGCAATGGTTGAATGGAAAATCAGCGACGGTTTGACCGATTATCAGCACGCGCTTGAGGTGATGGAAGCGCGGGCCAACGACATTGCGGCGGGTCAGGCTGCAGAGTTGATTTGGCTATTGGAGCATCCACCGCTTTATACCGCAGGCACCTCAGCGAAGCCCGCCGATCTCGTCGATCCGAACCGGTTTCCTGTATTTGAGGCGCGGCGCGGCGGGGAATACACTTACCACGGCCCAGGACAGCGGGTTGTCTACACCGTGCTCAATGTTGGAGAGCGCGGACGGGACGTGCGCGCGTTCGTCAACCAGCTTGAAGGTTGGATCATCGACACGATGGCGGAGTTCAATGTAGTGGGCGAACGGCGCGATGGTCGTGTCGGGGTCTGGGTTCAGCGGCCAGAAAAACCCCGATATGCCAATGGAGACGTGGCCGAGGATAAAATCGCGGCCCTTGGCATCCGATTGCGCAAATGGGTGTCGTTTCATGGGCTTTCAATCAATGTCGAACCAGACCTCAGTCATTTCGACGGCATTGTTCCGTGTGGCATCCAAAAACACGGCGTGACATCGCTCACCGACCTTGGTCTGCCCGTCACAATGAACGACCTTGACGTGGCTTTGCGCAAGACCTGCCCCTTCAACGCTTAACTGCGCCATTTTTACCCACCCAAATACGCACTTAGATGATTGCCCACGGCGTGGGTGTCCACTAGAAGCAGGTGAAACGGTGGGACGAGGTGACTCGTCCCTCTTATCGACTTAGCCAAGCGAGGAGAGCCAAATGGCAGACGCAGCCATCCACGGCCATGAGCACGAAGACAACCGCGGGTTCTTTACCCGTTGGTTTATGTCCACAAACCACAAAGATATCGGCATCTTGTATCTGTTTGTTGCAGGTCTGGCCGGTTTCATTTCCGTCGCCTTCACCGTCTACATGCGGATGGAGCTGATGAACCCAGGCGTCCAGTACATGTGTATGGAAGGCGCACGCTTCATCGCTGATGGTGGCGCGGAATGTACGCCAAACGGACACCTTTGGAACGTGATGATCACTTATCATGGCGTCCTGATGATGTTCTTTGTGGTGATCCCTGCCCTCTTCGGCGGGTTTGGTAACTATTTCATGCCACTGCAAATCGGCGCGCCAGACATGGCGTTCCCACGCATGAATAACCTGTCTTTCTGGCTTTATGTTGCGGGTACATCTCTCGGCGTTGCGTCCATGTTGGCCCCCGGCGGGAATGGTCAGCTGGGCTCGGGTGTAGGCTGGGTCCTCTATCCACCGCTTTCCACCAGTGAAGCCGGGCTGTCGATGGACCTTGCGATCTTCGCGGTGCACGTCTCCGGTGCGTCGTCGATCCTTGGCGCGATCAACATGATCACAACCTTCTTGAACATGCGCGCACCAGGCATGACGCTGCACAAAGTGCCGCTGTTCTCATGGTCGATCTTCGTCACAGCGTGGCTGATCCTTTTGGCGCTGCCTGTCTTGGCTGGTGCGATCACAATGCTCCTGACAGACCGCAACTTCGGCACGACCTTCTTTGATCCTGCTGGCGGCGGTGACCCGATCCTCTATCAACACATTCTGTGGTTCTTCGGACACCCAGAGGTGTACATCATCATCGTTCCAGGCTTCGGCATTATCAGCCACGTCATCGCAACATTCTCGCGCAAGCCGATCTTTGGCTACCTGCCAATGGTCTACGCGATGGTTGCGATTGGCGCATTGGGCTTCGTTGTCTGGGCACACCACATGTACACGGTGGGCATGTCGCTGACACAGCAATCTTACTTCATGCTGGCGACAATGGTCATCGCGGTTCCAACCGGTGTCAAAATCTTCTCTTGGATTGCGACCATGTGGGGCGGGTCTGTTGAGTTCAAGACACCGATGCTTTGGGCCTTTGGCTTTCTGTTCCTCTTCACCGTTGGTGGCGTGACAGGCATCGTATTGTCACAAGCTGGTGTGGACCGTGCGTATCACGACACATACTACGTTGTGGCACATTTCCACTATGTGATGAGCCTTGGTGCGGTCTTCTCCATCTTCGCGGGTATCTACTTCTACCTGCCAAAGATGTCCGGCCGCATGTATCCTGAATGGGCGGGTAAGCTGCACTTCTGGATGATGTTTATCGGTGCCAACATCACCTTCTTCCCTCAGCACTTCTTGGGTCGTCAGGGTATGCCCCGCCGCTACATCGACTACCCAGAGGCGTTTGCGTACTGGAACTATATTTCATCTTGGGGTGCATTCCTGTCCTTCGCGTCCTTCCTGTTCTTCATCGGTGTGATCTTCTACACCCTGACAGCAGGCCGCCGCGTGACCGAGGCAAACCCTTGGAACGAATATGCCGACACGCTGGAATGGACACTGCCATCCCCACCACCAGAGCATACGTTCGAAATCCTGCCAAAGCAGGAAGACTGGGACAAAAGCCGCGCACACTAAGCTGGTTTCGAGAAAAAGAAGCCCCGCTACTCAGCGGGGCTTTTTCTTTGTCTGATGGGTTTCAGGCCGCCCTATGGAGCCATTTCATAAATTCTCGCAAACCCCGCGGCGACCGCCCCGGCAGTACGACGGTAAAATACCCTAGCTCCGAATGTTCCAAAGCGCAGACCTTTCGCAATTCACCGCGCTTGACGTCATCCTCCACAAGCGACCTCGGCTGCACCTTCACCTCTCGCCCCGCTTTCACGCCAGAAATCACCAGACCGTTGGTGCCCAACACCTTGAGATTGACGCTGTTCAAATCCAACCCCGACAAAGCGATCACGCGCCGCAGTTCCAGCATGTGTTCTTCAATAAGCCAAGGCAGGTCGATGAGATCTGAGAAGCAATCCATCGGTTTATTGCCGGGAAGTTTGGGCGCTCCGACCGCCCAATAGTCGATACCTGTGAACAGCTTGGCTTCCATTCCCGGCCAATCCCCTCACCCGTGACGTATGGCCAAATCAAAGCCATCTTCGCGCAAGTCCACAAAGCCGTTCGATCGATTGAGATTGATGGAGATGTCGGGATGCTTGCTCCAAAACTCCCCATCCACGGCATCAGCCAATTTAATGCAGAGACGGGGGTCAGTGTGACATTGAGCGGTCGCTCCTCCACCGTGCGGCGAAGGTCGTCCACGGCAGAACCAATCGTCGAAAACCCATCATTCAAGACTGCTGCCAATCGCTGACCTAACTCTGTCCCGACAACGCCCCCTGCCCTGACGCAGCACCAAGGACTGTGAAAACTCAGCCTGCAAAGCGCGGGCATGCTGCGCAATCACCGCATGAGTGACATTGGGCTTTCACGCCGCCTTGGAGAAGCTCTGGTTGCGGATTGTCACCTCCAAAGCGCGGAGTGCGGACAACGATGGGATATCAGACCATTGCATCTGAAATTTCATATAACATATTGCAAACCATATTGAGTGGTGTGGTTCACCCAAGAGGCTTATTTGTCAATTAACAGACCAAAGGAGACCTCAAATGTTAGGAATTTTTTCGAAATCGCTCCGCACTGCAACGCGTACAGAGGATGCCATGCTTCAGCGCTTCAGCCACTACGACATGATACTGCATTCCGAATTGGAAAAGGCGCGGAAACTGCGGACGCGCCAACCGTTTGAACGGCGTTTAGACAATCGTTGGTAAACGCTTAAGGCGCTTGATTTACCCCAAGCGCTCTTTCACCAGAGGCCCCACCTGCCCGAAATCCATCTGGCCAGTGTATTTGGCCTTTAGCTCGCCCATGACCTTCCCCATGTCGCGGATGCTTTCAGCCCCGACAGCCTCTATCGCCGCGGCGACGGCGGCTTCGGTTTCGGCCTCATCAAGCTGCTTTGGCAGAAACTCTTCAATGACCTTGATTTCGGCGCGTTCTTTCTCCGCCAGTTCGATCCGGCCGCCTTCATCGTAGGCCCGCGCGCTTTCTTGGCGTTGTTTCACCATGCGGCCCATAATCGCCAGAACATCCGCATCAGTCACGATCTGATCATCCCCTTCGCCACGCAATGCGATGTCTTTGTCTTTGATCGCTGCGTTGATCAGTCGCAGGGTGGCAAGGCGATCCGCCTCTTTCGATCTCATTGCATCTTTCAGGGCGTCAGTGACCCGAGTGCGCATGTCCATAAGCTTTTGTCCCGATTGCTTCGAACGAACCCGCAACTTAGCCATGCGACCGCACGCTGACAATGATTTTCCGACCCAACCGGATGTAACGGAAAATCTCCCACTTTGGCCCCTTGACCCTTGTGTGTCACACCCTTACTACCCCAACAATTTGTGCATCTTGGGGAATCTGCCATGTTGGAAACAGCCACTCGCAAGCCCACAGCCTGCCTAGCATTGGCAGACGGCACAGTCTTTTACGGCATTGGTTTTGGGGTCACGGGCCAGACCACCGCAGAACTGTGTTTTAATACTGCCATGACAGGGTATCAGGAGATCATGACCGATCCCTCTTACGCCGGTCAGATCGTCACCTTCACCTTCCCCCACATCGGAAACACCGGCGTCAATCCAGAGGATGATGAAACCGCTGATCCCGTCGCTGAAGGCATGGTTGTCAAATGGGACCCGACCGCATCCTCAAACTGGCGCGCCGCCGAAGAATTAACCGACTGGCTGTCCAAGCGCGGGCGCATCGGCGTTGGGGGTGTCGACACGCGCCGTTTGACCCGTGCGATCCGACAGCAGGGCGCACCGCATGTCGCGCTGGCCCATGACCCTGACGGCAATTTCGATATCGACGCACTCGTCAAAGCCGCCCGCGGGTTTTCTGGGCTTGAGGGTCTCGACCTCGCGAAAGAGGTGACGTGTGCACAGTCGTACCAGTGGAACGAAATGCGGTGGGCTTGGCCGGAGGGCTACAAAGCGCAAACCAATCCCAAGCACAAAGTCGTCGCCATTGACTATGGCGCCAAGCGGAACATTCTGCGCTGCCTTGCCTCTGCTGGATGCGATGTAACGGTACTTCCAGCGTCCGCGACTGCTAACGACATTCTTGCGCTGAACCCTGATGGGGTGTTCCTGTCAAACGGTCCGGGCGACCCAGCAGCGACAGGCGCTTATGCGGTGCCAATGATCCAAGGCGTGTTAGACCGCTCCGACCTGCCTGTGTTTGGCATCTGCCTTGGCCATCAGATGCTGGCGCTGGCGCTGGGCGGCAAGACAGTCAAGATGAACCACGGCCATCACGGCGCGAACCATCCGGTCAAAGACCTCGAAACCGGCAAGGTAGAGATCACCTCCATGAACCACGGGTTTGCGGTGGACAGTCAAAGCCTGCCGGATGGCGTGAAAGAAACGCACACATCGCTTTTTGACGGATCAAACTGTGGTATCCGCATGACGGATCGTCCGGTGTTTTCGGTCCAATACCACCCCGAAGCAAGCCCTGGCCCGCAAGACAGCTACTACCTGTTTGAGCGGTTTGCCGATGCGATGGACAAGCGCGCAGCGTCTTAACTCGCCTTAACAAGCGTTAACTAAGATTCCTTAGGTTTCCTCAGCTTTCCCAAGGAACCAATGAGTTTTCAGTCATGCATCAATTGGACTGTGGAACACCAGCGCTGACAAAAATTGCCATGGCTGTTGCGCTTGCTGATAGAGCGATCTGCATTGACCCCCAAAGCGGCTTTCGAAGCGCTTGAAAGCTCTAAAAGGGGGTTGAGGTGAGCTACGCCACATCCTCAAGCGCATTGCGTGGCTAGTCTTCGCGCCGGCAAGCCATGGCTGATCAAGTGGGCACCCACACTAATGGTCAATTTCCCACTCGACACACTCGCCGCAATCAAAGGCGTGATGGAACTGTTCTGGAAGCCATTCTACTAGGACAAAACCCAACAAGGGGTGATGTGGTCTCCCTATCGACCGAGGTCGGCCTTTTCCGCATCCAAACGCAGCCGGATCTCATAAGCCGTACTGATGTGGTCACAGAGGGCCTCATAAGCGGCCTGCCCATCGCCCTTTTCAATAGCCGTGACGATGGCCTCATGCTCATTCAGGGTATCAATGCCCCGACCGTCAGCACGGATCGACGTCGACGCCAAGAGCGCCATGGATCTGTGCACCAGATCAAGCTGCTGCACTAGAAACCGGTTGTGGGATGCAAGGTGAATCTGCTTGTGAAAGCGCCGATTGGCGCGGCTCATTGCATCTGGATCATTGATGAGGGCTTTATCTGCGTCGAGCATGTCGCGGAGCACGCGCACCTCCTCAGGTGTCGCATGGCGTGCTGCTAATCGTGCGGCCAAGCCTTCCAGCTCCCCCCGCACGACGTAAAGCTCTGACAATTGCGTGTGGTCGAGCGATGCCACGATCAGTGAGCGGCCATCGCGGGTCAGGATCGACTGAGTTTCCAATCGCTGCAGCGCCTCGCGCACCGGCGTGCGACTGACCCCAAGGCGTTCCGCCAATTCACTTTCAACCAAGCGATCACCTGGAACATAGATATGTTCGTCAATCGCTTCCAAAATCAGATCGTAGGCGTCCTTTTGCCCCGCTCGGCGATCCTGCATGGTTCCGTCCTTCCATTCGTCGAAGCAACTTAGGCTGTAAACCTAGGTTGACGCAAGCATACGCAAAAACACCGACGATGTGTCGCATGTGTCATCTTGTGCCTTTCCTGTCTTCGCACCGGCCCCTATGTGTAAGAAATGAGCAGAGAACGGTTTGATATTCTGATTTCTGGCGGTGGTGTTGCGGGCCTGACCGCGGCCTCCGCTTTTGGGTCCGCTGGCTTCAAAGTTGTGATCGTCGACCCCCATCCACCTATCACAGATGCCGATGCCGAGGGCGCTGACCTGCGCACCACGGCTTTCCTTCAGCCCGCGCGTGATTTTCTGGATCGCGCAGCTCTTTGGGATCGGTTGAGCGGCTTTGCGACGCCTTTGCAAACCATGCAAATCATCGATGCCTCGCGCCCCGACACGGTTGAGCGTGCGTTTGATGCGGAAGACATCTCCGACCGGCCGTTTGGCTGGAACCTGCCCAATTGGCTGCTCCGTCGTGAGATGATGGCGCGAATTGAGGAGTTGGATACCGTTGAAATCAGGCTCGGCGTTGAGTTTCAGGATTACCTCGCCCGCACCAACGGGGTCATCGCCCACCTGACAGATGGCACACGCATCGACGTATCATTGGTCATTGGTGCAGATGGCAGAAACTCCGCCGTGCGAAAGGCTGCGGGCATTGAGGTCAGCACCACGCGCTATGGGCAGCACGCACTCACCTTTGCCGTAGCGCATGACACGCCACACGAAAATATTTCAACCGAGGTGCACAAATCGGGTGGACCTTTCACCCTTGTGCCTTTGCCAGATCAGGATGGCCGGCCTTGCTCCGCCGTGGTCTGGATGACCGACAGTAAGGAGGCGGAGCGTCTGCGCACCATCCCAACAGACCAATTTGAAGAAGAAGCGACGGAGCGAAGCGGTGGCGTTTTGGGGCGACTGATACTCGTATCGCGGCGCACGGCTTGGCCCATCATTAGCCAAATCGCAGACACTCTGGTCGCAGCGCGGACGGCGCTTGTCGCTGAGGCTGCCCATGTTATGCCCCCGATCGGCGCGCAAGGCCTGAATATGTCGCTCACGGATCTTAGCCACCTGCTCGACCTGTCGGTGCGGCATCGCGATGATTTGGGCAGCCCGGCTATGCTCGACGCCTACCAACGCGCCCGCCACGGGGACATCAAATTGCGGGTGGCTGGCATTGATATGCTGAACCGCACGTCAATGGCTGGCAATCCGTTGGCGCAAGAAGCACGGCGTGCAGGCATCAAAGCCTTACACGGCATCAAACCCATCCGCACCCGATTGATGCAGATGGGGCTTGGTGCGAAAGGCTAAAGGACGCGATTGAGGACAGGCAGGAGCCGATCCAGGGTCCCGTCCACATCATAGAGCTTATCCAAACCGAAAAGCCCGATCCGGAAGGTGCGGAAATCTTCAGGCTCGTCGCATTGCAGCGGCACACCTGCTGCGATCTGCATGCCCTCGGCGGCGAACTTGGACCCATTTTGAACATCTGGATCATCGGTATAGCTCACGACAACACCCGGGGCGCCGAAGCCGTAGGCCGCAACGGATTTGATCCCTTTGTCGGCCAACGCCGCACGCACCGCATTGCCCAAAGCCCACTGCGCGTCTTTCAGTTTGTTAAATCCAAACTCCCGCGTTTCCAGCATCGTGTCACGGAACGCGCGCAACCCATCGGTGGGCATCGTCGCATGATACGCATGGCCGCCGTTCTCATAAGCATCCATGATCGACGTCCATTTCTTCAGATCAACCGTGAAACTGTCAGAGGATGTGTTTTCCATCCGCGCAACAGCACGATCCGACATCATCACCAAGCCTGCCGACGGCGTGGAAGACCACCCCTTCTGAGGCGCGGAGATCAGCACATCAACGCCCGTGGCTTTCATATCGACCCATGCGCACCCGCTGGCGATACAATCGAGCACCATAATCGCACCGACCTCATGCGCAGCATCGGCCAACGCAGCGATGTAATCATCCGGCAGGATGATCCCAGCAGAGGTTTCCACATGCGGGGCGAATACCACATCCGGCTTCGCCTCCTTGATGGCGGCAACCACATCTTCAATCGGCGCTGGCGCGAAAGGGGCGCGGGTGTCATTGCCAGACTGGCGGGCCTTCATTACCGTGGTATGTGCCGTGAAATCACCCGCCTCAAAAATCTGGCTCCAGCGATAGGAGAACCATCCGTTGCGGACGACAAAGGCATGTGCATTGCCACCAAACTGACGCGCCACCGCTTCCATCGCATAGGTGCCGCCCCCGGGGACCAAGGCCACCTTGTCAGCGTTATAAACCTCTTTTAGCATCTCGCGGATGTCATTCATGACACCTTGAAACGCCTTGCTCATGTGGTTCAGGGATCGATCCGTGAAAACGACCGAAAATTCCATCAAACCATCAGGGTCAACTGAATGCGGTGTGCCGTCCATAATAACTCCTCCGTTTGGTCATCAGCTAAGCCTCAGACGGGCGAAAATCAAAGTCTATCTGGGTATACAATGGCACCAAGTCCGCACCATGAGAAAACCGTATTTCCGATAGCGCTCAAATCGGCCCCGGACGCCTTTCTTCACTCAAAAGCACGTTGGCTTCCACATCCCCCACCCCTGGCAAAGTCATGATCCGGCGGCGCAAAACCCGCTCAAAATCCGCCAAATCCCGTGCCACGACGCGCAGGCGATAGTCATAGAGACCTAACACATGCTCAACCGTTTGGATTTCGGGGATCGCGCTCACGGCACGTTCGAAATCCTCCAAGCTCACGCGGCCTTTTGTGGCGAGCTTGACGCCGAGAAAAACTGTGACGCCGAACCCCAGTTTTTCGGCATCGAGCACAAGCCGCCTGCCCGCAAGTATGCCTGCATCCTGCAACCGCTTGATCCGCCGCCACGTCGCAGGTTGGGACAGCTTCAGCTTTCGCCCCAGATGGCTGGCCGACTGAGACGCATCTGCCGATAAAGCCCGCAAAATATCGCGGTCCAGGTCGTCCAGTTTCACAGCGGCAACTCCTCATCCTGCTTGACGTTGGCGACCGTCATCAGGGCTTCGATATCGGCGATATGCGGCAAGGTAAGGATGCGGTCACGGTAGACCTGTTGATAATGCGGCAAGTCACGCGCCACCAAAGACAGCCGCACATCGACCCGCCCCAGAAACGTCTGTATCTCCAAAACCTCGGGAATGTCCCGCGCGGCGCTTTGAAAATCATCGAACGCGCGGTTTGCTGTTTTGTCGAGTGTGATGCGCAAAGAGACCTGCACATCATAACCCAGCGCCGCCCAATTGATCTGTGCTTCCTGTCCTTTGATGATTCCCTCCTCCGCCAATTTATCCAAACGTCGGGCGACTTGCGCAGGCGACAAGCGCACGCAGTCCGCCAACTCGGGAACCGTAAAAGTTGGGTCTGATTGCAGATGGCGCAAAATCACGCGAGAGAGGTCATCAAGCATGATTTTTATCATAATTAATTTATCGACGAATAACAATTCTCTTAATTAAGCAAAAACACTCAAATCCAATATCGTAAATCCGCCAATCATACCTCATAACCCCGGCAGAAACCATCTTTGGAGATTTGATATGCGCGTTTTCTATGACCGCGACTGCGACGTTAACCTGATCAAGGACAAAAAGGTCGCAATCCTCGGCTACGGCTCCCAAGGCCACGCTCATGCTTTAAACCTGCGCGATTCCGGCGCGAAGAACCTCGCCGTTGCACTGCGCGAGGGCTCCCCTTCTGCCAAGAAAGCAGAAGCTGAGGGGTTGACTGTTATGGGCATCGCCGAAGCCGCTGCATGGTGCGACGTCATCATGTTCACAATGCCTGATGAGCTTCAGGCGGAAACATATAAGAAATACGTCCACGACAACATCAAGCCAGGCTCCGCAATCGCGTTCGCCCACGGCCTGAACGTGCACTTTGGTCTGATCGAGCCAAAAGAAGGCGTCGACGTCATCATGATGGCGCCAAAGGGTCCGGGCCACACCGTGCGCGGCGAATTCACCAAAGGTGGTGGAGTACCCTGCCTGATCGCGGTTCACACCGACGCATCTGGCAAAGCGCAAGAGATCGGCCTCTCCTACTGCTCCGCCATCGGTGGCGGCCGCTCCGGCATCATCGAAACCAACTTCCGTCAGGAATGCGAAACCGACCTCTTCGGTGAGCAGGCTGTTCTTTGCGGCGGTATCGTTGAACTCATCCGCTGCGGCTTTGAGACGTTGGTTGAAGCCGGCTACGAGCCAGAGATGGCCTATTTCGAATGCCTGCACGAAACCAAGCTGATCGTGGACCTGATCTACGAAGGCGGCATCGCGAACATGGACTACTCCATCTCCAACACGGCGGAATATGGTCAGTACGTCTCCGGCCCACGCATCTTGCCATACGAGCAGACAAAGAAAGCGATGAAAGAAGTTCTGTCCGACATCCAGACCGGTAAGTTCGTCCGCGACTTCATGCTAGAAAACGCCGTATCTCAACCGACGATCAAAGCGTCCCGCCGTGCCAACGACGAGCACGAGATCGAGATCGTCGGCGCCAAGCTGCGTGCGATGATGCCTTGGATTTCAGAAGGCAAGATGGTCGACAAAGAAAAGAACTGATCACTTAGATCTAATCGAAAAAGGCGGGCCCGAGTTGCCCGCCTTTTTTGTGGAACCTTACCGAAGCGGCTACGGGCCAGGCCCGTCCTTTGCAAGGCTGGATTTTTCGTGCGTGTAACGCCGCATTTCTTTTTTGGTCCGATGACGGCTCCAAAGAGCGAAAGCGGCAACTGCCAAAAGAATGAAGAGTGGTAAAACAAATACAAGCGTCTCAAAGGTCATATCTCGTGCTCCGAATGGTTCAATCTGTTGTGGTTACAACCGAAAAGGCGCGCAAAAGTTCCATAGGCTAAGGGTGCATTCCGAGCCAACTGTCTTTCTTGAGAGGTCTCTACACCCAATATTCGAACGCTTAATGAATCAGGCGGGCGCCCAAATCTGATATGGACAACGTTCAGTTGGCGTGGTCGAAACGCGCTATGACGTCGACCCCAACTTTCGCGAACTGGATCAGTATCCTTGCCCTTGGTGTCATTTGGGGTGGGACATTTATGGTCGTGAGCATCGCGCTTGAAGGATACGGACCCTTTACCGTCGCCTGCGCCCGAACCACGCTTGGGGCGGTCGCGTTGGTGGTGACGTTGAGGCTTTTGCGCAAACCCTTACCCTCTTTGTCCGGACGCCCGTTGAGGCTGATGATCGTGATGGGTCTGATGAACACGGCGCTGCCATTTTCCCTGCTCAGTTGGGGCCAGCAATATGTGCCTTCTGCCTTTGCTGGTATCTCAATGGCCGCGCTTCCCCTTTTCGTACTTCCGCTCGCCCACGTCTTTTCGGATGAGCCGCTCAACCTGCGCAAAGCGCTTGGTGTCTGCCTTGGTTTTATCGGCGCGACAGTTCTTATCGGCCCCGGCGTGCTGCGCATTGGTGAAGGGTTGGAGCCATTGGGCCAGATTGCCTGCCTCTTGGCAGCTATGTCCTACGCAGTCTCCAGCATCCTGACGCGAAATTTTCCGCCGATGGACCCGCTCGCCTTGGCCGCATGGACGCTGATCGTTGGTTCAGTCGCTTTGATCCCGCTGATGCTAATCATCGAAGGCTTCCCAATGTGGAGCGATCCGCGATCCAGCCTCGCCATCCTTTTCCTTGGATTTTTTCCCACCGCGCTCGCGGCACTGCTGCGCGTCTCAGTCATTCGATCTGCCGGCAGTGTCTTCATGACCTTGGTGAATTACCAAGTGCCCGTTTGGTCCATGCTATTCGGCGCATGGGTTCTAAACGAAGTCTTGCCGCTGAGATTTTTCGCGGCTTTGGCGCTCATCCTGTTCGGCCTCGCAATCAGCCAATGGTTTAGTTTGGCGCGCTTGTTTCAGAGCAAGCGGTAATCCAGACCAAACCCGCGCCCAAGAAATATCTCGCACAGTCTCCAAAGGTGCAGTCAGTTTGACTAATTCTTAGTCATTTGCTGCGAAAGGCCGGCAGACCGTTTCTCTTTTCAACTTTTTCCATTGGCTTACGTAAAGTCAGCGACGTGGCGTCACTCTGTCGTAGCTGTTGCCACATCAATTTCGGCCCGCAAGCTTTTGCGCAATAAAATTACATGCAAGAGAAGAAACTGGCAATTTTCGACTATAAGGGGCAAGGCGCCTCTGAGGATGTCATCGAAGCGTATCAACTGGCGCGTGTAAGTCAGATCAACGCTTTTGGTGGGATCAGTCTGCTTGTCGACAATCGAGTTGTGAAATTGTTCAGCGGTTCTGACTATGACACAAACTTCGACCTTCCGTCTGGATGGCGCGAATTGTTGCCATCCGAATTGGATGTTGATCCCTCGCTCTGCGATGGGCTTGGTATCTATTCATCAGCAACGTCTTCAAGCGCGCAGGTGAAGATCACAGGCAAGTTTGAGAACGGCCAACTAACCGAAATCGGCGTTGCTTTCGCGGGCACGTCCGACTTTGGCGACGTGCTGGCCTACCTCGATCTAGAGGACCAGCGCATCATGTCTGGGTTTGAGCGAATTCTGGATGTGAAGGCCAGTTTCGCGCAAGCCAATGGACTCATTGGGTCAGATATCACCGTGACCGGATACAGCTTGGGCGGCGCCGTCACCAACGCCCTCAGTTTCAAATCAGGCGTAATCAGCAACGGCTTTTATGCCGACTCCAACTATTTCGGATTTGCCTACCGCGCGGTCGGTGACGTGGACGAAAGCCTTGTCGCAGGTCTCTATGAGGTCGTTTTTAACGACGACAAAACCTTCATAGGCTCCACTGACAACATCGTCTTATTCGACGATGTTTATGCAAACCCACTGTTCCCACTTGGCATCTTCAGCCTTCTGAACGTGACAAACGGTTGGGCTGCGCATGTGTGCGGGGTGTTCGAAACACCCTACACAACCCTTGCGAACAGCACGTTCTACGACGAAATCCAAACCGACCCGACGGTCGTGATTGCGGCGTTGTCACCCGTTTTGCGCGGGATCACACGGGTCAGCGATGTGTCCCGCATGACGTCCGATTACTACGGATCCGATGCCTTCTTGCTAGGCACGGACGCAGGGGACAAACTGCGCGATGGCCAAGGCAATGACGCGCTCGACGGCTTTGGCGGCGACGATCACTTCGACCTCTCAACTAGCACAGACCGCGTTGCAGGTTGCGCGGGCAAGGATGAAGTGTTCGTCGAAGGGAAGGTGTTAGACTACGACATCTATCTCCATGACGATGGCGTTCTCTATATGGAAAGCGACACCTACGGGCTGAAAGCTTTGGCCGACGTCGAACAGGTGACGTTCAAAGGCTACTGGATCGACCGGACCTTTGATGTAGAGAGCAACAAGCTCGACAGCCGCAGCTAGTTTGTGTCCGACCGGAGCTATAACAGCCAGTCTGACACCAACACTCTGAACCTCGAAACAGACGCATTCCTGTTTTGATAACTTTGGGGCCAGCGTGACACGCGCTGGCCTCAACACGTGAGGCGCGTCTAGGCCGCTGATTCAACCTCAGCCACGATCCCATCCACGACTTCAAGCAACAAATCAGGGTCTTCGCATTCGGCCATCACGCGGACCAAGGGTTCTGTCCCCGACTTTCGGATCAGCAACCGCCCTTTACCTTCAAGTTTGGCTTCACTGTTCGCAATTTTCGACATCACAGATTTCGCGTTCAACGGATCGGAGCCATCTGAATACCGCACGTTCTTCAAAAGCTGCGGGACCGTATCGAACTGACGGGTCAGCGCGCTGGCTTTTTGCCCCGTCTCCACAATCGCGCAGAGGAATTGAAGACCGGCGAGCAAACCGTCCCCCGTAGTAGCGTAATCGGTCATCACGATATGACCCGACTGCTCCCCACCAAGGTTGTAGCCCCCGCTCCGCATCGCTTCGACCACATAGCGGTCGCCGACACCTGTCCGCTTCAATCGTAACCCGTTAGAGGACATGTGGCGCTCAAGCCCAAGGTTCGACATCACCGTGGCCACCAATGTGCTGCCGCCCAAGCGGCCTTGCGCCGCCCAGCGGGTCGCCATGAGCGCCATGATTTGATCGCCGTCAGCCACATCCCCCTTCTCATCAAGGATCATCACGCGGTCTGCATCCCCATCAAGGCAAATGCCCACATCAGCCCCATGCGCAACGACGGCCGCGGCCGCGTTGTCTGTATGGGTCGAGCCACAATTTTCATTAATGTTGTAGCCGTTTGGTTCAACGCCCACCGGAATGACAGTCGCGCCAAGCTCCCACAGGATTTCGGGCGCTGCTTTATACGCCGCGCCATTCGCGCAATCGATCACAACCTTCAGACCATTGAGCGTAAGGCCAGACGGAACCGTCGACTTCACCCGTTCCGCATAACGGAACCGCCCATCGTCGATCCGCTTCGCACGTCCAATGTTTTCAGCTTGCTCCGGTTCAATCTTGCTCGCGATCAGGCGTTCAATCTCCATCTCCACGTCGTCGCTCAATTTGAACCCATCTGGACCGAAGAACTTGATGCCGTTGTCATGGTGCGGATTGTGGCTGGCCGAGATCATGATGCCCACATCCGCGCGCATGGATGTGGTCAAAAGACCGACCGCAGGTGTTGGGACAGGCCCTAGCAGCAGCACATTCATCCCAGTGCTCGTCAAGCCCGCAGTCAGCGCATTTTCAAACATATAGCCCGATAACCGCGTGTCTTTGCCGATCACAACACGATGTCCGTTTGAGCCATCATTGCGGAAATATCGCCCAGCCGCAGCGCCAATCTTTAGCGCTATCTCTGCCGTCATCGGAAAGGTGTTCGCTGTGCCCCGAACGCCATCAGTACCAAAAAATTTACGCGCCATACCCCGGTGCCCCGATCATTGCCATATGCAGGTCAATCGCCTGCTTGGTGGCAAATGTATCGTGGACGCGCAGAATTTGCACCCCCTGCCGAAGCGCAAAAAGCGCAACCGACACAGACCCGCCGAGCCGGTCACTGGCATCAGGCGCGTTGCCGATGGCCCCAATAAACCGCTTGCGCGATGCCCCCAGCAAGATCGGACATCCCAGACCATGAAAAAGTGAGATGTTTCTGAGCAGTGTCAGATTATGCTCTTGCGTCTTTCCAAACCCGATCCCTGGATCAACGACAATCCGATCCCGCGCAACGCCTGCTGCGACAGCAACCTCGATCCGCTCCGCCAGAAAATCATAGATGTCGAGCAACACATTGTCGTAGGTCGGCGCGTCTTGCATCGTTTTGGGATCGCCAAGCGCGTGCATGATGCAAATTGGGGCGTCAGATTCCGCGGCGACGACCGGCATATCTGCGTTGAATGTGAAAGCGGAGACGTCATTGAGCATAGATGCCCCGGCCCCAAGCGCTTTTGTGGCTACCACCGACTTCCGTGTGTCGATGGAAATGGGCACATCACTGGCCTGACGGAGGGAGGAGATTGGGCCAACCACCCGCTGCAATTCCTCGTCCTCTGGGACGAAAGCCGCCCCAGGTCGCGTGCTTTCGCCGCCAACGTCGATCAGCGCCGCGCCTTCTTTCACCATCTGCAAAGCGCGGGCAACGGCAGCGTCAACGGCATTATGCTTTCCACCGTCGGAGAAGCTATCCGGCGTCACGTTCAAAATTCCCATGACCTGCGGCGCACCCATGGCCAGCGTCGCAATGCTCCCTCGCGGTTGGGTCAGCCGATCCAGAACATCCAAAGGCAGCTCCTTTGCTGCGATCACCTGCGCGGGCGCATCGCGTGACAAAAGCTCCACATTTTCAAACCAACACCACCCCTCTGCCAGCGGGACGGCCCCATCAGGGCGCACCGCATCGTCCATAACAATAGGGCGGGCATAGACCGTCATCCGTTGGATGCTCCAGTCACGGCAATCGTGCGTGTCGGTACGTCTGAGGCAGGCGCATCATCGCCAATCACTACCAGCTCTTTGGCTTCCATCTCCGCCGCGAACCAACTGACCAGCGCCAGCGCATCGCGCGGACTGGCCGAGGGGCCATCCACCGCGTCCAGAACGATTTTCGACGGGGCCCAGACGCAAATCTGGCCGTTTTTCATTGCCCAATCGAGTTCTGTTCGTGTGGCGACAACCTTGCAACGATGATCTTTGGCCCCAACGAGCCAAGCGTTTTGCTCAATCGCCAGCAAATCGATGCGGCGCTGGGTCATGGCATGACCCGTTTGAATGACTGGTAACTCCCCCGCCCCAACGCATAGGATGACAGGCGCATCGTCTTTTGAAAAATCATCAATCCATGAGGTCAAATTGCCGGACACTAGCGCCTCATTGGACAGATAGACGACCCGCGGATGCGGGGTCTCTATATGGTCCTGACCCGCTGGCTTGCTGCCGTCGCTAGAGCGGACAATCTCCACCCCAAGGGCAAACGGCCCCCGATCCAGCTTTTCAATGCGGACAAACACCCGCTCCGCCATCGGCTCGAGCAGAACCCGCTCCGCCACACGCGCCGCAAGGGTTTCAAGCAGATTGATCCGCTCCGCCTCAAGCTCGATCCCAATCGCTTCGATCACTTTGTCATAGGACAGAATCCGGTCCACATCGTCGTCAATGGGGCCTTGGTCGGGCAAAACCTCTACCACGACATTGAACTTCACCCTTTGAAGCTTGCCACGCTCCTGCTGAAACGCACCAATTTCAACCTCTACGATATAATCCCGCAGGGAAATACGGTCATAAGGGATGTCAGTGCTGGCAGCGGCCCGTTCGGCCGGATGCGCAAAGGCAAGGCGAATATCGTCAGTCATGGCGTCCACGATTCATCATCTGACATTCGATACGCCAGTGGCCCGCCCCTCACAAGCGAAAGGGACGGCAGGATCGCGCATGTTTGCGACTGAAACGTCAGTTTGACGCAGAACGTGTCGGCTGACGATAGAAGTAGTGGAACCCGATGGTTGCAGTCCGCGGGAAACGGCGCGCCCAAGACGGATTGACCCCTTTCGTGTGATAATGCGTGGCACCAGCGGTCAACTCACGTGGGGCACCGTCGATCAAAAGACGTGCGACTTTTCCCACTTTGCTAAACGCGCGCGGCTCGCGGATTGTTTCGGCGTGGCCATCACAGGTGTACGTAAACTGGCACTGATACTTGCGGCCAGTCCCTTGATTGATCACGCCGCACAGGCTGTTTGGATAAGCAGCGCTGTCCACACGGTTCAAGATCACTTCACCAACAGCAAAGATACCTTTGGTGGATTCTCCCCGTGCTTCAAAATAAAGCGCCTCAGCCAAGCAGCGCCATTGCGCACCGCCTGTAGCGGGCGGGAGCCCTGCGAGGAATGCATTGGAGTAGTCAATGGATACCGGCGATGTCACCACCCCACGGTCCTCTGGCAAGGGCACCGAGGTGAGCGTTGCCAAACGTGTATCTGGCACAACTTGCAAAGCGCTTCGCTCCTGACCAAGCAAGGCCGACAGGCGGCTTTCCAAGACTTCGTTAGCCGTAACAAACGTTGGCGCAACAGCAGCGACCATCAAACTTGCGGCGATCAACGCGCCACGTCCCCAATCAAACATTTTTCCACCACAGGTGTCACACGGCCAGCCCCGTGCAAGCGGGCGGCTCTTTAGTGCAGTGTTTGCGAAAGGTAAAGGGGTCCGCGGCTCACCTTTAGGTTAGTCAAATCCGCCAGATTAGCGTTGAATACGCTCCGCCAAGGCAATTTGAGCTGCAGACAAACGCGCCAAAGGAACGCGGAACGGCGAGCAAGAGACATAATCGAACGCCTCACGCCGGCAAAACGCAATTGCAGCCGCCGACCCCCCATGTTCGCCACAGATTGATAGCACGACATCAGGCCGCCCTTGACGCCCACGGGCCGCGCCAATCGACAAAAGCTCTCCCACACCTTCGGTATCAAGGGTGTGAAAGGGATCTTCCTCATAAACCCCTTGCTGGACATAGGCCGACATGAACCGCCCCGCATCGTCGCGCGACAGGCCGTAAGTCATCTGTGTCAAGTCATTGGTGCCGAACGATAAAAACTGCGCATGCTGTGCGATATCTTCGGCCCGCAAAGCGGCGCGCGGGGTTTCCACCATCACGCCGAGCTTGAAGTCAAAGTCTGTTTTCGTCTCCGCCTGCACCGCCACGGCCACCGCATCGATGCGGGCTTTCATCAGTTCGACTTCTTTCATTGCACTGATGAGGGGGATCATAATCTCCGGCGCAATGACCACGCCGTCTTTCGCAGCAGCCACCGCTGCTTCGAAAATGGCGCGGGCTTGCATTTCATAGATTTCAGGCAGCGCGATCCCCTGCCGAATGCCCCGCATTCCAAGCATCGGGTTGTATTCACTGAGCGCCTGAACCCGGTCTACGACGTTGGGTAACGGTAGGCCCAATTGCGCGGCAAGATCCCGCTGACCGGCTTTATCAAAGGGCAAAAACTCATGCAGCGGCATATCGAATAGTCGCATGCAGACCGGTTTACCGTCCATGATTTTGAAGAGCGCAGTGAAATCCGCCCTTAGTAGAGGCAGAAGACGCTCCAACACTGCGCGGCGGTCCTCTTCGGTTTCAGCAAAGATCATCTCTTGCATCAGACCGATGCGGTCACCTTCAAAGAACATATGCTCCGTCCGGCAAAGACCGACACCTTCGGCTGCAAACATCTCTGCCGTCGTGGCATCCGCAACCGTATCCGCATTTGCACGTACGCCAATGTCGCGAAACTCATCCGCCCAGGCGAGCAGCGTCTGGAACCCACCGTCAAGGGCCGCTTCCATCATCTTTGGTGATCCAGCGAGGATTTCACCTGTCGTGCCATCAACTGTGATGGTTTCCCCTTTTTTGAAGACACGTCCATTGGGACAAGTCATCGACCCGCGTTTGCGATGCACAGTCAGGTCAGACGCGCCAACAACACATGGCAAGCCAAGCCCGCGCCCGATCACAGCCGCATGGCTGGTCACACCGCCACGGACCGTCAGCACCGCTTGCGCCACATGCATCCCACGAATGTCGTCCGGCGTGGTTTCGCGCCGTACAAGGATGCAAGGCTCCCCCCGCGCTGCGCTGGCCTGCGCTTCTTGCGCTGAAAACACGATCCGCCCTGTGGCAGCGCCAGGGCTTGCCGGGATGCCGCGCACGATCACATCCCGCTCCGCCTCCGGATCGATCTGCCGGTGCAGCATTTCGGACAAAGCCGCAGGCGCGATGCGCATCACAGCCTCTTCACGCGGGATAAACTCGTTCTCGGCCAAGGACACAGCGATTTGCACCGCCGCACGGCTTGAGCGTTTCACCGTGATCGCGTCAAGGACGTTGAGGTGGTCATTCTCAATCGTGAACGACACCTCCATCTCTTCTTTCAACCGTCGGCAGCAAATGTCGTGATAGCTCAGTAGTTCCGCAAAAATCTCTGGGCATAGCTCTTCGAGCGATGACCCGCGCGGGTCTTTTGTCAGATAAATCGCGCCTTCTACATCGCCAAGCGCCGCGCGGCCTTGGCTTTGACCCAAATAGCGGCCTTTGACCATCGGCAGACCGGTTTCGCTGTCGACGTATTGGATAACGCCGGAGCCGCATTCCCCCGAACTACCAACCCCCAGCGCCATTTTCTGCACCACAA
The DNA here is from genome assembly GCF_965661665.1 of Cognatiyoonia sp. Taxonomy (NCBI): domain Bacteria; kingdom Pseudomonadati; phylum Pseudomonadota; class Alphaproteobacteria; order Rhodobacterales; family Paracoccaceae; genus Cognatiyoonia; species Cognatiyoonia sp. Next base: position 65,178 of record NZ_CBFIEO010000013.1, on the reverse strand, counting down.
GGCCCAGCCCCGCATTGGCAGGGGCGCCTTTCGCCTCCCGCAACAGCCTCGCGGAGGTGCCACCCCACGCCCGCGCCATAGATCGCAGAACATCGGACAATTGCTGCGCGGGGTCTTGCGGAAACGGCTCATCCGCTTCGAATTCGTACGTTTCCAGCGCGCTTGTAAGATCTGCCATTGTCGGTTTGGCAGGAAGGGTGAAAACCTCCGGCTCCAACCGCGCCACCTCAATCGCGTAGGAATGCACAAAGCGGGCGTAGAGCGCGATGGCCGCAGCCTCCCCTACTTCGTCCTTCATGGCTTCTAGGCGCTGGTCGTTCATCCCAATGTTCAGAACAGCCGCCGGCCCACCCCAGTCAAGGCTTTGGCTTGAGGGCCGGACAGAAAGCAGCGGCAAATCACCGAAGGGGGCAAGGATTTGCGCCATATCGGGCATCTCCCCCGCTGCAACCTTGCGCACCGCATCGAATGACAGGGCGACGGTTGTCGGCACCGGCATGTCCAGCCGGATCAGGCGTTGCAGACACTTCGCTCGATTGCCATGCGCCGCAGGCGACATCGCTGCGGTCGGTGTGATCAGGGTCACATCGTCGAAAGTGTTGTGTTTCTGCACTGCGGCATTCCCATTGTTCAACCGCAGCATAAGATCAGAATGCGCCCAATGTAAGGAAAATGTGACGCTAAGGAATGTTAACCTTCGATCTTGGTCAAATCCGCCACAGCAAGGCATATCGACCGAATGCGAGACAACAAATTCAATCGGTTACGGCGCAAAACGTCACTATCCGCATTGACCTGTACATCGGTGAAAAATGCATCGATCGGACCGCGCAGACCTGCCATCGCAGCCATTGCGGTGGTGAAATCCTCCACCGCCATCGCGGGTTTAATGACCGCATCCGCATCGTCCAATGCTTTGAACAGCGCCTTCTCAGCATCGCCTTCGGCAAACTTGATGTCCGCCCCATAGGAGTATTCAACGCCATCCTTTTCTTCCGCTTGGGTCAGGATGTTGTTGGCGCGCTTGAACCCTTGGATCAGGTTTTCCCCGTCATCGGTGGAGAGCGTTTCCGACAACGCCCGCGCCCGCTTGACCAACAGCGTCAGATCATCATTCCCCGGCATCGCGATACAGGCGTCAATGATGTCATGGCGAATGCCTTGATCGCGCAGGTAAACCTTGAGGCGGTCGTGGAAGAATGCAAGCAGCGAAACGCTTTTGTCAGGCAACTGGGCGGCAACGGCATCGACCGTCTTGCCTGCCTTAGCAGCATCCTTCACCGCTTCCAACGCAGCCCCAAACACCCCGTGCTCGGCTATCTCCTCAAGGATCTGTTCTAACGTGTCAATTTCATCCTGTTCGGCACCGTTTCGGTTCACTTTGATTTCGTGCCGCAGCAACTGCGCATCAATGAACCGATCCAGCTTCACAGTCAGATCATTGTCCAAAACAACGCGAATGACACCCAGCGCGGCACGCCTCAACGCAAACGGATCTTTTGACCCCGTCGGCTTCTCATCTATGGCCCAAAAACCGGTCAGCTTGTCCAACTTCTCCGCCAAAGACACAGCCACGGATGTCGGCGCGGCTGGCACTTCATCAGATGGCCCCAATGGTGCGTAATGCTCCTCACAGGCGGCAGCAACCTCAGCAGGCAGACCAGCAGAATCGCTGTAATAACGCCCCATAAGTCCTTGAAGATCCGGGAATTCATAGACCATCTCTGACGCAAGATCGGCCTTGGCGACCTGCGCCGCCTGCGCTGCCAATTTAGGATCAGCGCCTACAGCCGGAGCCAACTCTTTCGCCAGCGCGATCATGCGTTCGATAAGATCACGTTGCGAGCCAAGCTTGTTGTGGAATGTCACATTGGCCTGTGCATCGAGCCACGGCTGCATCTTCTCTTTCGTCGCAACCCGTAGGTCGTTCTCCCAGAAGAATTTTGCATCCGCCAGACGCGCCGATAGCACCTTTTGGTTTCCCGCAAGGATTGTCGCGCCATTGTCCGACGTCTCGATATTTGCAACCGTCACGAACTGCTCAATCCGGCCGGTCTTTTCATTTCGGACGGAGAAAAACTTTTGATGCTCCTTCATGGAGGTTTGCAACACCTCCGGCGGCAGCGCTAAGAACTCCTCATCGATCTTGCCCATCAGGACAACAGGCCATTCGACAAGCCCCGCCACCTCCGCCAAAAGCACACGGTCTTCGACAACTTGCAGGCCCTGCGCGAATGCTTGATTAGTGGCGTCTTGCCAGATCGCTTCGGCCCGCTCGTCTGCGCGCAGCATCACATGCGCGTGCTTCAACTTCGCCTCGTAATCCTCAAAAGATGTGACAGAAATCACAGCATTGGACATAAAGCGATGCCCATAGGTGAAATCGCCTGACGTGATGCCATCGACATCAACCGGCACAACCGTCGCCCCCGCCTCATCCGTCAACAGACAGACAATCGAATGCAGCGGGCGCACCCATTTCAGCGTGCCGGAACCCCAGCGCATCGACTTGGGCCACGGGAAGTTGCGGATCGTCTTTTCCAGCACCTCAGCGATAATGTCCGACGCCAAACGCCCCGGCTTTTCGATCACTGCGAAATAGACCTGACCCTTTTTGTCGTCGCGGATTTCCAGATCATCCTTGGACACACCAGCCCCACGCAAGAACCCCTCAATCGCCTGATCGGGCGCGCCCACTTTCGGGCCTTTCCGCTCTTCCCGCACGGGTTTGCTTTCGGCCAGCAAATCCTCAAGCGACAGCGTCAACCGCCGGGGCGTGGTAAAGGCCGCAGCCCCCGCATAGGTCAGTCCAGCCTCAACCAGCCCTTCCGTGACGAGCTTCTTCAAATCCTCCGCCGCACGGGTTTGCATCCGTGCTGGGATTTCCTCGGAAAAGAGTTCAATCAGAAGATCAGGCATTAATTTAATCCTGTTGCGGGGTCTGGACAGCCTTCTGGAACAGGATCGCCGTCAAAGACAACCTCCCCACAGGCGTTGATCTCGTGCCACGCAAAGGCGCGGCCATCGGGGTAGACGGCAACGATCCGATCAATGCCGTAATCGACATTTTCAATCCCCATGAAAGCCACCGCATCCCCGCTTTCGAGGTCTTGACCAATCGCTTCAGCGTCAAAGCAATCGAACCAACCGGGGGCAATCTTCGGCTCCGCCGCCTCAACGACGACATAGGTTTCGGTCAACAGCGCATAGCTTGTCGGCGTTTCAAAACACGCGCGATAGCGGATCGGGCTGCTGTTACTGTCGATGTTAGAGAAATTTTCATAAAGGATCGGCTCAGGCTGCCCATCAAAGAGCGTGGTCAACACCACAGCATCCCCGTCCGCCGACATCTCATCATAAAAGGCGTAGACTTGCAGGTAATACATCGCAACCGCAGCAGCCAAAGCAAACATCAAAAGCAATCCTATAACGATGCGGCCCATCATGCCGCGTCTTGGCCCCCAGCGGCCGTTTGAACAAAGGCTTCGGCGCAGTCCTTAGCCAAGGCCCGCACGCGGCCAATGTAGGCTTGCCGTTCGGTGACGGAGATTACGCCCCGCGCGTCCAGCAGGTTAAAGACGTGGGACGCCTTGATGCACTGGTCATAGGCCGGATGCGCCATAATTATCCGCTTACCCGTTTTCCGGTCTTTATGCGGCTCCGCAAGAATGCGGGCACATTCCGCTTCGGCATCTTTGAAGTGCTGAAGTAACGTGTCTGTGTCGGCCACATCAAAGTTCCAGCGGGCATATTCTTCTTCGGTCTGTTTGAAGACGTCCCCATAGGTCAGCGCGATCGGCGATTGCGGATCGTTGAACGGCATATCCATAACGTGATCGACGCCAAGGACATACATCGCCAAACGCTCCAACCCGTAGGTCAGCTCGCCTGAGACTGGTTTGCAGTCGTGCCCGCCGACCTGTTGGAAATAGGTGAACTGGCTTACTTCCATCCCGTCACACCAAACTTCCCAGCCCAGCCCCCAAGCGCCCAGTGTCGGGCTTTCCCAGTCGTCTTCGACAAATCGGATGTCATGCATATCCGCATCAATCCCAATCGCGCCGAGCGATCCGAGGTAGAGCTCCTGCAGGTCGGGCGGCGATGGCTTAATCAGCACCTGATACTGGTAGTAGTGCTGCAAACGGTTCGGGTTCTCGCCATATCGGCCATCCGTTGGACGGCGCGACGGCTGAACATAGGCCGCAGCCCATGCGTTTGAGCCCAGCGCACGCAGTGTTGTGGCCGGATGGAATGTCCCTGCCCCAACTTCCATGTCGTAAGGCTGCAAAATCGCGCAGCCTTTGCCAGCCCAATAGGTCTGCAACCTCAGGATAATCTCTTGAAAACTGCTTGGTTTGTCGGCCATGGTGCCCTCTTCTGCGTTTGTGTGTTCAATAGGCCTCGTCGCCGTAAGGGTCAATTGGCACACAGGCGCATTATTCTACCGTCTCACGCGCGTTTTATGCTGCATCCGGCAAACACTCTGCTAGGTTGCACGCCAGCCGGATCTGCCCGGCTTTCAGATTCGTTGATGGGTTCGGTATGAAACGTCTTTTTGCTGTCGTGTTGGCTTTGGTATTTTCGGCATCCACCGTCTTGGGACAGCAGCCTGTTTGGATTCAGATCGAGGCTCAGCCAAGTCTGCAACAAGCGCAAGAGCGGGTCAGCATCTATGACGCACGTCTCGATGATGTCGCGGGCTTCTACACTGGTCGCAACTGGTACGCCATCGTCCTTGGCCCCTACAGCCGGCCTGATGCCACCGCCCTCCTCCGCCAGTTGCGGGGGTCGGGCCGCATTCCGGGTGACAGCTTCATTGCCACGGGGACCTCCTTCCGTCAGCAATTCTGGCCCGTGGGCGAAAGCGCCCCGACACAAGCGCAAGCGCCCACGGCCCTTGCGCAGCCAGCCGAAGACACGGCCAAGGTAGTTGAAGAGCCTATTATTATCACACCGTCTGACGAAACCCTGCGGGAGGCGCGCGCTTCTGAGGCCCTGCTCGACCGCGAACAGAAGAAAGAGCTGCAAGTCGCACTGCAATGGGCGGGCTTCTACAATGGGACCATCGACGGGCTTTATGGCCGTGGCACCCGCAATTCAATGCGGCTCTGGCAAGAGGCAAAGAACTTTGAACCCACTAGCGTGATGACAAGCAAGCAGCGGGCCATCGCACTGGATGACTACAATTCGGTGCTTGATGGAGTGGACCTTGAACTGGTTCGTGATGACGCCTCGGGCATCCAAATACCAATCCCAACAGGCGTTGTGGCATTCACTGAATATGAACCGCCATTCGCCCGCTTCGACGCTACGGGCGAAATTAAAGCGCAGGTACTGCTGATCTCACAGGAAGGCAATCAGGACCGGCTTTTCGGCCTCTATGAGATCCTGCAAACGCTGGAAATCGTACCGATGGACGGGCCCCGTGAACGGCGCAGCAGTTCGTTTACAATCGAAGGTGCGGACGCGACCAAATCCACCTTTGTCACGGCGACACTGTCCAATGAGACGATCAAAGGCTTCGCTTTGATTTGGCCTTCGGATGACGAAGAACGCCGCCTCCGCGTTTTGGACGAAATGCGCAAAAGCTTCGCGGTTGTTGACGGCGTGCTCGATCCTGCGCTTTCAGTACCCGGGGAGGATCAAGCGGTTGATTTGGTTTCCGGTCTTGCCATCCGCACACCGGATTTCAGTCAGTCCGGTTTCTTCATCGATAGCACAGGTACCGTCCTGACCTCCTCCACCATCGCGAACAGCTGCGAAAGGCTGACTATCGGCCTCGACCATGAGGCGGAGCTTGCCTTCACCGACGCCGACCTCGGCCTCGCCGTGTTGCGCCCAAAGGCAACCCTCGCGCCGCTCGGTGTTGCAGCCTTCCAGACCGGCGTCCCGCGCATACAGTCTGACGTCGCAGTGGCCGGCTTCCCGTTTGGCAGCGTGCTCAATTCAGCCTCCGTCACATTTGGAAAGCTGGCAGACATCCGTGGCCTAGATGGTGAAACTGAGGTGAAACGCCTCAACATCCGTGCTCGGGATGGCGATGTCGGTGGCCCTGTCTTTGACAACGGTGGCGCAGTGCTTGGGATGCTTTTGCCACAGCAATCCATTGAGGGTCAGGTTCTGCCCGAAGAGGTGAGCTTCTCCCTCGACAGCGAAACCATCATTGCGGCCCTTGCCGCCGCAAACATTGCTGTAGAAACGACATCATCTGTGGCGTTTATGGCGCCCGAAACGCTGTCCCGCCGTGCCAATGATCAAACTGTTCTTGTGAGCTGCTGGTAAACCAGCTCCACTTAGTCCCGCCAGAACTTCAGCGACACGATTGTGAGAACCACCAAAATCTCCAATCGTCCGACATACATCGCCATCGCTAAAATCCACTTGGCCGCATCGTTAAGACCAGCGTAATTCCCCGCCGGACCAATCTGATCACCCAGCCCAGGGCCAATATTGGCGAGCGCCGCTGCCGCCCCCGAAACAGAGGTGATGAAATCAAGCCCCGTCAGGCCCAAAGCAACGGCAATCAACCCCATCGACAAAAGGAACGCAATGAAAAAGGCCATGACCGAATTCAGAACATCCTCGCTCACCGCGCGCCCGGCATAGCGGGGTTGAAACACCCCATGGGGAGAGTGGATTTGCCGGATCTGACTTTTGATCGAGGCAAAGAGCAGCTGATACCGGAAGACCTTGATCGAGCATGAGGTCGACCCCGCGCAACCCCCGATCAACCCGATAAGAAAAAACATCATTACGGGGAAGCTGCCCCATGTCATGTAATCCGCGCTGGCATAGCCTGTACCCGTCATGATGGAGACGACGTTGAATAGGCTTGCGCGAAACGCGTCTTCTGAGACCACGCCATCCCGGGCTGCCGCCCAAGACGCCATCAGCAGGACGATGATCGCGATTGTCGCCAGAAAGACCCTGATTTGTGGGTCGACGAACAATGGCTCCGCGGTACCAGCAAGCAATTGTACGAACCGCACAAAGGGCAGCGCGGCCAAAACCATGAAGAGCACAGCGACATATTGCGTCAGTGCACCGAAGCCCGCAAAGGAGGTGTTGTAATTGCCCATACCCCCCGTCGAAACAGTCGTCATGGAATGGACGAGCGCATCAAACGGCGACAGACCACTAAACGCATAAGCCAAGGCGCAGGCGATTGTCAGGCCGATGTAAATAAACGAAATACTCCGTGCGATTTCACCCGCCCGTGGTAGAATCTTGCCGCTAGTGTCAAAGCCTTCGGATCGGAAGATTTGCATACCACCAACACGCAGTTCCGGCAGAAACACCATTGCCACAACGATGATACCAACACCGCCCAGCCATTGCAGGATGCCGCGCCAAAGCTTCAGCCCTTCTGGCAACGGTCCCAGCTTGGCAATAGCAGTGGCGCCTGTTGTCGTCAGGCCGGACATGGCTTCGAAGAACGCATCAGGGACAGACGACGCGGTCGCCCCAAACACAAACGGCAAGGCTCCGAAGACGGGCAAGGTGAGCCACACAAGCGCGGTCAGCAGGAAGGTTTGACGCCGGCTCAACCCGCCACTGATCCCATTGGCCGACGACAGCGCAACCATGCCCCCGAAAACGATCGTCAATACCGCCGACTGCAGGAAGGTAAACCAATGGCCATTTCCGTACCAAAGGTCCGCAAACATGGGAAACAGCATTGTCATGCCCAGCGCTGCGACAAGGAGGCCGACCACATAAAAAACCGGGCGAAAATCAATCATGTGCAATGGGTGGCGTTGCGGGCCTTGTGTGTCAAGCACCCGCGAACGTTTTGCTGTCGCTCGCGCGGGCCTAGCCGACGTGGAACAGCGACTGGAACAGACGCGGATCAAGGCTTTCCGAGGCGAAGGTCTGGCCTTCTGTCAGCACGGACACCGCATCATGCGAATGCAGGCTTTCCTGGTGGCTCGCGATGACGCGGAAATCAGAAATGCGCTGGTCTATTTTCAACTGCTCTGTGAACAGGCGCGCCGCGTCTTCCACGAAAATGGGGTTTGCGGCGTTCAATTCTGCAAACGCCTGTTCATCCTCACGCTTGACCATCACCTGCGTCTCCGTCGGGACAGCAGCACGGGCGCGGTCGATCAGGTCTTCGAACCAGAGGATGTCTTGGTCATCTTCGATCAGCACAGAAATCCGCGCAACCGATCGCTGCGAATGCGGCGTCGCCAACTGTCCGCGATACTGGCGGGCATGTTCGGACAGTTCCAAAGAGCACGGGCATGTGGAGGAATATACGTAGTCCAGATACATGATTTTCTTGCGCACACCGTCCGTCTCAACCAATTCCAAGGCGAGGTCATAATACTGATACCCAGACAGGCCGGAGCGGAGGCTTTCCATCTCCATCGGGAAGCTGAACCGCATCTGTATGCGCGCGTCAAAACTCTCGAGATCGGTCTTATAGGCATCCAACGCCCGCTCGATCACTTCGAAGCTGAACGTCTCCTGCGCATGCTTGTAGAACGTGCGCATGATGCGGGACATGTTGATGCCCTTTTTTTCCGCCTCAAGGCTCACCGTCCCAGTGACAGAGGTTTCGAGCGTGATGTCGCCCCCGTCGCGGGTATGGAACCTTATCGGAAGTCGGAAGTTGGAAATACCGACGTGCTGGATTTGCTGCTTGGCCCCGCGGATCAGGCTCGACGGGCCGTTCTGCAAGTCGGGCATAGAGGCTTTGTAGGTCTCATCGACCTCAAAATCCTCTGGATACGCACGCGCAAGCGCAAGATAATTCGACACCTCTTGACCGGGGATCAAACGCGCCACGAGCGGATCGAGCGTTGCCACCTCTTCTGGGGTCACGTCCGCCGCCCAGCGCCGCAGCAATGCAAGTGCGTCTTCTGCTTCGTCCCGACTTGGTTGGCGGTTCAGGTCACGAGTATGTAAATTCATCTCATCGGCCCCCTCTGGTGCGTTCGAGCCTTTTAAATGGGTCTGCGCTTTTTCTTTTCCAGCACTTTCCCAAAAAAAACGGGATAAATCTGCCCGTGAATCAGACATCGCTTCGCTTTCCCAGTTCAGACAGGCCTTTGAATTTGAACGATCTTTTAAATTCGCACCCTGTACCCTTCAGCCTTAACATACATGAACATGACGGATTACGAGCGAAAGCACCAGAATGGTGGTTATTTGCGACCTACCGCGTCCAAACCGCCTAAAATATCAGCAATCAAATCATCCGTGTCCTCAAGCCCGACACTCAGCCGCACCAACCCCGGCCCAATGCCCAGCGTGTCCCGCTGCGCGTCACTCAATCGCTGATGGGTCGTCGTCGTGGGGTGGGTCGCAATGGATTTCGCGTCGCCGAGGTTGTTGGAGATTATGACTATATCCAGCGCATTCAGGAACCGAAACGCGGCCGCTTGATCACCCAAATCCAGCGCAACCACCGTCCCACCTTTCGGCATCAAATCATGTTGCGGATGATCTGAAAGTCCAGGATAAACCACTTTTGCCAAAGCCTTGTGTCCTGACACCGCTTCAGCAATGGCTTTGGCCGATTGCGCTTGCGCCCGCACGCGCAGATCAATCGTCTCTAACCCTTTCAGCATCATCCAAGCGTGAAACGGCGACATGGAGCCACCGGTATGCTTCAGATATGGCTCCACCGTTCCACGGATGAACTCTTTCGAGCCGAGGATCGCGCCGCCCAGCGCCCGCCCTTGCCCATCGATATGTTTGGTCGCGGAATAGACGATGACATCTGCATCATCCGCCACAGCCGTTGAAAACACAGGCGTCGCAAAGACGTTGTCAACAATCACCAAGGCCCCCACCGCATGCGTCAGTTTGGCGACCGCTTTGGTATCAATAACCTCCAGCGTCGGGTTCGATACGCTTTCAAAGAACACCGCCTTGGTGTCAGACCGGATCGCTGCGTTCCATGCATCCAAATCAGTGCCATCGACAAACGTCACCTCTACACCATATCGCGTCAGGACGTCTTCCAAGATATACAAACAGGACCCAAACAGCGCGCGGGCAGAAACAACATGATCCCCCGCTTTCAACATCGACATCAGCGCCCCGTTGACCGCAGCCATACCGCTGGCCGTAGCAAAGGCATCCTCCGTCCCTTCCATCGTCGCGATACGCTCTTCAAACATGGCGACGGTCGGGTTGCCGTAACGGGCATAGATGAACTCATCATCGCCAGACTTCAAAAACCGTGCTTCTGCATCCTCCGCCGTTTCATAAACGAAGCCCTGCGTCATAAAGATCGCTTCGCTCACCTCATTGTACTGACTGCGGCGAACGCCGCTGTGGACGGCTTTGGTGCGCTTGTTCCAGTTTTTCATCACGTTATCCTTGGCGATCAGCCATCAAAAAACCCCGACACCGGACAGGTATCGGGGCAACGCCCTTCGACCTTTTAGCGGAATATTTAACGTGGCCCGCAATCCGGTAACAAATCGCCACATCGCTTGATACGCCGCAGTGCAGCGCAGGTCAAGAAACCGCGTCAGATATCTTCGTCGTTTGGCTCTATCAAATACTTTTGCAACGCCACGATCTGCAGCCACAAGAACACGAACATCACGGCGGGAAAGGCGAAGGTTTCCAATTTCACCCAAAGGTCGGTGGATTGCGTGCGCCAAACCACTTCGTTGGCAATCGCCAAGGCGATGAAAAGACCGGTCAGTCGCTTAGTTAGGATTATCCAGCCTTCTTGCTGCATCGGCAACAACTCTCCCATGACCCACTCCAGAAAGCTCTGCCCCTTGAGAAGCCCGATGCCAAGGATCACAGCGAAACAACCATAGACAATGGTTGTTTTGATCTTGAAGAACCGCTCATCATTGAAATAGGCGGTTAACCCGCCAAAGAAGATGACCATGAACGCCGTGAAAAGCTGCATCCGGCTCAACTTCCCCGTCATCGCCCAAAGGATACCCATCGCGGCCAGCAGTATCGGCACAAAGGCAACCGTCGCAACGATAAAGCCAGAGTATTCAGTGCCGGCAAAGGTGAAGGTCTCATCCCTGATCCGCAGGTAAAGCAGGAAAAACGCAAGCGTCGGGCCCAGTTCAAGGACCTGCTTGAGGACAGAATTGATCTTTCGTTCAGCCATAGGTGCCTCCGTTATCCCCCCATTTCGACGATGATCGCACCAAGTGCAACCAGCACCATCATCAAAATTCGGACAGGCCCCACCTTTTCGCGCAGGATGAGCCATCCGATAAGCGCCGCAAACACGGTGGAGGTTTCGCGCAAAACCGCCGCTTCGCCCACGTCGCTGATCCGCGTGGCAAGCATCACACCGCCAAAGCTGAACCACGCAATCACGGCCCCGGCAAAACCGCGCAGGTTCAGTGCGCCCAAGGCTGGTCGGTTCTCCATCCGCCGATACCGCCACCACGCAATGAACGGAAAATCGAGCGCCGTGATGAAGAAGAACCACGCCAAAAACGTAAAGGGGTCAGGGCTTTGGCGGATACTGTAAGCGCCAAAGGTCGTGTAGACCGCAACCATCAGCCCGCCCATCAGCGCCCACATGATCCCAAGTCTCACCGCTGATGCATCCAGTGTCTCTTGCCGCAGGTTCAAAACCGCGATGAACAGGATACCCCCTGACAAACACAAGATCCCAAACCACTGCAACGCAGTGAAACTTTCGCTGAAGACAAGGCTTGCGGCGATCACCGTTATTGCAGGTCCAGTGCCGCGCACGATGGGGTAAACAACCGTATAGGCCGCCCGCTCATACGCCAGCGCCATTGTCAGTTTGTAAATAAAGTGAATGAAGAACACGCCAACCAAGAGGATTGCAACGTGTTTGTCCGGCCACGGCACCAAGAATAGCGCGATAGGTGCTGAAATCACCGCGAGCCAGGTGTCAATTGCCCCGCGCGTCAGCCATGGATCATGCCGCCCCTTTTGAAGGGCGCCAAACACCGCATGTGCCATCGCCGAGATAAGCGCGAGCAGGGCCGCCACCCGCGCCCCATCCGCCGTCCCTTCAAGGCCCGCAAACCATGTGCTGAGGTCGGCGATCACTCCAAACCAACAAGCGCTTTGGCAAAGTCCTCAGGATCAAACGGCGCCAGATCGTCAATCTGCTCACCCACACCAATCGCATGGATCGGCAGGCCAAACTTATCCGCAAGCGCAACCAAAACACCGCCTTTGGCAGTGCCATCCAGCTTTGTCATGACTAGGCCAGAGACATCGGCAAGCTCTTGAAACGTCTTCACTTGGCTCAGCGCGTTCTGACCCGTCGTCGCATCCAGCACCAACAAGGTGTTGTGCGGCGCGTCTGGGTCTTTCTTGCGAATAACCCGCACGATTTTGGACAGTTCTTCCATCAAATCGCTGCGGTTTTGCAGGCGTCCAGCGGTGTCGATCATCAAAAGATCAGACCCATCCTTTTGCGCCTGATCCATCGCATCAAATGCAAGGCTTGCCGGATCGGTGCCCTCTGGCGCGGTCAACACAGGCACACCGGCCCGATCGCCCCAGACTTGCAACTGCTCCACCGCTGCCGCGCGGAACGTATCGCCCGCTGCAATCACAACCGATTTGCCCGCCGCTTTGAACTGACTGGCGAGCTTGCCAATTGTCGTGGTTTTGCCCGAACCGTTCACGCCCACTACCAGCACCACCTGCGGCTTGTGGGAATAGAGCGGCATTGGCTTAGCCACACCGTCCATGATGCGGGTGACTTCTTGGGACAGCAGCGTCTTTATCTCTTCCACCGACAATTTCTTACCCATGCGCCCCTCGGCCATGTTGGCCGTGACACGCAAGGCTGTGTCGACGCCCATGTCGGCGGTGATGAGCAGCTCTTCCAACTTTTCAAGCATATCGTCATCAAGTGTCCGGCGAACGACTGTTTTCTTCTGCCCACCAAAGAGGCGCCCCAACAGGCCCTTCTTCTCTTCCGGTTCTGACTCGCCCTCCATCTCATCGAGTGGTGACGCGGTCAGCGTTGTCATCGGTTCCATTACCGCTTTGGGTGTGGGACGCGCTGCAAGCGCGGCCAAGCGTTCCTCTTCCGCGATGCGCGCTTCGTCTGCCAAACGCTCCCGCTCGGCCTCCCGGGCGGCGGCTTCGACCTCTTGCCTCAGCCGTGCTTCTTCACGCGCTTGCGCCTCCGCCTCTTCTTTCAGACGTGCCTCTTCCCGCCCTTTCGCTTCCGCTTCCTCGCGCTGGCGTTCTTCCTCACGGCGCAGCGCCTCCTCGGCCTCCCGCTGGCGCTGCGCTTCCTTCTCGGCGGCTTCGGCTTCAAGTCGCTGGCGTTCCGCGTCCCGCTCCAACTCTAAGCGCTTGCGTTCTTCCTCCTGCTGACGGGCGAGCGACTCAAGCCGCTCCTTCTCAGCCAAATCGGCTGCTGCTTGTGCAGCTTCCTCCACAGCTTTCTGTTCCGCAGCTATTCGCGCTTGTTCTTCGGCTTCTGCTTTGGCTTTCTCTGCCTCCAGCTCAGCCAGACGCTGGCGTTCGGCTTCACGCTCGCGTTCCAATTCTTCCTGTCGCTGTCGTTCCGCTTCGCGCTCCCGCTCCAGTTCTTCCTGACGCAAACGCTCGGCCTCGCGCTCAGCCTCAAGCTGTTCCTGACGCTTTCGCTCCTCTTCACGCTCCCGCTCAAGGTAGGCTTGGCGCTGGCGTTCGGCCGCCCTCTCAGCCTCTAACGCCTCCTGCCGCGCGCGTTCTTCAGCCTCGGCCTTCTTTTGGGCCAGTCGCGCCGCTTCCTGTGCCGCCGCGATCTCTTCAGGCGACGGACCAGAGGGGGCTTCTGCAACCTCAACCACATCTTCTTCCCCGCCATCACTGACGATCGCATCAAGACCTTCATCGATTTTGGAAGATGATTTGAAGAGCTTGTCTTTAAGCTTTTTGAAGAACGACATGGGCCGCGCCTTATCAGTTGTTTTCACTGATCTAATCGTCAACGCAACCAGATGGAAGGGTCAGCCGTCACGCTGACCCTTAATCGCTCAACTCTCAGGGGGTGCTTGAAGGCTTAGATCTCGTCTGGGAAGTACTTGATAGTGGACTTGATCGGGTTCGGCGCGGCCTGCCCCAGACCACAGATCGACGCATCCGCCATCGCGGTGCAAAGCTCACCCAGTAGGTCTTGGTCCCAACTGTCTTTGTCCATCAGCTTCACGGCCTTTTCACAGCCCACGCGGCACGGCGTGCACTGCCCGCAGCTTTCATCCTCAAAGAACCGCAACATGTTCAAGGCGGCCGCCTTGGCACTGTCTTTGTCAGACAAAACAACCACGGCGGCAGAGCCAATAAACGTGCCGAGCGGCTGCAACGTGTCGAAATCAAGCGGCACGTCGTTGATCGATGCAGGCAAGAGACCAGAGGATGGTCCCCCCGGCTGATAGGCCTTGAAGGTATGACCATCGGCCATACCGCCACAGGCGTCGATGATGTCCGTGATCGTGGACCCCGCAGGCAGCAGATAAACGCCAGGGTTCTGCACACGGCCACTGACCGAATAGCTGCGCAGACCCTTTCGGTCATTCTTTTCGGTGCTGTTGAGGCACTCCGGGCCCTCACGACAGACCTTTGCGACCCAATAGAGCGTCTCGATATTATGCACCAAAGTCGGGCGGTTGAAGATACCGACCTGCGCCACAAACGGCGGACGATGACGCGGGATACCGCGTTTACCCTCGATCGACTCGATCATCGCGCTTTCTTCACCGCAGATATAGGCACCCGCCCCGCGCCGCAGATCGATGTAGCCTTCCTCAACAATTCCAGCCGCTTCCAGCGCTTTGATTTCTTCCGCGAGGATATGCAGCACCGCCGGATATTCGTCGCGCATGTAGATAAAGGCTTTTTCCGCCTCCACCGCCCAAGCAGCAATCAGCATCCCTTCCAAGAACAGATGCGGCGTACGCTCAAGATAGTAACGGTCTTTGAACGTCCCCGGCTCACCTTCGTCGCCGTTCACAGCGATGTAACGCGGCCCTTCGTTCGCACGGACAAAGCCCCATTTGGTGCCAGATGGGAAACCCGCGCCGCCCAAGCCGCGCAGCCCGCTTTCTTTCACCTTCGCCTGCACATCTCCCCAATCGCCGTTGGTGCGGAGCTCTTTCAATGTCGCATAGCCACCATCGGCAACATAGGCGTTGAGCGCCTGATAATCAGGGATATGCGCGTGGGTGTCGCCCGCCTCAATCGCGGCTTTGACCTTTTCAGGCGTCGCAAAGTCGATATGGTTGTGGCCCAATTCTAGCGTCGGTGCGGTATCACAACGGCCCATGCAAGGCGCACGCACCACACGCACCTTCGACGCATCCAGCCCGTCTTCCAACGCCGCTTTCAACTGCTGCGCCCCTGCCAATTCGCAAGAAAGCGAGTCGCAAACGCGGATCGTCAAGGCGGGCGGCTCCGCTTCGCCTTCTTTGACCACATCGAAATGGGCATAGAAAGTTGCTACTTCGTAAACCTCGGCTTGACTTAGACGCATCTCCTCGGCCAACGCCCGCATGTGCGGCGCAGACAGACATCCGTATTCATCCTGAATGAGGTGCAAGAACTCGATCAGCATGTCCCGATCACGCGGCCGCTGTTCCAGCAGCGCGCGCACTTGGTCCCAAGCCTGATCCTCAACCTGACGGCCCTTCGGACGATGCCGTCCTTTGCCCTTGCCAGACTTCCAAACACCCTTGCGATCATCCAGTGCCATGTCAGGTCCTCTCCCTCTTCCGCATCAGAATATCGAAAACCGACACATCGGGTGAAGCAAATGCGACATCTCTGTCGTCTGATGCGAGGTTGCGCTGCCAGATGCGTCAATTTCAGCAGCTTATCGGAAACAAAAACTGTGCTAAGCGCGGGGTATGGCATGGTTCTATCTTGCGACGCTTCTGCCCTTCCCGCTTCTTCCGGCAGCGTCCTTTTGGAGCGGATGGTTTGCTGTCGCCGCCCTGACCTACATGACCGGCCTGATTTTAATGCTCGACACGCTGGTGAAAAGCGCAGGCTTGAAGGACGCAAATGCCGAGTTTCCTGCAGGCGACACGCTGTTGACCATCATCGCCTCCCTGCACTTCCCCTTGCTCGCCATCTTGGTCTGGCGATTCAGCACCGGCGAACTGGAGGCTTGGGAGACTATCGGCACCTTCATCGCTGCTGGCATGTTCTTTGGACAAGTCGGCAACTCCACCGCGCATGAGCTTATTCACCGCAAATCCCGCCTGCTGCATCGGTTGGGGATGTAATGTATATTCCCTGCTGTTTGGCCATCACACCTCTGCCCATGTGCTAGTGCACCACCGTTATGTTGCGACATATGAGGACCCAAGCGTGCTCGTTTGCGGGGATCTGTTCAGCTAGAACAGGCTCCCTTGATCGTCACCAGAAGGCTTGACCCCACCTGATTTCGCCTTACCCCCAACGGTCATCCGACCATCCGCAAATTCAATCTCCAGCGTCTTGGCCGTCTTTGCTGCGGCTTGTGACGTCACAAGTGCTCCATCGCCCCGCACGACGGCATAGCCACGCTTCAGCGTCTCCCGATAGCCCAAGGTTTCCCGCAGACGATCCAACGACGTCAGCCGCGCCTTGCGTTCCGCATGCTGCGCAGTGGCGGCCACCGACAACCGCTGCGCTGCGCCATCATATCGCGCCTGCGCCACCGCAAGATCCGGCGCCCGCACATGCAACCTTTGAAGCCGTTCGCGCTCCAGCTTTGTCTGCCGGTCGAGTGCCGGTCCCAAACGGCTGGAAAGGTCGGTCAAGCGACGGCGATCCTGCTGGACGCCCCGCGCCAAAAGCCCGCGCCTTAATGGCGCCTCTGCCAGTTTCAACCGCTTCTTCGCAATCACCGACATCAACACCTGCGGCAGTTTTTCAGCCGCGAAATCAAGCCGTTGCCGCGCGGTTGAGGTCAGCGCTTCTGGCTGTGGCAACGCCCGCGATAAATCGCTCAAACGCTGCTTTCGCCACTGCACACTCGTGGCCAGCGCATGCCGCAAGCGGACACCCTGCTGATCCGCCCAGCCCAGCAATTCCAACCGCACCGGCACCGCTAGTTCTGCCGCCGCCGTGGGTGTCGGCGCCCGCTGGTCAGAGACGAAATCAATTAGCATCGTGTCCGTCTCATGCCCCACCGCGGAAATCAGCGGGATCTCTGACGCCGCCGCCGCCCGCGCCACAATCTCTTCATTAAAGCCCCACAAATCCTCTATCGATCCGCCGCCGCGCGCAACGATCAGCAGATCAGGCCGCGGCAAAGCACCGCCCGGGGTCAGCGCATTGAACCCGTCAATCGCCCGCGCCACCTCTGGCGCACAATTGGCCCCTTGCACGGCCACAGGCCAAACCAAAACTTTGCGCGGAAACCGGTCGCGCAAACGGTGCAAAATATCCCTAATGACCGCGCCCGAGGGCGAGGTGACAACACCGATATTCTCCGGCAGGTAAGGGATCGGCTTCTTGCGCTCCGGCGCAAACAACCCTTCCGCCGCCAACGCCTTCTTGCGCTTCTCCAGCATCGCCATCAGCGCACCAGCACCCGCCACTTCGATGCTATCGACGTTGATGTTGTACTTCGACTGCGGCCCAAAGGTGGAAAGCTTGCCGGTGACGATCAACTCCAGCCCCTCCTCCGGGATCACGCCAAGACCCGCAACCTGTCCCTTCCAAGTGTTGCAAGCCACGACATTCCGATCATCTTTGATGTCGTAATAAATGTGGCCCGACCGCGCCTGCACAACACGGCCCACCTCGCCCCGCACCCGAACCCGACCAAACGCCCCTTCCAGCGTTTTCTTCACCGATCCCGTGAGCTGCGAAACCGTGAACTCAGGCGCGTTGCTTTCTGCCGATTTGTCTTCAAAAAGGTCCATCCGCCACCCTTGTTCTTCGCATGGCGCAACCTTAGAACGCGGTCAACAAAAGGCCAAGCGGGGGCGGACATGAATATCTTGATTTTGGGCAGTGGCGGGCGCGAACACGCGCTGGCTTGGGCAGTCAAGCAAAACCCAAAATGCGACCGCCTTGTCGTGGCCCCCGGCAACGCTGGCATTTCAGAGGTGGCGGAGTGTATTGCACTCGACATTCTCAGCGGTGACGCCGTGGCCGATTGGGCCAAATCCAATGCCATCGACCTAGTGATCGTCGGGCCAGAAGCGCCGCTGGCCGCAGGTGTTGCGGACGTGCTGCGCGAACAAAACATCCCCTTGTTCGGGCCCAGCCAAGCCGCCGCACAGCTTGAATCCTCCAAGTCCTTCACAAAATCGGTCTGCGATGACGCCACGGCCCCAACAGCCGCCTATGCACATTTCACCGACGCGGACGCCGCCAAAGCCTACATCCGTGACCGAGGCGCGCCGATCGTCGTCAAAGCCGATGGATTGGCCGCTGGCAAAGGCGTGATTGTCGCGATGACCGAAGATGAGGCCCTCACCTCCATTGACGATATGTTTGACGGCAGCTTCGGCGATGCGGGCGCCGAGGTAGTCATCGAAGAGTTTATGGAAGGGGAAGAAGCCTCCTTCTTCTGCCTTGTCGACGGCACTACCATTTTGCCCATCGGCACCGCGCAAGACCACAAGCGTGTGGGCGATGGTGACACAGGGCCCAACACCGGCGGCATGGGCGCCTACTCCCCCGCGCCGGTGATGACCGACGTCGTCGTGCAAAAAACCATGGATGAAATTGTCCGCCCAACGATGCAAGTGATGGCGGACCGTGGCACGCCGTTCCAAGGTGTGCTCTTCGTTGGGCTGATGATCCAAGATGGGCAGCCGCGGCTGGTTGAATACAACGTCCGCTTCGGCGATCCCGAATGCCAATGCCTGATGATGCGGCTGGGCGCGCAAGTCCTCGACCTGATCCAAGCCTGCGTCGAAAACCGCCTTGGTGATGTAACAGCGGAATGGGCCAACGACCACGCGCTCACCGTTGTGCTGGCCGCAAACGGCTATCCCGGCTCCTACGAGAAAGGGTCCGTGATCAAAGGGCTAGCTGACCTACCAAGCGACAGCCGAAATGCGGTGTTCCACGCAGGCACAACCGCTGTTGACGGCGCGATAACCGCGACCGGCGGGCGCGTGCTGGCCGTCACGGCCCGCGGCGACAGCCTCAGCGACGCGCACACCCGCGCCTACGCGATGGTGGATCAGATCGATTGGCCCGAAGGGTTCTGCCGCCGCGATATTGGCTGGCGCGCACTCTAACTTCCTCTTGCCAAAAATATCCGCGCCGGAGGCACCGCTGCTCCAAAGGGGCAGCCATGAATGCGCAACAGTGGCGCAGATTGCGCGGCTTTTGCATTTCTGGAGCAATGCGATTAGGCGGCGCGGCTGACCAAAACCTCAGTAATCTCCGCCTGCGCGGCGTCCTCATCATTGCCTGCGACAGCAGCAATCTCACGGGTCAGACGCTCAAGGGCAGCCTCGTAAAGCTGACGCTCTGAATACGACTGCTCGCGCTGATCATCTTGCCGGTGCAGGTCGCGCACAACTTCGGCAATCGCAATCAAGTCGCCAGAGTTAATCTTTTGCTCATATTCCTGCGCACGGCGGGACCACATGGCTTTTTTGACCTTCGCTTTGCCACGCAGCGTCTTCATCGCGTCGCCCACCACATCGGCGGTTGCCAATGCACGCATACCCACATCGGCCACTTTGTTTGTTGGCACGCGCAGGGTCATCTTGTCTTTCTCGAACGCAATCACGAAGAGCTCAAGCGCGAAACCCGCGACCTCTTCCTCTTCAATCGCCGTGATCTTGCCCACGCCATGCGCCGGATAAACGACAAAATCGTTCGGCTTAAACTCATATTTCTTCTTGGCCATGTTATCCCTTCCATGGACGTTTGACCCTGACGCGATAAAAAAACCGGCGGTGCTTGCCCAGCTCCGTCAGTTTCGAAAAGTGATCACAATAGGTCAGTTGAGTGACTTCATTGAGGAAACGGTATCACATTTTCGACGTGACAAAAAGCCCCTCCCCATTTCCGGCAAAGCTGCCGCGACGTTAGCCGCCCTCGCCAGGGTTCTCGGAGAGCAATTCTAGCTTGCCTTCCTTGCCATCCATCTCCTCTGCCGTGGGCAGCGGGTCTTTCTTGGTGATGATGACGGGCCAGATTTCAGCATACTTGCGATTGAGCTCCACCCATTTTTCCATATCCGGTTCCGTATCCGGACGGATCGCGTCAGCGGGGCATTCGGGTTCACATACGCCGCAATCGATACATTCGTCAGGGTGGATCACCAGCATATTCTCTCCCTCGTAGAAGCAATCTACGGGGCACACCTCAACACAGTCGGTGTATTTGCAGGCGATGCAGTTGTCGTTGACGATGTAGGTCATGGTCAGCCTTCCAAATTCGTTCCGCAGTGAGGTAGGCTAACTCGAACCGGCGTTCAAGCGTGAATGATCAGCCGTCAGGGAAGTGAGACTTCATGTCCCGCCGATCTTTCTTTGTCGGTCTGCCCTTCCCTTCAAATCGCGGATTTTTGGGACGGGCGATCCGCTCTGGCGACATATCATCATAAAGCGATTGCGCTTCGAGCGCGGGGCCGCGCCGTGTACCGCAGTCCAAGATGCGCACGACGTAGACCTGCTGTTCTTTCGAAAAAGTCAGAACATCCTCACGGCAAACGGACCGCGCGGGCTTGCTCACGGGCGTGCTATTGACCCGCACCTTGCCTGTTGTCACCGCACTAGCCGCCAAGCTGCGCGATTTAAAGAACCGCGCATGCCACAGCCATTTGTCCAGCCTTATCGTGTCTTTTGGCGCGCTCAATCTGTCTTGAAGCCAGCAAGCGCGGCGGCAAAC
The DNA here is from genome assembly GCF_965661665.1 of Cognatiyoonia sp. NCBI lineage: Bacteria > Pseudomonadati > Pseudomonadota > Alphaproteobacteria > Rhodobacterales > Paracoccaceae > Cognatiyoonia > Cognatiyoonia sp. The sequence continues at coordinate 44,406 of NZ_CBFIEO010000013.1, read as the reverse complement.
GGATTGTCTGGATCAACCTTCTTTTCCCGCTTGGGCTTGGTGGAAAAACTTTGAGGCTTGGTGTTCTTTGGACCTTTGCCTTTTGGCTTGCCTTTGCCACGCGGACGCTCCCCTTGCGGGCGCTGCTGGTGCTGCGCACGACCGCCCCATGCGAAGGTGTAAAACACCTCCATCTCTGGTCCGGTCTCAGCGGCCTCAGCCGGTGCTTCGGCAGCCGCTTCTGCCTGTGGCACAGAGTCGGTGGCTTTCACTTTTTCCCGCTCGCCCCTTTCGGCCGTATAGCCAAGGCCCTGCATTAGATCGGCGAATTGTTCCAGCGTCATACCCGTGATCGACAGCATGTCCGCGGTCGCCTCAAACCCGGCGCGCCTGTCTTGATCGCGCAACATATCGGCCAAACGCTCCAGCATGTCGATGCGGATCGCGCGAGCACCCGCTGCGCGATATCCGGCCATCGCATAGAACCCTGTCGGCACGGACCCTTCGCTAGGGATCGTCACCAAGCCAGGTGGTGGGCTTTCCGGAAATTCTGACAGGTCTTTCGCCAAAGACCACAGCACCAATCGCAACCGCGTTGGCGCAGGCTTCAAAAGCAATGGCATGAAGATCGTGAACTGACCAAAGCGGATGCCATGTTTGCGCAGCGTGCCACGTGCATCCTGATCCAGCGCTTTCACATCGTCAGCAATCTCGCCCCGTGGGATGACCCCGAAACCTTCGACCATGCGGAAGGCGAACCCCTTGGCCAAACCCACCAAGGTCTCGTCATTTTTCAACGCCAGCAAAAGCTCGAACGCGGTCGCAATCTTGCGGTCGATGAAATGCTGTAAACGGCGCTGCACCTTGGTGCTGACGTCATCGCCTGCTTCTTCATCCACAAACACCTCAACTGTAGGCTTTAACATATCGGCACCGCTCACCAGCTTGCCAACCGCCTTTTCGCCCCACATCAGACCGCCCTGTTCGGTGAAATCGATCTCCGTATCGGGCGCGTTGTAGAATTTGTCGGCCATCAAATGCCAATGCGGCTTGAGCGCCTGAACCGATGCCTGACGGAGTGTCTTTGCCTCATCCGCACTCCCCGCCTTGTCCATGCGGAAGCGGAACCCTTCAAGCTTACCTACGAATTCACCTTCGACAGTGACTTCACCGTTCTCATTCACGTCCGCCAAAAGGCTCTCCTTCTGTTTGAGCCGGCGAAGCAAAACAGACGTCCGCCGGTCCACAAATCTTTGCGTCAACGCGCCATGCAGCGCATCTGATAGACGGTCTTCTACCGCGCGCGTGGCCCCACGCCAATGAGAAACATCGCGTAGCCACCCATCGCGTTGCGCGACATAGGTCCATGTCCGCACATAGGCCAGGCGTTTGGACAGCGCATCAATGTCACCTTCCGTTCGGTCAATGCGGGCAAGTTTCAGCGCAAACCAGCTTTGATCGATGACCCCGTCCTCATGCAAGTCGATGAAAATCTTCGAGACAAGCGCCGCATGCTCCGCTGGACTGATCCCGCGAAAATCTGGGATCCGGCACACATCCCACAAAAGCCTGACTGACGGCCCATCCGTCGCACGCGCCGCCACCAATTCATCCGCCGCCAGCGCTTTCAAAGCCGCTAAATCATCACTTTCGCGCACCCGTGTCAGCCAGTTGTCCTGCGTGTGCTGTTCGAGCGATTGGATAAGACGCTTCGCCGACCCAAATTGAAGGTCGCTGTTTCGCCACTGGAGCTTTTTCACAGGTCGGAATCTGTGCGACACGATGGCCTGCGCGACCTCTTCATGCAGCGGGGCCGCCTCCCCCGTAACGCCAAATGTGCCGTTCTCCGTATGCCGCCCCGCACGCCCCGCGATCTGCCCCAACTCCTCAACAAAAAGCGGGCGCATCTTGCGACCGTCGAACTTTGCCAACCCAGAGAATGCAACGTGCTTGATATCGAGATTCAGACCCATCCCGATGGCATCCGTGGCGACCAGATAATCCACATCACCGTTCTGATACATCCCGACCTGCGCGTTGCGGGTCCGTGGGCTGAGCGCCCCCATCACGACTGCCGCACCGCCCTTTTGACGACGCAGCAATTCGGCAATGGCATACACATTTTCAACAGAAAACCCGACAATAGCGCTTCTAGGCGGCATTCGACTTAGCTTTTTCGAACCAGAATAGGTGAGGTCGGAAAACCGCTCTTTTTTTACAAAATCTACATTTGGCACTAAAGCGGCAATCGCGCTGCGCATGGTTTCGGCGCCAAGAAGCACAGTTTCCTTCAAACCACGGGCGTTCAACAATCGGTCGGTAAAGACATGCCCCCGCTCAGCATCCGCGCAAAGCTGGATCTCATCGACGGCCAAAAAATCGCAGCCCATCCCTTCGGGCATCGCCTCAACCGTGCAGACCCAATAGGCGGCACGCGGCGGGACGATCCGTTCCTCCCCCGTGACCAATGCAACGACACTTGGACCGCGTTTTTCAACGATCCGGTCGTAAACCTCCCGCGCCAAAAGCCGCAGCGGGAGGCCCATAACACCTGTGCGATGCATCAGCATCCGCTCAATCGCATAGTGTGTTTTTCCGGTATTTGTGGGTCCCAACACAGCCGTGACGCGGGCAGTCTTCATCTCTCAAAACCCTGTCAGAGGGGCGCGCTTAGAGCGACTGACCCCGAAGCTGTTCTTCCAAACGCGCGACGGCGTCCAATGTCTGCTGATTGAGCGGATAAATCTCCAGAATCAACCGATAGACGTCTAGCGCATCTTCTGGCCGATCCAACCCTTCCATCAGGTTACCAACGCCAAATAACGCACCAAAGTGCCGGGGTGCCAAAACCAGCACCTCACGCAAATCATCCAAAGCCGGTCCCCAGAGGCCCGCCGCAAAATAGGCAGACGCACGCGAATGATACCCTTCGGCAAAATCGGGCGCATGGTTCACAAGCGCCGTGAAATGTTCAATTGCCTGCTGGGTGTCGCCCTCTTCCATCGCGTCCCCACCGCGTCTGAGTAACAAATCCATCGCAGGCGAACCGGATCGCTGAAACTCGCGGCGAATCTCATCCGCGATGGCCTCATGCGTCTGCTCCTTTGCGGTCAAAAGCTCATCATAAAGCTCATCCAACGCCGCAGTTTGCGCCACAACAGGCGATCCCAACCCACTTGCGAGAAAAAATGCCGTCAAGACACATTTGAATGATGCTATCCGCGCTACCATGACCTAAATGTAGCGTCTTTGGCCGAACGTGCCAGCGCAAGACGCAGAACAAATGAAATTAAAGGGATGACCTAAATGAGCGACGCGATCACAACAGCAGTTGCAGCCTTGAACGAAAAAATGAGCGGCGAAGGATTCGATGGCACTGCAAAATTCGTCATTGAGGATGAAGGCAGCATCATCATAAACGAAAATGGTGCCAGCGCATCAGACGCAGACGCAGACGTCACAATGACCGCTTCCGCAGACGTGTTCCAAGCGATCTTGGACGGTGAAGAGAACCCAGTAGCCGCCTTTATGACCGGCAAACTGTCCGTCGATGGCGACATGGGCCTTGCGATGAAACTCGCCGGGGTTCTGGGCTAAATGACTGAAAGTGCACCCTATTTCGAAGATGTCGCCGATGCACCTGCTGGCGGCGCAGCCTATTGGCTGCGAACGAAGGATGGGTTACGCATTCGCGTGGTGCACTGGCCGCTAGAGGGGGCAAAGGGAACCATCCTGATGTTCACCGGTCGCACCGAATACGCCGAAAAATATGGCCGCGCGGCAAAAGACTATGCAGCGCGCGGTTATGCCATGTTGGCCGTCGATTGGCGCGGCCAAGGCATCGCCGATCGCATGACCCAGGATCGTGGATTGGGTCACGTGGGCAAGTTCATGGACTATCAACAAGACGTGGACGCCGTCGTGGATTTTGTCAAAGAACATGACATCCCCGCCCCTCACTACCTGATCGCCCACTCCATGGGCGGGTGCATTGGCCTGCGTGCCCTGCACAATGGCATGCCTGTAAAGGCGGTAGCCTTCTCCGCACCGATGTGGGGTGTCGATATCGCGCAGCCGCTGAAAGCCGCAGCATGGGCGATTGGCACCGTAGGCCCCAAGATCGGCCTCAAAACCATGGTTGCCCCCGGGCGCAGCACGACAAATTATGTGGAAGACCAGCCCTTTGAGGGCAATGAGCTGACGAACGACCCCGTGACATACACCTACTTGAACGACCAGTTGAAAGTGCATCCGGACCTCGGTCTTGGTGGCCCATCAGTCAACTGGATTGGTGAAGCACTTTGGGAGATGGACGCGCTTAACAAGATGGATAGCCCGAACTACCCCTGCTTTGCCGGCATAGGCACAGCAGAAACCATCGTCGATCAAGACCGCGTCAAGGACCGCATGACCCGCTGGCCGCGTGGCGAGATTGCCGTTTACCCAGACGCCAAACACGAGATCATGATCGAAGTGCCGGAGGTGCGAGACGACTTCTTTGACCGCTCCGTTGCCTTGTTTGAGGCCAACAGCTAACCGTTTTCTTGCCTGACCAATGCGCTATCTTTGCGCTATGGCTGACGTTCTCACCTTCACAGATCGCGGGATCTATTGCGCGGCGGGCGATTTCTATATCGACCCCTGGCAACCTGTGGACCGAGCGTTAATCACCCACGGCCACGCGGACCACTCTCGCCATGGGATGGGCCGTTACCTTGCCACCCCTGCCGCTGCCCCTGTGATGCAGCATCGATTAGGGCCTGACGCAGTCATCAAAACCCAACCCTATAAGACCGAGTTGCGCATCGGCGATGCTATCGTGTCCTTTCACCCAGCAGGTCACGTCCCAGGCTCCGCTCAGATCAAAGTCACCGTCAAAGGCGAAAGCTGGGTCGCGTCGGGCGACTACAAAACCGTGGCCGATGGCCTTTCCGAGCCCTTCGAGCCTGTCAAATGTCATGCCTTCATCAGCGAATGCACCTTCGGCCTTCCCGTTTTCAAATGGACGCCACAGGACCAGCTTGCCGATCAAATCAACGGCTGGTGGGCCAAGAACAAGTCCGAAGGCCGCACATCCATCCTTGGGGCGTATGCGCTTGGCAAGGCGCAAAGGCTGCTCACCACCGTCGACACCTCCATCGGGCCCATCCTGACCCAAGGGGCCATTGAGAACACGAATGAGGTGTTGCGCGGCCAAGGCATCGCGCTCCCCAAAACCATCCGCGTGACCCAAGATCTGAATGTGAAAGACTATCCCGGCGCTTTGGTCCTCGCCACACCCGGTGCTTTGGCGCAAAGCTGGGCGCGACGCTTTGCGCCCGCTTCCACCGCTTTCGCGTCCGGCTGGATGGCGCTGCGGGGCGTGCGTCGCCGCCGCGCTACCGATCAGGGTTTCATCGTCTCTGACCACGCCGATTGGGTCAGCCTTAATACGGCGATCAAAGAAACTGGGGCTGAGAAAATATTCGTAACCCACGGCTATACCTCACAATTTCAGCGTTGGCTGTCTGAGCAAGGCTATGACGCCCACATCGTCAGCACGGATTACGTGAGTGATGAGGACGTGCCCAAATGAAAGCCTTCACCGACCTCTTCAAACGCATCGACCAAACTACCAAAACAACGGTCAAAGTGGATGCCTTGGCCGAATATTTCGCGACTGCTCCCGAAGACGACAAGCTCTGGACGATCGCGCTCTTCTCTGATCGTCGCCCAAAGCGCAGCGTCACCTCAACCCGCTTGCGCGAATGGGCGGCGGAGGAAGCTGACCTCCCGCTCTGGCTCTTTGAGGACAGCTACACCGTCGTTGGCGATCTGGCGGAGACGATCTCCCTCATCCTACCCGATCCTGCGATGATCAAAGAACAGTCCCTAACTCAATGGATTGAATATACAAAATCTCTACGCGATTTGGAAGAAGGCGACAGAAAGTCCGCCGTTCTAGAAAGCTGGGGCTCGCTCCCATCTGACCAGCGGTTCATTTTCAACAAGCTGCTCACTGGTAGTTTCCGCGTCGGGGTCAGCACCAAGCTGATGATCCGCGCACTGGCCAAAGCCACGGGCCAAGACGCCGCCGAACTCACCCACAAACTGATGGGACGCTGGACGCCAGAGACGACGACATGGCAGCAACTGGTGGAGGATGACGATCCAACCGCCGATCTGTCCAAACCTTATCCGTTCTATCTTGCACATGGCCTCAATGATTTGGATGAATTGGATGATCCAAACCACTGGAATGCCGAACGAAAATGGGATGGAATTCGAGGCCAATTAATCGTGCGCGGTGGCGAATACCACCTTTGGTCGCGGGGCGAATATCTGATGACCGACCGCTTTCCAGAGTTCCATCAACTTGTTGACTACCTACCAGATGGCACCGTGATTGACGGGGAGGTCTTGGCCTTCCAAGATGACATGCCGCTCAGCTTCAACGCTTTGCAGAAACGGATTGGGCGGAAGACGGTGCCAAAGAAGTTGCTGACCGAAGCACCGGTCATTCTGATGGCTTATGACTTGCTCGAAAAAGATAGCGAAGACATTCGAAAAGACACTTTCAAAAAGCGCCGTAACCATTTGACAAAAATTATTAATCACCTACCCGAGACAGCCCCCGTCCGCCTATCAAGCTCAGTGCCTTTCGAGACATGGGACGCCCTCAGAAAAGAACGCGATCGGTCCCGCTATTTGAATGCCGAAGGCTTGATGCTCAAACGGCTCGACAGTCCGTACCTTGCGGGGCGCAAGCGGGGTGACTGGTGGAAATGGAAGGTCGATCCGCTCACCATCGACGCGGTGATGATTTATGCGCAGGCCGGTCACGGGCGACGCGCCAACCTTTTCACCGACTACACCTTCGCTGTTTGGAACGGCAACGAACTTATACCTTTCACCAAGGCTTACTCCGGCCTCACCGATGCAGAGTTTCGACAGATTACCAGTTGGGTGCGCAAAAACACCCTTCAGCGGTTCGGGCCCGTCCGCCACGTCCCGTCCGAACACGTGTTTGAAATCGCGTTTGAGGGCATTCAAGCCTCGCCCCGCCACAAATCTGGGGTTGCGCTCCGCTTTCCGCGTATGCTCCGCTGGCGCAAAGACAAACCCGTGGCGGAGGCGAATACCCTCGCCGATCTGAAAGAGATGTTAGACACCTATGGATAAGCCCATCGCCCCCCTGCCGCCCATGTCGATCCCCGTCGACACGCTCGCGCCTGCCGACACTTGTGACACACACGTTCACCTTCTGGCGGCGCCAGAGGAATTTCCACTGTTCGAGGGACGCACCGAAGACCCCGCCCAAAGCTTTACCGCCTATATGGAAGATTACCGCAACCACCTCGGCGCATTAGGCATCACCCGCGGCGTTGTTGTGCAATCCATCTTTTACGGCACCGACAACAGCGTCACGGTAGAGGCCGTGCGCCAAATGGGGGACGGCTTCAAAGGGATAGGTCTTTTGCCGGACGGCGCAAGCGATACCGATCTCGACCAATTTAGCGAATGGAACCTCTCCGGCGTTCGGCTCAACTACGTGCATGGCGGCGTGCTGACTTGGGACGGCGCAAAGGCGATGGCACCAATGATTGCTGACAAGGGCATGCACATCCAGATGCTCATGCACGCTGACCTCCACATGGAAGAACTCGCTGCCGACGTCGCGGCCTGCCCCGTGCCGGTTGTCTTCGATCACATCGGCTGGCCCACGGACCTGAACGCAGGGCCAGAACACCCCGGTTTCCAAGCGCTTTGCAATGCACTGAAAGCGGGCGATGTCTATATCAAGCTCTCCGGCCTCTACCGGCTCGATGACGCGGGCTATGAACAGACCGACGCCTTTGTCGCGGCACTGGTGGAGGCGAACCCCGAACGCTGTCTCTGGGGTTCTGATTGGCCGCATATCATGCTGAACGGCGCGCAAATGCCCAAGACTGCCGATCTCTGGTCCGCGTTCCACCGCGTTGTCACCGATGAGACGACGCGGCACCGGATTCTGGTCGACAATCCGGCCCAGCTTTACAAGTTTTGATCGCAATGGGTGTTGCAGCGCACCCCGAAGCCCTATCTAGCGAAAAGACATTGCACAAAGGACACTCAATGCGCTTTCCAACTCCTGTTTTCAATGCGCACTCTGACAGCGGCGACGATTTTGGCGACCTGCCTGAATGGGACCTGACTGAACTCTACCCAAGCGAAGACAGCGCAGAGCTGAAGCGCGATCTTGGGTGGCTGGAAAAAGAATGCGCAAGCTTTGCTGCTGACTACGAAGATAAATTGGCCGAACTGGACGCCGCAGGTCTTTTGAAAGCCGTCCAGCGCAACGAAAAGATCAGCGAGATTGCAGGCCGCATCATGTCCTTTGCGGGTCTGCGCTATTACCAGATCACCACGGATGCCGAACGTGCGCAGTTCATGGCGAACATGCAGGACAAGATCACAGGCTTCACCACGCCGCTTGTCTTTTACTCATTGGAATTCAACCGGTTGGACGATGATACTCTCGCATCCATGCTGGCCGAGAATGCAGATCTCGCTCGCTACAAACCCGTTTTCGATCGGATGCGTGCGATGAAACCGCACCAATTGTCTGATGAGTTAGAAAAGTTCTTGCACGATCAATCCACCGTCGGATCCGCCTCCTGGAACCGCCTTTTTGATGAAACCATGGCGGGGCTGGAATTTTCCGTCGATGGTGAAACCCTCAACCTCGAAGCTACGCTGAACCTGCTCACAGAACAGGACCGCGCCAAGCGGGAGGCAGCGACACACGCGCTGGCCGATGTCTTTAAAGACAACATCAAAATCTTCGCCCGCGTCCACAACACACTCGCCAAAGAGAAAGAGATTGAGGACCGCTGGCGCAAGATGCCGACACCGCAGACCGGCCGCCATCTGTCAAACCATGTGGAGCCTGAGGTCGTCCAAGCCCTCCGCGATGCAGTCGTAGGCGCCTACCCGCGCCTGTCGCACCGTTATTACAAGCTCAAAGCCAAATGGCTCGGCCTTGACCAGATGCAGGTCTGGGACCGCAACGCGCCACTGCCGATGGATGACACGCGGCTGGTCAACTGGGATGATGCTACCAAGACCGTGCTCGACGCCTATGGCGACTTCGACCCGAAAATGGCCGAATTGGCGCAGCCTTTCTTCACCAAAGGCTGGATCGACGCGACAGTGAAACCCGGCAAAGCACCAGGCGCTTTCGCGCACCCGACTGTCACGACAGTCCATCCTTACGTAATGCTCAATTATCTGGGCAAACCACGCGATGTGATGACATTGGCCCACGAACTGGGCCACGGCGTGCATCAGGTCTTGGCCGCCGAACAAGGCGAATTCCTGTCCTCCACCCCGCTGACTTTGGCTGAAACGGCTTCCGTCTTTGGGGAAATGCTCACTTTCCGCAAACTGCTGGACGGGGCTGCGAGCAAGGAAGAGCGTAAGGTGCTCTTGGCTGGCAAGGTTGAGGACATGATCAACACCGTGGTGCGTCAGATCGCTTTCTACGACTTTGAATGCAAACTCCACGCCGCCCGTGCAGAGGGTGAACTCACCCCCGACGACATCAACGCACTCTGGATGTCGGTGCAGGCCGAAAGCCTTGGCGATGTTTTTGACTTTGCCGACGGGTATGAAACGTTCTGGGCCTACATCCCCCACTTCGTCCACTCACCCTTCTACGTCTACGCCTATGCCTTCGGCGACGGCCTCGTGAACGCGCTATATGCCGTCTACGAAGAAGGCGACGCGGATTTCCAAGCCAAATACTTTGACATGCTCAAGGCGGGCGGCTCCAAGCACCACAAAGAGCTTTTGGCCCCCTTCGGCCTTGATGCCAGCGATCCAGCCTTCTGGAACAAGGGCCTCAGCATGATCGAAGGCTTCATCGATGAGTTGGAAGCGATGGAAGACTAACCTGTGCAGGCGGTCACGATCGGCTGTGCGCAAACACATCTGGTGAGGGGGCACACTCTCGCTAGGCTGCACGAAAGCTCAGCAAAGCGGAGGATCACCATGAAACGCAAAGAATACCTGGGCCAAGACATCACCGTCACGTTTGACATGTCAAAATGCATCCACGCATGAAATTGCTTTCTGAAGCTTCCCGAAGCCTTCAACCCCGCCCAGCGCCCTTGGATGCAACCTGACAAGGCCCCTGCGGAAGAGGTTGCAGCCATGATCCGCTCCTGCCCCTCCGGCGCGCTCGGGTTTCGCTACAATGACGGCGCAGCCGAGGCGCCACCAAAGCTAAACCGCATTGCTATTTTGAAAAATGGCCCCCTCGCAGTATCGGGCGACCTCGACATCGAAGGTGATGAAACCACACGCGCCACGCTCTGCCGCTGTGGTTTGTCCAAAACAAACCCTATTGCGACTACAGCCATGTCGATACGGGTTTTGCCGCCTCAGGTGAGCCAAAACCGAAGAAACCCGCCCCTGTCGAAGAGACCGGCGGCAACGTTACCGCCGCCCGTGTCCCAGACGGCCCGTTGAAAGTGGCCGGAAACGTGGAACTGACCACCGGCACGGGACATAAAATTGTTCAGGGCAAGAACATCTTCCTTTGCCGGTGCGGGGCGTCCAACAACAAGCCATTCCGCGATAGAAGCCACAAAGATATCGGATTTGAGGATCGGGCCTCCTAAATCACCAAACCTTGAGCAGCTCGTGAGTCAATCAAGCTGCGTAAACGGCTACGGTTTCACTTCGCTTGCAGCCGTTTGGTATCGCGTGGCTTTGGCCATCCACATGCCCATGGTTGTTCCGAACTCTTCCAATTGCTCGTTCGGCTCCCGCTGGGCGATCAGCATAATGATGAAGTGCGCCATCGTGATCAGACCCAGCAGCGTCTGCGCCATGCTCATCAACACCGCCGCGATAATCATCGTGATCAGGCGGATGAACATGTTGTCATAGTCGGACTCTGGCGTTTCGTGCTCGGTTAGGTTGTCTCTCCAACCAACTGGGCGGGCTGGCCGCCACCAGCTTCAAAAATCATATCCAGCATACGCTGCGTGCCAATGCTCTGCTCCAACGGCCAAGGGTAGTCTGCCCCTGTCTGGGCTGTCGCGGCGAAGTTTTCCACTTGCTTGAAATAATGGTTCTCCGCTGGCCAGCGCTCAAGCGTTCTTTGACCCGACGCATCCTCAAGCGACACCTCCGCCAGATCAAAGACATTGGCATTGAACGGACAGGTGAGCTTCAGGACACCCGCATCGCCATGGAACACAACCTCCTGCCGCTTGGCCAACCGCATCGACACCATCGACGACATGCTGAAACTTGGGAACTGCGCCGCGAATTGGGCGTAGACGTCGACGCCATGCTCCTGCTCCAAATTAGCGAGGGTGATCCGATCCGGCTCCTGCCCGCTCACAATCCGCGCAGCAGAACAGGTATAAACGCCAATGTCATACAGCCCGCCACCGCCCTTGCTGGGGTCATGGCGGATGTTGCTCACATCGCCTGCATTGTTGAAGGTAAAGACCGCATCGACATGGCGTAGCGTGCCAATGGCGCCTGAGTGCACCAAGTCTCTGGCACGTTTGAACTGGCTATGATGCGCGATCATCAACGCCTCCGCCGCGTGTTTGCCGGTGGCGTCCCTCGCCGCAATCACGTCATTGATCTGATCGGCGTGAAGCGCGATTGGCTTCTCACAAAGCACATGCTTGCCAGCCTCCAACGCCTTGACGGACCAAGGCACATGCAAGTGGTTTGGCAATGGGATGTAGACCGCATCCACGGCATCAGACGCCAACAACGCCTCATAATCCTCAAAAACGTGGATATCCGGCGCAATTTTGACAAACGGCGTGGCCTTCTCCGCCGATGACGTCGCCAGCGCGGCCAGAGTATTCCCACACGCCGCATGGATCGCAGGCCCCATGTGCCCCGCCGCAAACTTTGACGCGCCCAAGATGCCCCAACGAAATGTCATGAACGGTCCCCTCTGCCTTGGGACGAGACTACGTGGTTACCGCAAAGAGTCCAAAGAAAAACCCTGGGGGCATACACCACCGGGAGTCTCATGGTTTCAAATGCTTAGGCTGTCTCCAGCATGCCCTTTTCGCCGGCGAGTTCCTTCATCCGCTTTTGCAGCTTTTCAAAGGCGCGGACCTCTATCTGGCGGATACGCTCACGGCTCACACCGTACTGCGAACTCAGATCTTCCAGCGTGATCGTCTCTTCCGACAGTCGGCGCTGCATCAGAATGTCCTTCTCACGATCGTTCAACGTATCCATTGCCTCCGCCAAAAGCTCACGACGTGCAGTCAGCTCATCATGCTCTTCATAGGCAGCCGCTTGGTCGGCATCTTCGTCCTCAAGCCAATCCTGCCACTGTGTCGCACTGTCGCCATCGGTGCCGACCATCGCGTTGAGCGATGCATCACCCCCCGACAGACGGCGGTTCATGTTGACGACTTCCTGTTCCGTCACGCCCAGATCATTCGCGATCCGCGAGACGTTTTCAGGACGCAAATCCCCGTCTTCAAGCGCACCAATCCGGCTCTTTGCTTTGCGCAGGTTGAAGAACAGCTTCTTTTGAGCACTGGTGGTGCCCATTTTTACCATCGACCATGACCGCAGGACGTATTCCTGAATGGAGGCACGGATCCACCACATCGCATAGGTCGCAAGGCGGAAGCCCTTCTCAGGGTCAAACTTCTTGACCGCCTGCATCAAGCCGACGTTCGCTTCAGAGATCACCTCAGCCTGTGGCAAGCCATAGCCGCGGTATCCCATCGCAATCTTCGCTGCGAGGCGCAGGTGAGATGTGACAAGCTTATGAGCGGATTCTGTATCCTCATCCTCCACCCACCGCTTGGCCAGCATGTACTCTTCCTCAGGCTCCAACATCGGGAACTTGCGGATTTCCTGCATATAGCGGTTGAGGCCCTGCTCTGGCGATGGGGCCGGAAGGTTGGAATAATTGCTCATGTGTCTCCCAATATTCGGTTATGTTTATAGGCTTAACATCAATATGGTTGCGCTAACGACCCTTTTCAAGAGGACCAATAACACTTTTCGTCAAATACATATGAGCAGCGCCGTAGGGCATTGAAAGTCACGTTTCAGTGCGCTCACGCACATGGGATAGATTATTTCATGCCCCAACCCGCAAATTCGCGACAAGTTCCGCCATATCGGCCGGCATTGGCGCTTCAAATGACAGGGTGTCCTTGGTCACAGGATGCTCAAACCCCAAGGTCGCTGCGTGAAGCGCCTGACGCAGAAACGCCGCTGCGTTCTGAGCGCTTACCGCACCGACCGCTTTGGGGGATAGCTTTCGCCGCCCGCCGTAAACCGGGTCGCCAATCAGGGAATGCCCACAGTGGGCTAAATGCACCCGAATTTGATGGGTCCGGCCGGTTTCCAACCAACATTCGATCAGCGCGGCTGAAACTGGGTTGCCCAGCGCCTCAACAATGCGGGCCCGCGTCACAGCGTGCCGTCCGCGCTCAAAGAACACAGCCTGCCGCTGTCTGTCCGTCTTGTGGCGGTCAAGAAACGTCTGCACCTTCAGGATATTCCCAGGCTCAAAACTCGTCCCTTTGATCCCGCGCAACCGCGGATCATTGCTGTCAGGGGCTCCGTAACAAACCGCCAAATACCGCCGCTCCACCGTGTGGGCCGCGAATTGATTCGCCAATCCCTGATGCGCAGCATCAGATTTCGCCGCTACCAACAGGCCAGAGGTATCCTTGTCGATCCGGTGCACGATCCCTGGCCGTTTCGACCCGCCAACACCAGACAACGACTCCCCACAATGATGAATAAGCGCATTTACAAGCGTACCAGACGGCGTTCCCGGCGCCGGATGCACCACCATGCCCGCGGGTTTATTCAAAACGATCAGGTCGTCATCCTCAAAAACTACTTTGAGTGGGATATCCTCCCCCGCGATATGGCTCTCGACGGCTTCCGAGACGGTGATCGACACCTCGGCCCCCTCGACAACGGAGCCGCGTGGTTGATCCAACACAACACCGTCGACAGACACTGCCCCTTGTTCGATCAATTTCACCATCCGCGACCGGCTTAAAGCCGCATCCTCCGGCACATCCCGCGCCAAAGCCTTATCCAACCGCTTGGGCGGATCGGCAGATATTGTGAAATGGATTGTGCGGTGCGTCATAGTCAGCTTGTCGTACGCATCCCGACAAACCGCAACTAAAACCTCAGGGATAATCCCACAAGCGACCTTAGGCCCGCTCTCACCATCCTGGTCAAGCCCATGATGTAAAACGATCGAACGCCCACGGATTTCGTCAAGTGTCAGTGGCGCATGCCCAAAACGTGTGTCTGATGTGCTATCTGCCGCAAACACAAACAATTGTTTAGCCGCCGATTACCGATTGTTTATTCATAGGAAACAAACGGCTCTAAATACGGCCCAATTGTGGCAGGTGAGGACGTACGTACGTACCCCACACACCCTCTGAGACCCCGGGTGTTCGCTGAGTCTCAATCAACATGTTTAAGAAGAACAGGCCCCTCAATGAGCAGGCCAGTTCCACATGAAATACACAAGAATAAGGTAGGATTGGTACCACCTCCTGGTCTCGAACCAGGGACCTCTTGATCCACAATCAAGCGCTCTAACCAACTGAGCTAAGGCGGCACGTGGGGCGATGTAACCCCGCTATACTGCGATGACAAGGTATTTGTCGTCAAATTGGTTGGAAAACCCACGGCCTTTGGGCAGTTACCCTGACTTGCCAAACCCAACCGCGCTGCGATAGGCACGGGGCCAAGACAAAGGAAAAATTCCCATGGGCATCAACGACGAACGCGATATCGAGGCCAACATCCAGATTGGCCCCACGGACCAAGGCATGGTCCGCATCTACGTCGAAGGCACAGGCGTTGAAATCCCGATGGATTTTGACCCTACCGAGGCCGAAGAAATCGCTGAAGAGTTGAAAGCCGCCGCGATGGCTGCGCGCGCCGTGAAGGGCAAATAGATTGGCCACAGTCACACTCAACGACATCCAAATCGACAACGCAAAACCAATGGTGCTGCTGGGCGGCATGAACGTGCTCGAAAGCCGCGATCTGGCCCTCCAAGTGGCCGAAGCTTATGTCAAAGTGACCGAAAAGCTGGACATTCCTTACGTTTTCAAAGCCTCCTTTGACAAAGCCAACCGCTCCTCCATCACTTCCTACCGTGGTCCCGGCCTCGATGAGGGTTTGCGCATCTTTTCAGATGTGAAAGCGGCGTTCGGCGTCCCGATCATAACAGACGTGCATGAAATCGCCCAAGCGGCCCCCGTGGCCGAGGTTTGCGATATCCTGCAAATCCCTGCGTTTCTGGCCCGGCAAACCGACCTCATAATAGCCATCGCCAAAACCGGCGCAGTTGTGAACGTCAAGAAGCCGCAATTCCTGAGCCCACCTCAGATCGGCAATATCGTCGAAAAGATCACACAAGCAGGCAATGACAAGATCCTGCTGTGCGAGCGCGGCACGAACTTCGGCTACGACAACCTCGTTGTCGATATGCTGGGCTTCCGCACCATGCGCAACTTCAGCAATGACGCCCCAATCATCTTTGATGTGACCCACGCGCTGCAAATGCGCGAAGCGGGGGCTGCAGCCTCTGGCGGGCGTCGGGATCAGGTCGCCGAATTGGGTCGCGCGGGATTGGCTGTGGGGATCGCAGGGCTTTTCTTAGAAGCGCATCCAAACCCTGATGAGGCGCTCTGCGACGGACCAAGCGCCCTGCCCTTGGATCAATTGGAACCGTTTCTGTCACAGATGAAAGCTGTGGATGATACGGTAAAGGCGCTCCCGCCCCTGAACCTCGGCTAGGCTACCAAGCGAACTGCGCGTTCGGATCACGCGCTGCTTGCGCCCGCACGGCCGCATGCCGGGCGAATTTCTGCGTCATCACTTTCCGCCGTGCAGGTGGCAGCTTGCGCTCGGGCCCGACGCGAATGATCTCTGCATCGTAGCCATCCGCGATGATCAAACCTGTATCCTCCGGCAGCAAGTCGGTCGGAAAATCCTGGTCCACCGCCCAGAAGAAGCGGTCACACCACTTCAAATAGCCTACCCATTTTGAGTCTGATTGAAAATCTGCACGGGATGATTTGCACTCAATGACCCAAATCTCACCTTTCGGTCCCAATGCCATCACATCTACACGCAAACCAAAGGTCGGCACCAACTCTTCAACACTAACAAAATCATGCTGCCGCAGGTGTCGAGACACCCCACGAGCAAGCAATTGCCCTGGCATCAGGCTTTGTGGAGGAAGTTCGTTCGGCATGCCGCAAACATGAACAAAACATAAACATCGGTCAACCCGAAGTGCCAAGAGCTAATGGATTTGCCCCGCATTCACCCTCCGATTGTGAATCTTTTTCTCAGTTCCACCATTTTCTTGCCCAAGTTCTCAACGATCCATTAAACATCAACACCTGGGAGTGAATAATGAGTTCAGTGTTCGACATCGCCTTCATGGACGTTTGCTTGGCCCTTATCGCGCTAGGTTGGATTGAACGGTTTGCCCTCCCGATGTTGCCAGACCCACTTGTTGGCTCCAACGGTCTCCTGCTCGTCACATCTGAATAATTTCATTTACCGCTTGAGATTGCACGCACCTCGTCCTACCTGCAAAGGCGGCGGTGGTCTGCTCTTCTCGTCATGCATGTTGGTTACATTCCAGTGGCCTTAAGCAAATCCGAGGGAGCTGGCTCTGTCTGAGCCCTGGTTCAGTTATCTGGCGCCCACCTGTATATACAGGTCCTCGGGAATAAACCTTCGACGGTCGCTGCGGATCCCGCCACCATTTCCTTTTCAGACTGTTGCTGGACTGTCGTCCCTCACGAACTGCATGCGTTGCTGATCGACACCTCATCGACACGCCAGTGCAAGACCAAAGTCGACAACATCAACTTTGTCTAGATCTAGGATTGCACTCTTTGAAAACCAAGCGGCGCAGTGTGGGGCGCAATGGATGAACGCGGACAATCCACTCTGACCGGTTCAATCGACTGCCTGACGTCCTAGAACTTCTCCGGCATAACCTCATGCGCCATGTGATCCAAAACCGCATTCACGAACCGCGGTTCTTTCTCATCGGTGCAGAACGCGCCAGCGACGTCCACAAACTCAGTGATGATGACCTTGGGCGGCGTGTCGCCTTCCAACATTTCTGCCCCTGCTGCACGGAACACCGCGCGGAGCGTTGGATCAATCCGCGCGATTGGCCATTTCGCGACCAAGGCACGATCGGTCAATTGGTCGATCTTGGCCTGCTCATTCACAGCCCGTTCCATCAAGCTGCGAAACGTGTCAAGATCGCCTTCTTGCATCTCAACATCATCATAGACCGCGCCAAAGCGATGATCCTCAAACTCGCGCATCACGCCCTCGACGGATTGGCCGCTGGCCTCCATCTGAAACAGCGCCTGCGTCGCGTAAAGCCGCGCGGCAGAGCGCATTTTGCGTTTTTGGTTGTTTGAAAGGGTCATACCGTCTTGGTGTCGTCTTGAGCCAACAGGATATCAGAAGTGAACCCCACCCCCTTGTCCTGGCGGCCCCACTTACGAGACAGCGCAACAAGGTGCAAGGCCGCAGCCGCCGCACCGCCGCCCTTGTTCTGATCGGCGGGATCAGCCCGAACTTCGGCTTGCTTGCGGTTCTCAACGGTCAAAATGCCGTTGCCAATGTAAAGCCCCTGAAGTCCCAGCAACTGGATCGCGCGGCTGCTGTCGTTGCAGACCGTCTCATAATGCGTCGTCTCCCCCCGAATGACGCAGCCCAAAGCAACGTAGCCATCAAAGTTTGACATCCGCTCCGCAATACCAATCGCAGTCGGAATTTCCAGCGCACCTGGCACCTCAACAATCTCATGCGTCGCGCCGGAGGCTTCAATTTCCGCCACGGCGCCCGAAATCATATTGTCGGCAATGTCTTTGTAATACGGCGACACTACGATCAGGATTTTCGTGGGCTTCTCCATCTCCGCACGCGGCATCACATAGTGGGACGGTCCAGCCATTATCCGATCTCCGAAATCTTGCGCGTGCCGACAATTTCAAGGCCATAGGCATCCAACCCGACAACTTTCGGCTGAGGGGAGTTAGTCAAAAGCGTGATGTCACTCAAGCCCAGCGTGCTGAGGATCTGCGCGCCCACACCATACTGCCGCAATGTTTGGGGGGAGCCTTCTTCGGTTGGGTCAATCTGCATATGCACGTCGCGCAACAGGACCAGCACACCCCGACCTTCTTCCGCGATCACCTGCATCGCATCGCCAAACTCATTTCGGCGACCCTTCGGCCCTGTGCCCACGATATCCAGCATTGGGTCCAGCGCATGCATCCGTACAAGCACCGGCTCATCCGTTGAAATATCGCCTTTTATCAATGCGATATGTTCCGCGCCCTGTGTCTCGTCTGAGTAAACACGCAGCTGCCATTCACCACCAAATTCAGACGTGATCGCCTCCGTCTTGCGGACTTTGACAAGGTTATCGTGGCGGCGGCGGTAAGCGATCAGGTCACTGATCGTGCCAACCTTCAAACCATGAAGCTGCGCGAAGGAAACGAGTTCCGGCAGACGTGCCATCTCCCCATCTTCCTTCATGATCTCGCAGATCACGCCAGACGGGTTCAGGCCCGCCAACCGGCTAATATCCACCGCCGCTTCGGTATGACCGGCCCGCACCAAAACGCCGCCATCCCGCGCGCGCAATGGGAAGACATGCCCCGGCGTTGCAATATCTGCCGCACCCTTAGAGGCATCTATCGCTGTTGAGACCGTCCGAGCGCGATCCGCCGCGGAGATGCCCGTGGTCACACCCTCACGCGCTTCAATCGAAATCGTAAACGCCGTTTCATGGCGGGAGGAGTTGTGACTCGCCATCAGCGGCAGGTCCAACGCATCGATCCGCTCGCTCGTGAGCGTCAAACAGATCAATCCGCGCCCGTGCTTGGCCATGAAATTGATCGCGTCCGGCGTCGCCATTTGCGCTGGGATCACCAGATCGCCTTCGTTTTCCCGATCCTCATGATCGACAAGAACAAACATCTTCCCATTACGCGCATCTTCGATGATCTCCTCAATGGGAGAGATCGCGTCGGACCAATCGCGTTCAACCTGACCAGGTGTTTCAAACGTGGTGCTCATGTGCATCCCCATGCAGTGGTTTCACAGCGCATAACCGACCCGCCAATTGTTTGAAAGGGGCCAGGACGCCACGTTGATCGCAAACGCGACTTGACATGGTCACCCGTATTCGCGCAACCGCGCGACATAGCGCGCCATCGTATCAATTTCGATGTTGATTTTGTCACCCACGGCGACATCGCCCCAAGTTGTCTCGGACTTTGTGTGTGGGATAAAGTTGATGCCGAAATCCGCGCCCGCGACCTCATTCACCGTCAGCGAAGTGCCATTGAGTGCAACCGACCCCTTCGGCGCAATAAACTTTGCCAATGCCTCTGGCGCGCGGAACGTCACACGGGTGCTGTCGCCCTCATCCCGAACATCCACCACCTCAGCCACGCCATCTACATGACCGGAAACGATGTGGCCACCAAGCTCATCCCCAACCTTCAACGCCCGCTCAAGGTTGACCCGCGCCCCTTCGCGCCATGATCCCACATTTGTCGCACCAACAGTTTCGGCAGAGATCTCTACATCAAACCAGTTCTGCGGCTCCCGTCCCAAAGCGATCACCGTCAGGCACACGCCGTTGCAGGCAATCGACGCGCCCAAATCAATGCTATCCACATCATAAACCGTGCCGATCCGTGCCCGCAGATCGCCGCGCTGCTCTAACTCAAGCACGGTCCCGATATCGGTGATGATCCCAGTGAACATGATGGTATTCCTTGCTGTTTCCCCTGACCTAGCGGTCAAGCTGTCGACAGACAAGTTTTCAGGCCAAGATCTCTGCCATATTTTTGGCAAATCATCAGGGTATAGGAACAAGTATTAATGCGGATGTTGTCGGTATGATCATGTCATCTGTTCGCAATTTCTTGTTCTTGCAGGGCCCGCACGGCCCGTTCTTCCACAAATTGGCGACTATGCTGCGCAAAGCTGGCGCCGACGTGTCGCGCGTTGGTCCACGCTATGCTCATTGACTATCCGCGCTACCGCGATCCCGTCACGGGTCGTCCCTGCCCTGTGGAAGTGATCGTCGACCGGCTTGACAAAGGCGAAATACCCGCGCCCGGGCGTTTCAATCGCAGCCTCTCAAAACTCCAAGGGCTGTTTGCGAGCTACGCCCACCTTTGGCGCTAGCGACGCCAGACAGTCATCGTATCAGGCCCCACGGACCGCACATCCTCTAGCGCAAAGCGCGGTGCGTCTGAAAGGGCCTCTACCCCCAGCGACGCCAAGCTCGACATCCCATCCGCGCCGATGCCAACGCCTGCGGTGAAGACAACAAGTTCGTCGACAAGACCCGCTCGCAAAAGCGACGCGGCCAACCCACCGCCACCTTCGCAGAACACGCGGGTCAACCCGGCTTCGGCCAAGGCTTCGAGCCCCTTGGCCAAATCCATCGGCGCATCACAGTCAAAGCACCGCGCACCCAGCCCTTCCCAAACCGAGGTCGCCGCACCAGACTGATGCAGAACCCACACCGGCTGCTCATTTGCCGTTCGCGCAATCGTACCATCCGTCGGAATGTTCAAGTTCTGACTGACAACCACCCGCACCGGCTGAGGCACATCAGCCATGCCCCGCACGTTCAATGATGGGTCATCGGCCCGCGCCGTGCCGGCCCCAACCATCACGGCGTCATGCCGAGCTCGCATGGCATGCACTACATGCCGCGCCTCCGGCCCCGTGATCCACTGGCTTTCGCCCGTGCGGGTCGTGATCCGCCCGTCCACGGACCCTGCCAACTTCAACGTGACAAATGGCCGACCAATTGACACCCGCGCAAAAAAGCCAGCATGGTCACGATTGGCGGCGCCCTTACAAACACCAACCGCAACGTCGACGCCCGCGGTGCGCAGCATTTCAATCCCCTTGCCACTCACCCGTGGATCAGGGTCTGTCGTCGCCACAACAACCCGCGCGACACCGGCGGCGATCAGTGCCTCCGAACAAGGACCGGTCTCGCCGATATGGGCACAAGGCTCCAAGGTCACATAAGCCGTGGCGCCTTTCGCCAAAGCTCCAGCTTCGGCCAGCGCCACAACCTCTGCATGGGGACGTCCACCATCCGCGGTCCAGCCACGCCCCACGACCTGCCCTGCCTTCACCAGAATGCAGCCCACCGCCGGATTGGGCCAAACTCGACCCAAACCGCGCTGCCCAAGGGACAGCGCGGTGCGCATGAAATCTACATCTGTGTGGGTCGTCACGAGGCTGGGGAGTCGTCAGGCCGCAACTCACTGACGAATTTGTCGAAGTCGTCCGCCGCTTGGAAGTTCTTGTAAACACTGGCGAAGCGCACATAGGCCACCGTGTCGATCCGCGCGAGGCTTTCCATCACGATCCCACCAATGGTGGTCGATGGAATGTCGGTCTCGCCCATACTCTCCAACCGCCGAACGATGCCGGAAATCATCTGGTCGATTCGGTCTGGATCAATCGGGCGTTTCTGAAGACTGATCCGGATCGAGCGTTCCAGCTTATCGCGGTCAAAATCTTCGCGCCGACCGTTGGACTTGATCACTACCAGATCGCGCAGCTGTACGCGCTCATAGGTCGTGAATCGTCCGCCACAGGCCGGACAAAACCGGCGCCGCCGGATGGCTGCGTGATCCTCCGCAGGGCGGGAATCCTTCACTTGTGTGTCAACGTTTCCGCAAAAGGGGCAACGCATGGGCCTGTCCTCATCTCTTTCGTCTTGGGTATCTTCCCAAGTTATCCACAGATACTATAGGCACCTTGCCAGAGTTTGGGTAGGCCCAAAACACAACCACCAAATGATGTGTCGGTTTGGCACCGACCTATGCTGACAGATGCGCCACCACACGGCTGCTGTGCGGACAGTCCTGACGTTCGAAAAGTAAATTTCCTGCCATGTTCTAAGCGCCAAACGCCCTGACATGACATAAATAGACAAGCTTACTGGCATCATCGCCGCCTTGATATACGCAGGCCTATCATCCGACCCTTCGTGTGTATGGGGCAGATAGGACATCGACGGGTCCGTCGTCGGCGGCACCAAGCGGGCGAAATAGTTTGGCAAATCCACCTGCACCTCTGGATCCGCATTCTCCAGAATGAGCGGCGAACAAGAGGTGTGCTGCACAAATAGCGTGAGCAGCCCCTCACCGACATCCGACGCCTGCACCCACCGCGCCACATCGCCGGTGAACTCATAAAGTCCTTGCCCACGCGTCTCGATCTCAAAAATCTTCATGCCCACTCCTTTCCCTGACCCTGACGCAGCGCGTATGGTACCGCAAGATCAGAGAGGAAACCCATGCTCGACAAACGCAACATGTCTTATAGGGCGCTGCCCCTGCCGCACCACGTCTCCCGCTCGGTCGCGGACGCGCTCCACCATGCAGAGGCGTTTCGCGACTACATGAGTAAGCGACACTCCATCCGTGAATTCAGCGACAAACCTGTCCCGCGCGAAGTGATCGAACATTGCCTAATGACGGCGGGCTCAGCCCCCTCCGGCGCTAATCACCAGCCGTGGTTCTTCGCCGCCATTTCTGACCCTGCGATGAAAGCCCGAATCCGCGAAGAGGCCGAGATTGAAGAACAGAAATTCTACGAACGCGGGATTGAGGATGAATGGATCAAAGCGCTCGAACCCATCGGCACCGACGCCAACAAACCGCACCTCACTACCGCGCCGTGGTTGATCGTCGTCTTCGCGCAGCGGTGGGGGGAATTTGAGGACGGCACCCGTTACAAAAACTACTACGTGCCGGAAAGCGTGGGCATCGCCACGGGGTTCTTGCTCGCCGCGCTCCACAACGCGGGTCTTAGCACACTGACCCATACACCGAACCCGATGAAATTCCTCAATGGCGCCCTAAACCGCCCCGCGTCCGAAAAACCAACAATGATCATCACCGTCGGCCACGCGGCCGAGGATGCGACTGTTCCAGAGGTGGCCAAGTACAAGAAGCCGTTGGATCAGATATCGGAGTTCTTCTAGTCGAAGATCGCGTCGCCCATCTGGTCGATCACCTGCCGCGCTTTGGCGGCTGAAATCTCCGTCGCCTCATCCAAATCCCCGAACGTATCCGCGCGGACCACCTGATGGGTCTTCACCCCATCCGGTGCGTCCTTTTCAATCCGCGCCGCAAGGCGATAGGTCGAGCCTTCTTTGATAGGCTCCGCAAAAATGCGGTACCCATTATACTCTTCAGCTTTTGGGGCTTCAGCGAGCTTCGATTTTTGCCCAAATAACCACATCATAAATCTCCTAACGTAGATGAACAAAACGACGACCAAACCGACGTATAAAACTAGCGGAAGTCCGGCCAGAAGAAAAAGCAGAAGCGATCTTACTCGAATATAATTCGACAGATCACCCAACCAATCCCAATCGGGCCAACATGACATTGGTTGAAGGCCTAGCTGAACGTTGCCCGCTTCACAAAAAACAGCGACCAGAGCGGGACAAGGACCGTGGGACTAACAGTGGCCGCGAATGCAATAAACGTAGCCCAATTGTGCTGACCTTTGGTCAGCGAACTTGCCAAGGCTTACTGATCCAAGAAGCTCCGCAGTTTGCGGCTCCGGCTTGGGTGCTTGAGCTTACGGAGAGCCTTCGCTTCGATCTGACGGATCCGTTCGCGGGTCACGCTGAACTGCTGGCCGACCTCTTCAAGCGTGTGGTCAGTGTTCATGCCGATGCCAAAGCGCATCCGCAGAACCCGCTCCTCACGCGGCGTTAGGGAGGACAGAACACGTGTCGTCGTCTCTTTCAGGTTCTCCTGAATCGCGCTGTCCAAAGGCAAGATTGCGTTCTTGTCCTCGATGAAATCGCCAAGCTGGCTGTCTTCCTCGTCGCCAATCGGCGTTTCTAGGGAGATCGGCTCTTTCGCGATCTTCATGACTTTGCGGACCTTTTCCAAAGGCATTTGCAGCTTTTCTGCCAATTCCTCTGGCGTTGGCTCACGGCCAATCTCATGCAGCATCTGCCGACCGGTCCGCACAAGCTTGTTGATCGTTTCGATCATGTGCACCGGAATACGGATTGTGCGGGCTTGGTCTGCGATCGAGCGAGTGATCGCCTGACGGATCCACCATGTCGCGTAGGTGGAGAATTTGTAGCCGCGGCGATACTCAAACTTATCGACCGCTTTCATAAGGCCGATGTTACCTTCCTGAATAAGATCAAGAAATTGCAGGCCACGGTTCGTGTATTTCTTGGCGATAGAGATCACGAGACGCAGGTTGGCTTCGACCATCTCTTTCTTCGCCTGACGGGCTTCTTTCTCACCCTTTTGAACCTGCTGCACGATGCGGCGGAATTCGGTGATATCAACACCAACGTATTGACCAACTTGCGCCATATCCCCGCGCAGCTCTTCAATTTTGTCGGTGGAGCGTTCCATCAACATCTGCCAGCCGCGACCAGTCTTTTCGCCCATCTCGGCAAGCCAGTTCGGGTCAAGTTCCCGCCCACGATAAGCGTCGATGAATTCACGACGGTTGATGCGGGCTTGGTCGGCCAGTTTGACCATGGCGCTGTCGATCGACATGATTCTACGGTTAATACCGTAAAGCTGGTCGATCAGCGCTTCGATCCGGTTGTTGTGGAGGTGAAGCGAGTTCACGTAGTCCACAATCTCCTGACGGAGCTTTTGGTATTTCTTCTCTTCTTTATCAGAAAAGCTGCTGTCCTCGTTTAACGTTGCGGACATCCGCGCGTCTTGCATGTCGCTCAACTTGGCAAAGTCGCGCGCGATCAAGTCCAGCGTCTCAAGCACACGCGGCTTGAGCGAGGCTTCCATCGCCGCCAAAGACATGCTTGCAACGTCATCATCATCGTCGTCATCATCTTTTGCAATCGGGTTGCCATCGGCATCCAATTCTTGCGCTTCTTCTTTCTTTTCAGCAGGCGCGGCAGTGGCAGAGGACGTGACAACTTCCTCTTCCTCATCATCCTCACCCATCTGGTTTCCAAAGGTGGTTTCCAGATCAATAACGTCGCGCAACAGGATGTCCTCATTGAGCAATTCGTCGCGCCAGATGGTGATCGCTTGGAACGTGAGCGGGCTTTCACACAGCCCGAGGATCATCGTATTGCGGCCGGCCTCGATCCGTTTCGCAATTGCAATCTCACCTTCGCGGGACAACAGCTCGACGGAGCCCATTTCCCGCAGATACATCCGAACAGGATCATCCGTGCGGTCGAGCTTCTCCGTCTCACCAGTGGAGATCGCAACTTCGCCTGGACCTTTGACGGTCGCGACCTCGGTGGAGCCTTGGTTCTCCTCTGCCTCTTCGGATTCTTCTTCCTCGGTGACCTGAATGCCCATTTCGGACAGCATCGACATCACGTCTTCGATCTGGTCGGAGGACACCTGATCTGGCGGCAATACCGCGTTCAGCTGATCGTAGGTGATATATCCGCGCTCTCGCGCATCAGCGATCATCTTTTTGACAGCGGCTTGGCTCATGTCGAGCGATACGTCATCCTGATCGGTGGGCTTACGGTCGTCCGTGTCCTTGGCGGCCATGGTGGCTCCCTTGCATCATACGTCACATATACCCGGAGTGATTCGGGTGATTCGCATTAAACCGAACCAATCCCTTGAACGACTGATTCGCAAGCATCAGATGCTTATTTTTTGGCTCTGTTGCTCTTGTTCCCTTTGGCGATTCACGACCTAGACCGTGACCCACCCTTAGTAAAGTCTATCTGATTCAGAAGATCGTTAAGCGATCCAAGTTCATCTTTGTTTAATTTCGCGCCGTTTTCGGCTTCTTCGTAGTCTGTGTCGTCACCGCCGGCGATCTTCGCGGTTTGATCCAGCGCTTCCGCCGCCCGAGCCAACCGCCATGTCAGCCCTTCATCGGTTACGCCTTCGATTTCTTGCATTGCATCGGCAAGTTCCGCCGGATGACCCGCGCGCGCCCGCATTTTCCCAAACTCGCCAGACAGACACAGACGGGCCGTTTCCAGATCACCTGCCCGTCGCACTGCTGGTGTGATGGCGACATGGTTTTGACCGAACAGCTTTTCAAGGGCGCTGGTGCCAATCTCTGCATCAATTGCGCCGCGCAGGTCATCTTTTTCGGCATGCCGCAAGATTACATCACGCAAACGTCCGTGATAAGTGTCACGAAACTCCATCATTTCGATGTCGCTCTCAAACTCCACCAAGATCGCAGGGGTCGAGACCAAAGTGGCAAGGATGACAGCCTCTCGAAGATATTCCTCACTGCTGACCCCTAACGCCAATGCAGAAGTTTTGCTGCTCGCAATCGGCGCGACATTGCGCTGCCAATCCGCTTGATAGCGTCCGTACCCCGCGCGCGGTCTCGCCTTTGGACCGGCCCCCGCAGCCTTCGGACGGGCAGAGAAAAGCCGCCAACGCAGGTCTTTGATCGCCTGCCCATAATGGCTCCGGATCGATGGGTCCGCGATCAATTTGATTTTATCCCTCAACGCCTTATCAAGCGCAGCTTTCCGTTCGGGGCTGTCAAATGTCTTGCCATCCGTCTCCCGCCGCCAAAGCAGTTGAACCATTGGGATCGCATCGTCGAGCAATTTTTGCATCGCGCCTTTGCCCTGCTGTTTCAGCAGGTCGTCGGGATCCAACCCTTCAGGCATGATAGCAAAGCGCAAGGATTGCCCCGCTTCCAACAACGGCAACGCGATGTCGATCACCCGCATCGCCGCCCTCAGACCCGCCGTGTCCCCGTCCAAGGCAAGGATCGGCTCCGGCGCGATCCGCCAGAGCATCCGCAAATGATGCTCCGTAATCGCCGTGCCCAGAGCTGCGACCGTGGCGGGAAAGCCCGCCTCCGACAGCGCGATCACGTCCATATACCCCTCAGCCACGATCAGCGGATTGCCTTTGCCCGCCGCCTCCCGCGCAGGGCCGTGGTTGTAGAGGGTTCGAGACTTATCAAACAGCAAAGTCTCCGGCGAATTCAGATACTTGGCACGCGCATTTGGATCCATCGCACGCCCGCCCAGCGCAATCGCCCGCCCGCGCGCATCGCGAATTGGAAAGATGATCCGGCCGCGGAACCGATCATAAGGCGAGCCACCCCGATCACTTTCAGCCGCAAGGCCAGCATCCAGAACCTTCTTCTGTTCCACGCCCTTGCCCGTCAGATGCGCCAGCACCCCGCCATTGTCCGGCGCAAACCCGATGTTCCAGCGCGCCTGTGCCTCCGCATCCAGACCGCGCCGTTCCAGATAACCCCGCGCAGCCCCTGCCGCACCAGTTTGCAGGTTCAGGCGGAAATGTTTGACCGCCTGTTCCATCACTTCGGCCAATTCCGTCCTCTCATCCGCTTTCTGCTGCGCCATCGGATCGCGCTCGGGCATCTGCATCCCAGCCTCATCCGCAAGGATCTTCACCGCTTCCATGAAGCCGACATTCTCCGTTTCACGCACGAAAGAAATTGCATCCCCTTTCGCATGACAGCCAAAGCAATAATAATAGCCCTTCTTGTCATCCACGTGGAAACTGGCGGTCTTTTCCTGATGAAACGGGCATGGCGCCCATAAATCCCCCTTTCCAGGGTTGGACTTGCGGTTGTCCCACATCACTTTCCGCCCCGCGACCTGTCCCATCGACAGTCGGGTGCGCAATTCGTCCAAAAATCCGGGTGGCAGACTCATATTCGCATTATTCCGCCAGCCGTCGGCAGAGTCGAGAAGTCATCGTCGCAAATAAAAGCGCAGCGAACGCACCATCCGCTGCGCTCGAATGACTCTAGAGCCCTTTGGCCTTGTAGCTCGCCGCCACCTTGCCAATGGAGACAAGGTAGGCCGCCGTCCGCAAATCCTTCACGTCATCACGGCCGTGCCAGACCTCCCGCATGTCCTGGTAGGCTTTGCGCATCGTGTCATCGAGGCCAGATCGCACCAGCTCCAACTCCCCCGCGCCTTTGAGGTACCTGTCCTTAAACCCTGGCGACAGTTCCCAGCCAAGGCCCTTGTCGCCCGACAAACGCTCCAACTCATCAACGAGCAATTGGTGGCGGCTTTCCTCCGCGCGGCGCTGCATCCGGCCAAAGCGGATGTGGCTCAGGTTCTTGACCCACTCGAAATATGACACCGTCACACCGCCTGCGTTGGCATACATGTCCGGAATGATGACACAGCCCTTATCCCGCAGAATTTCGTCGGCACCAGCCGTGACAGGTCCGTTCGCGGCCTCAATAATCAAAGGTGCTTTGATCCGCTCTGCGTTGTCGAGGTTGATCACACCTTCCAACGCCGCAGGGATCAGAATATCGCAGTCCGCTTCCAGCACTTCGGCCCCGTCCCCACGGTGCCGCGCATCAGGGTAGCCCGCAACGCCGCCATGCTTGGTAATCCAAGCGCGCACGGCTTCGACGTCCAGCCCGTTCTCATCATGCAGCGCACCATCGCGCTCAATAATGCCCGTGATCTTCGCGCCGTCCTCCTGGGACAAGAATTTCGCCGCGTGATAGCCCACGTTGCCCAGACCTTGGACAATGATGCGTTTACCCTTGAGCGTGCCCTCAAGCCCAGCAGCCGCAATGTCCTTTGGGTGCCGGAAGAACTCCTGCAAGGCATATTGCACACCGCGCCCCGTCGCTTCGACACGGCCGGCAATACCACCTGCATTCGGCGGCTTACCGGTGACACAGGCGGCAGCGTTGATGTCGCTCGTGTTCATCCGGCGGTACTGGTCGGCGATCCACGCCATCTCCCGCTCGCCCGTGCCCATATCTGGCGCGGGTACGTTCTGGGACGGATCGATCAGATCGCGCTTGGCCAATTCATACGCAAAACGCCGCGTGATGAGTTCCAACTCATGCTCCTCATAATCCATCGGATTGATGCAGAGCCCGCCCTTGGAGCCCCCAAACGGCGCCTCAACCAAAGCGCATTTGTAGGTCATCAAAGCGGCCAGCGCCTCCACTTCGTTCTGGTTCACGCTGGGGGCGTAGCGAATACCGCCCTTCACCGGTTCCATATGCTCCGAATGGACCGAGCGATATCCGACAAACGTGTGAATGTCGCCCCGCAGCCGCACGCCAAACCGCACAGTATAGGTCGCGTTACAGACACGGATTTTCTCTTCCAACCCCGGCGACAATCCCATCAGCGCAACAGCACGATTAAACATGATGTCGACGGACTCGCGAAAACTCGGTTCATTCTTAGAGGATTCAGGTGCCATTTTGGCACTCCTTTGTTTTGATCAAATATCACGGAGGCAAAAAGGACTCTCGGTATTCAGAACCTTAGAAGATTAACTGACGCTAGCACACCTCTTTTCCTCATCTGTGATCGCACGTGATGACCCGAAACGGCATCCAGAACCTATTAGCGGTTCCGCTTTGTGAACAATGGCACCTGGAACCCCGTATTCGTTTCTAGAACGCACGCCGAAGGTAGATTTTTTTCGCCGACGCGCCCCAATTCGAACACATCCAAATGATCTATAGCCCTTGGGATGTCGTGTCTTGGCTTCGTTTTGCCGGACGAACAATAAGGATTGAGTACAATGAGTTATGCCCCGCGTTTGACAAGCAAGTTATCTATCTCATCGCCAGCTGCATTTTTGCGCCGGTGCCGCCGTGACGAAGACGGTGAGATGACGATCTTCACACTCTTTATCCTCATTCTCTTACTCGTCTTGGTAGGCATGGCCGTTGACTTCATGCGGTTTGAATCGCGACGTACTATTATG
Source organism: Cognatiyoonia sp. (assembly GCF_965661665.1). Lineage (NCBI taxonomy): Bacteria > Pseudomonadati > Pseudomonadota > Alphaproteobacteria > Rhodobacterales > Paracoccaceae > Cognatiyoonia > Cognatiyoonia sp. Next base: position 14,629 of record NZ_CBFIEO010000013.1, on the reverse strand, counting down.
CAAGGCGCCGTCGACCGTGCCGTGCTCGCCGCTGCTGACCTAGACCAGCAGGGTGATCCAGACGCGGTGGTTCGCGACTGCGTTGAAAAAGCAAAGGACGCGAATTGCCTGGACGGCGATCCGATCATGACAAACGGGTCAAACTTCAGAAGCGTTACCGCGAACTGCAAATTGGACCTGAACACATACTTTCTTAAATTCTTGGGCGTGAACCAGTTGACAGCCCGCGCCACGTCGACAGCGATCGAAAGCGTTGGAAATGTCGAAGTGTCGCTCGTATTGGATATTTCCGGCTCTATGGGGACTTGGGTTTCCGGTGCGGGCACAACCCGGATGGGCAAATTGAAAGAAGCGTCCACAGCCTTTGTCGAGCAATTGCTGACAAATGACCACAAAGATCGCATCTCTATCTTTTTGATCCCCTACACAACCAACGTAAATGCTGGGCCTGAACTGTTCGACGCCGTTAACCTGCCGCGCAAGCATTGGTTTTCCGAATGTGTGAACTTCCGTTGCACAGATTTCGACACGACGATTTGGCCGACAACCGGCGCGACCATCGATCTTGCAGACGAACCTAACATGGACAAATTGGAGCAAGCTCAGCACTTCACTTACCGCAATTGGAATAATGGTGTTTGCCCAGTTGAGATTTACGAGCAAATCATCCCGCTCACACAAGATAAATCTGATCTGTTAACCGCGATTGATGATTTCGAGCCGCCCGCATCTACTGCAATTTACCAGGGCCTGAAATTAAGCGCAGCCTTGTTGGACCCATCCATAAATGCTGCCTACAACAGTTTGCCGAGGCACATGCGCGGCTCAGCGTTTTCTGATCGCCCCGTGGCGTTTGGATCTGCAGGTAGCTTGGGCGGCACTCTGCAATACATTTCGTTATGACGGATTGTCAGAACTGGGACATTCGGCATCTACGGGATGAGCACTATAACCAGGTCAGCGAAATCGCGCACTGGGGTGATCAGACCTACCTCGACTACTACTACAGCCATCTCGGTCAACGCTGGAACTACTATGACATCACACGCGAGAAGTGCTCACGTTGGGATAGCGACGTCTTGATGGATCAAATCTGCTTTGGAAGCGAAAACAACTCAGTCTGCTAATCCTGCTTTGCGAGCCTAAACGCAATCTGTTCGGCCATAAATTTAGCCGGGCCCGCTGACGACACACCTCCTACGCCAAACCGACGCCCTAGCCGCCACCAAAGGCCAGGCTCCCATGCGTGCTGCATTGGCTCTTTCGTGTGGACCGTGAAGCCATTCGACGGCTTCAAGGCAAACGCCCCGCGCTCCACATGCTTGATGTTATCCCAAGCGACCAGCAGTGACCCGTCACCCGCTTCAATCCCATTTTCTGTCAGTAAAACTGTACCTTGCGTGGCGATCCTCAACCTGTCAGCGGCATAAATGCAAAGGATTCCGAAGGCGATCAGAAACGCGCGGGAGATAACACCGCCAAGGCTCACGAAACTCAAATAAATCAGCAGAATTCCCAGCCCGAACACGACAAGAAATCCAAACCACCGCCGCGGGGCGGCAGCCCCAAGACGGGCATAAATTGGATCAGAACTTTCACTAGCCATCGCCGCCTCCCTCACAATACCGCTGGTTTAGCGAAGGCACGAAAGATTGACTACCCTACCGATTGGGTACCACCTCATAGCCCGGCTCTTCCGGTTCATCGTCAATCATCTCTGCCGGGAAACCTGGGGCCGTAATGTCCAGACCCGTCGCCTCCTCCAGCCGCCTGATAATGTCATCGGACTGCGCCCGCTCCCCAAAACGCGCGATGCCATCCTCGAATATACTGATCATCAGTGGACTAATTTCCAGCGGCACCTCATGCCGTTCCGCAATCTCTTGAAACAGTCCAATATCCTTTTTCACCAAATCCATCGTGAAATTGATATCGCGGCAGCCGTTCAGGATCATCTGGCTTTCGGTTTCATGCACGAACGATGTACCCGAGCTGATCTTGATCGCCTCATAGGTCGTCGACAAATCAAGCCCCGCCGCCTTCATCGTCACCAGCGCCTCGCAACAGGTCAAAAGGTTCGCGGTCGCCAGATAGTTCGTCATCACCTTCAACAGGCTCGCCGATCCAATCGGCCCCGTGTGCAACACCCGCCGGCCCAAAGTCGTCAGCAATGGTAACACCCGCTCAAACGTCGCCCGATCGCACCCCGCAAAAATGCTGATGTTACCCGTCGCAGCACGGTGACACCCCCCCGAGACGGGGCATTCCACCGCCGCCCCACCCCGCGCCTCAACCAAAGCGGCGAGGCGTTTCACCTCTTCCGCATCGGTTGTCGACATTTCCATCCAGATTGTGCCGTCCGTCACCTCCGGAATCATGGCACTGACCACGGCATTGCACGCCGCAGGCGACGGCAGGCAGGTCACAACCGCCTCGCATTCTCTCATCAACTCAGCGGGGGAAGATGCCGCCATCGCCCCACAGTCCACGAACCCCTGTATCAGCGCATCATCCAAATCATGCACCCACAGGTCATGCCCATTGCGCAGCAAGCTGCCTGCAAGCTTGGCCCCAACGTTCCCCAATCCAATAAACCCGACGCGCATTCTCTTCTCCCTCGCCTTTGGCCAAACGCTGATTGCCTGCGCAGCACAGGTCTGCTCCATTTACGACGCTTTTTTGGTCGCCTTGATGTGCGTTCATGCACAATGCGTTCTATTGATCCCCCACTCTGCACGCACTAGCTGAGGTGCAAAGGAGAACACTATGTCTATTCGTCCCGTTCTTGAACAACGCCACGCCGTCCCAAAGATGGAAGGGGCAGGCGTCAAACTGCAACGTGCCTTCGGGTTCCAAGACCCGACGGAGCTTGATCCGTTTCTACTGTTCGATGATTTCCGCAACGATTTCCCTCAAGACTTTGAAAAAGGGTTCCCGTGGCATCCCCACCGCGGCATTGAGACGATCACCTATGTGCTCGACGGCACCGTCAGCCATGCCGACAGCCTTGGCAACACCGGCGATCTAAATGCAGGCGACGTGCAATGGATGACCGCCGGATCGGGCATCATGCACCAGGAAATGCCACGCGGAAACGCCAACGGCCAGATGCATGGCTTCCAGCTTTGGTCGAATCTGCCCGGGTCTCTCAAAATGACAGCACCCCGCTATCAAGACGTCGAAGCAAAGGACATCCCAACCGTTGTGGATGATGATGGCACCTCTGTGCGCGTCATTATTGGCGAGTTCTGGGGCAAAACCGGCCCTGTCGATGGCATCGCCGCGGATCCACAATACCTCGACGTCTCAATCCCCGCAGGCGTGAAAAAGACGATCAAGATCGACACCTATCGCCGCGCGTTTGCCTATGTCTTCGCGGGCAGCGGCAGCTTTGTCGATGCGTCCAAACCCACAGGTGTGCTTTTGGAAAAAGAAGTGATGGGCGAAGAGGTCAACATACGCGACATGTCCGGCAACCGCACGCTGGTCCGCTTTGGAACCGGCGACGAAATTACCGTGCAAGCGGGTGATGAAGGGATGCGCTTCCTGCTCATATCTGGCGCGCCGTTGGAAGAGCCGGTCGCATGGCACGGCCCCATCGTAATGAACACCCGCGACGAGTTGCGCCAAGCGATCAAAGACCTCAACAACGGCACCTTTATCAAGCCGGCACACTAGCGCCAACACACAAAAATTGGCCCTGCACATAGGTTGCGCAGGGCGAACCCCATATCGTATACCCGCACCATCAAAAGCAAGGGCTTCTTCATGCGGTGGTTCATCAGCGCAACAACTCTTTTCCTGACAGCTTGCGCTGAATTCCCCCAGCTTGACGGCACAATCGACGATGCCGCCCGCAATGCACCCTATCCGGGCCTCATCAACATCGACGACATCACCGCGACGGCGCCAGCGACCAATCCAGACACCGCTGGCCTGCAAAGCCGCATTGATGCGCTCAACGCCAAGGCCAACAGCTTGCGCGCACAGCCCATCTCCAATTGATCCCGATCGCCTTTGATCCGTTGCGATGATCCGCCGAATTGGATAACACCGCGCGGAGTATGATCTTTACCGACGGAAGCCTGCCATGACCAAACCCCTGCGCCTCGGAATTGCTGGACTGGGAACAGTTGGCATCGGGATGGTGAAGATCGTCCAGAACCATGCTAACAAACTCGCCTTGCGTGCGGGTCGCCCCATTGAAATCAGCGCCGTTTCCGCCCGTGACAAAACCAAAGATCGTGGCGCGGACCTCTCCGCCTATGCATGGGAGGATGATGCCGTCGCCCTTGCCCAGCGCGATGATGTGGATGTCTATGTTGAACTGATGGGCGGCCACGACGGCCCCGCCAAAGACAGCATCGAAGCCGCCATCACTGCGGGCAAAGACGTGGTCACCGCCAACAAAGCCCTGCTTGCCATCCACGGCCAAGCACTTGCTGAACAGGCCGAAGCGGCAGGTCAGGTGATCCGCTTTGAAGCCGCCGTCGCGGGCGGCATCCCTGTAGTGAAAGCCCTGACCGAAGGGCTTGCCGGAAACGAAATCACCCGCGTGATGGGCGTCATGAACGGCAGCTGCAACTATATCCTGACACGGATGCAAGACGCGGGCCTGACCTATGAAGAGGTGTTCGACGAGGCCAACGCCCTAGGCTACCTCGAAGCGGACCCCCAGCTTGACGTGGGCGGCATCGATGCGGCGCATAAGCTCGCGATCCTCGCCTCCATCGCTTACGGTACGCAGGTGGATTTCGACGCGGTCGACCTTGAAGGGATCGGCTCCGTCACAATCGAAGACATCAACCAAGCCGCGGATATGGGCTACCGGATCAAGCTTCTGGGCGTCGCGCAATTGACAGGGCGCGGCCTCGAACAGCGCATGTCACCGTGCCTTGTGCCCGACACCTCACCGCTCGGACAACTCCAAGGTGGCACCAACATGGTCGTGCTGGAAGGCGACGCCGTAGAACAGATCGTTCTGCGCGGCCCAGGCGCGGGTGAAGGGCCAACTGCAAGTGCGGTTGCAGCGGACGTCATAGACATCGGCCGCGGCCTGCGCCTGCCAACATTCGGCCAGCCCGCCACATCACTCGTCAAGGCGCGCCCCGCACGCGCAGCTGTTTCCGCGCCCTATTACATCCGTCTGCAAATCGTCGACAAACCCGGATCGCTTGCCAAAATCGCGGCGGTCTTGGGGGATGCGGGCGTCTCCATCGACAGGATGCGCCAATACGGACACAGCGAACCCTCCGCCCCGATCCTGATCGTCACCCACAAAACCACCCGCACCGCAATTGATGAGGCGATGGAGGGCTGCGTCGCCACCGGACTGGTCGAAGGCGACCCCGTGACCATTCGGATCGAGACGGTCTAAACCCGCCACACATCAAACCTTTCTTTAGCGTTTTCACAGTATGTTAGCGCACCCAGTATTGCAGCCCGAAGGTCACCTCGGTAACCGATCCTCAATAACCAATGGATGTTTCAATGCCCCAAGCCGCTGATTTTAACGACCGCGCCCTGTCACTCGGCCTTGCCCGCGTGTCGGAAGCCGCCGCCATCGCTTGCGCACCCCTTATTGGACGTGGTGATGAGAAAGCAGCTGATCAAGCTGCCGTGGACGCGATGCGCACGCAGCTCAACAGCCTCGACATCTCTGGCGTCGTCGTGATCGGTGAAGGCGAGCGGGACGAAGCGCCGATGCTCTACATCGGCGAAGAAGTGGGCACGGGCACCGGCCCAGGCGTCGATATCGCGCTCGACCCGCTGGAAGGCACCACGCTGACCGCCAAAGACATGCCAAACGCATTGGCGGTGATCGCAATGGGCCCGCGCAGCTCCATGCTGCACGCGCCGGATGTCTACATGAACAAGCTCGCTATTGGCCCCGGCTATCGCGACGGCGTTGTGACGATGGATATGAGCCCGTCAGAGCGTGTCTCAGCCCTCGCCGCCGCGAAAGGCTGCTCCACCAACGACATTACCGTCTGCGTGCTGGAACGCCCACGCCACGAAGACATGATCGAAGAAATCCGCAACACAGGTGCCTCCATCCGTCTGATCACCGATGGCGACGTTGCAGGCGTAATGCACTGCGCCGAAGCCGCGAAAACCGGCATTGACATGTACATGGGCTCTGGCGGCGCGCCAGAAGGTGTGTTGGCTGCGGCTGCGCTGAAATGCATGGGCGGGCAAATCTTCGGACAGCTCACCTTCCGCAATGATGACGAACGCGCCCGCGCCAAAAAAGCAGGCATCACCAATTTCGATCGCGTTTACACCCGCGACGACATGGTGACAGGCGATGTGATCTTTGCAGCAACTGGCGTGACCGACGGCTCTCTCCTACCTGGCATCAAGCGTGAGGTCGGATATGTCACCGCCGAAACCGTTCTGATGCGGTCCAAAACCGGTTCCGTCCGGCGGATGACCTACCGCAACCCGACGGGCTAAAGAAATTCGCAAAGAACGAATTGAGGGCGTGGCCAAGGCTGCGCCCTCTCTCTATTGTGGCGCGCAATGAGCAGCACACAAGATACACCCGCTTTCCTGAATGTGGAGGCGTCCCTGACAGGCCGCCGCTGGATTGGCCCAACCTTGGCCGAGGACCGCATGGCCGACGCGATGGAACAAGTCACGGGTCTACCTGCTCCACTGTGCCGCGTGTTGGTGCGACGCGGGATCGATTCTTCTGATGCAACGGGGTTTCTGGAGCCCAAGCTCCGCGACCTCCTGCCTGACCCGCGCAGCCTCCGCGATATAGAAAAGGCCGCCAAACGCTTCGTGGCAGCCGCAACAACCCTCGAAAAGATCGCCATCTTCGCGGATTACGACGTTGATGGCGGCAGTTCAGCGGCACTCCTGCTCGATTGGTTGCGCCAGATGGGCCAGCCTGCAACGCTCTACATCCCCGACCGAATTGACGAAGGCTACGGCCCCAACGACGCGGCAATGTCCGCCCTCGCCAAGGATCATGACCTGATCATCTGCGTTGACTGTGGCACGCTGTCCCACGGACCAATCGCAGCGGCAAAAGGCGCAGATGTCATCGTCCTCGATCACCACCTCGCAGGCGAAACGCTGCCCGACGCTTTGGCCGTCGTAAACCCCAACAGGCAAGATGAGGATGGATCGCTCGCCCACCTCTGCGCAGCCGCAGTTGTGTTCCTGATGCTGGTGGAGGCGAACCGCCAACTCCGCGAAGCGGGCAAAGCTGGCCCTGACCTCATGGCGATGCTCGATCTTGTGGGCTTTGCGACCGTCGCCGACGTCGCACCCCTCATCGGCGTCAACCGCGCCTTCGTCAGACAGGGCCTTGCGGTCATGGCCCGCCGCGAACGGCTAGGGCTGGTGGCGTTGGCGGATGAGGCTGGTATGGCCTCCGCCCCCAGCGCCTATCATCTGGGCTTCTTGCTCGGCCCGCGCATCAACGCAGGCGGGCGTGTCGGCAAGGCTGACCTTGGTGCACGACTTCTGGCTAGCACCGACCCGCAAGAGGCGAAATCGCTTGCCGCCAAGCTCGACGAACTCAACACCGAACGGCGCGAAATTGAAAACATTGTCCGCGATTTGGCGTTGGAGCAAGCCACCGAACGCGGGCTGGACGCGCCGCTTGTCTGGGCGGCTGGCGAAGGCTGGCACCCAGGCGTCGTGGGCATCGTTGCCTCCCGCCTCAAAGAGCTCACCAACCGCCCCGCTGTGGTCATTGGCTTGAACGGCGACGAAGGCAAAGGATCGGGCCGCTCCGTCACAGGCATCGACCTTGGCGCGTCGATCCAGCGCTTGGCGGGCGAAGGACAATTGCTCAAAGGCGGCGGTCATAAGATGGCCGCTGGTCTGACCGTGGCACGCGGTAAACTGGAACCCGCGATGGCGCGGCTGGCAGAACTGCTCGACAAGCAAGGCGCGGGTAAGCTTGGCCCACGTGACATAACGCTCAACGGGATTCTGATGCCCAGCGCAGTGACGGTGGAACTTGTTGAACAGCTCGAAACCGCTGGCCCCTTTGGGGCTGGCGCCTCCGCCCCGCGGTTTGCTTTCCCTGATTGCCAAATCCTCTTTGCCAAACAAGTGGGCACCAACCATCTCAAGGTCGCTTTTAGTGACGGGATGGGCGCGCGGCTGGATGCCATCGCGTTCAACGCAATGGACGGGCCGATTGGGCAAGAGCTGCCACAACACGGTGGCGGGCGCTTCCATCTGGCGGGACGATTGGATCTCAACACATGGCAAGGCCGCACCTCCCCACAGCTTCGATTGGAAGACGCAGCACCAGCCGTTTAGCCGCCAAAAATCATCCAGGAATTTTGCAAAAAACCCTCTTGCCCTTGGCACTGGGTTTCCCTAAAAGCGCCTCACCAAGAGCGGTCCCTTCGTCTATCGGTTAGGACGCCAGGTTTTCAACCTGGAAAGAGGGGTTCGATTCCCCTAGGGACTGCCAAGGTACGCCCCCTCAAGCAATGGTGATGCTGACAGGCTCCAGCCCGTCTACTGTGCCTTGCGCTGTGTCGCCTAACACCAACGGCCCGACACCGGCAGGTGTGCCCGTTAAAATCACGTCACCCGCCCGCAGATGATAAAACGTCGACAGGTCTGCGATGATTGCGGGCACCGAATGGATCAGATCATCCAGCGTCGAATCCTGTTTCAAGTCGCCGTTTACCGTCAGCGCAATCCGCTGATCATCAATCGCGCCAAACGCCTCTTTCGGGGTAATCGGGGCCAACACCGCCGCATCCTCAAAATCTTTGGCCACGCTCCACGGGCGCTGCTTGTCCTTCGCCGCAATCTGCAAATCGCGGCGGGTCAGGTCCAAAGAACAACCATAGCCATAGACCGCATCCAGCGCCGCCGCCTCTGTCACCTCGAACGCATCGCCTGATAGATAGACGGCAAACTCCATCTCATGATGCAGGTTCGTTGTCTTCAACGCATAAGGGATCGTCGCTCCGCTCAACACCACGGACGCAGGGGATTTGGTGAAATAAAACGGCGCTTCATAGTCCGCCGTGCTGCCCATCTCCGTCGCGTGCGCAGCATAGTTCTGCCCCACACAGAAAATGCGCCCCAACGGAAAGAATTGATCGCTTCCGTGGATCGACACCAACGGCGCCACGGGTACCTCAAAAATAGTCTTAGACATGATCAGCGTTCTCCCAAAGTCGCCAGAGTGGTTGCCCGCAAGGTCGCCAGCCGAGTCTCAAGCTGCGCCCGCGATGTGGCATTGTATTTCGCATTAGCACTTGTCGTGTAGAAGAAATCCGCAAAGGCGTCCGTGCTGATCCCCTGATCCGCCAGCTTGGTCTCAAACGGGGCGAAGACACCGGTCAGCGCCTCAACCCACTTCTTTGTGCCTTCGGTCATCTCATCAACCGCATGGGTGTTGAACCCTTCGATCAAATCCGCCGATTCGGGGGAGGACATGATCATGTCGTACCAGTTGAGCGGCCCGATCTGGAAAAACATGTCGATCTTCTCAGCAACACTCGCCCCAGATGCCCACAATTCAGCCACCTGCGCCAACCCTGTTTCGGCTCCAAACCGGATTGCTGCAACAAGCACCTGCTCTTTGTTGGGATATTTGTTATAAAGCGTCTGACGGGACACACCTGCCGCGTCGGCCAAATCGGCCATCGTGGTCTTCTTGTACCCGTAGCGCGAAATCACAGAAATCGCGGACTCGATAATATGGGTCTCTGACTTTGCCATAAGGCCCTTATTTTACATCTTGCTATGTTTTGTCAAATTTGACATTTTTTTTAAAAATGTCAATATGTCTACGCATGGGAGGGTGATCTCATGAAGCTAACGGTGAACGGAACGGAACACGAGGTCGACGTTGGCCCGAATATGCCCCTCCTTTGGGTTTTACGTGATGAATTAGGCCTCACCGGCACCAAATATGGCTGCGGTATCGCGCAATGCGGGGCCTGCACCGTCCAAATCGACGGTGTCGCAGTGCGCTCCTGCCAAGTGGCCGTGAGCGATCTTTTCGGCGAAGTGACCACCATCGAAAAACTGGGTACCCCTGAGGCCATGCACGCCGTGCAAGAGGCGTGGGTCGAACATTAGGTCGCGCAATGCGGCTACTGTCAGTCCGGTCAAATCATGCAGGCGGCATCGCTCTTCTATGACAACCCAGGCCCGACGGATGAAACCATTGATCTAGTCATGTCCGGCAACCTCTGCCGCTGTGGCACCTACCCCCGCATCCGCGCCGCTGTAAAAATAGCCGGTGCCAAACTGAGGGAGGCATAATCATGGGACGTGTTGCAAGTATCACCCCCCGCCCCTAAGGCTCCAGCCGCCTGACACAAAGCCAGCTGGCGGCGATCATCGCCGCCGCTGTGACTAGGCAAAGCGGCAAACCACCAAGCTGGTAACTTGCGCCCGACGCCACTGTCCCAACCAACCGCCCCGCCGCGTTCGCCATATAGTAGAACCCCACATCCATCGTCACAAGGGTCCGATCCGTGAACGCAAGGATCAGGTAAGAATGCAGGGCGGAGTTTACCGCGAAAATCGCCCCAAATACCAACAAACCCACCACAATCAACACCGTAAGCGCGGTCGATTGTCCAGTCGTCAGCAATGTCGCGAAGGCCAGCGCGATGGGAACGACAATAAGCACCCCAACCCAGAATGACGCGGCAGAGATCAACACCCCACCTGACCGCGTCTCAGCCCGCAGCACTTTCGGCGTAGCCGCCTGCACAATCCCGTACAGGATCACCCAAATGGCCATGAAGCCGCCAATTAAGAAAAACGCCGCGCGCTGCCCCTCCGCCGTGCCATCCGACAGAACCGAATAGAAATAGATCGGGATACCCACCACGAACCACACATCCCGCGCCCCGAACAAAAACAAACGTGCCGCACTCAGCCAGTTGATGTTCCAGTTCTTGGAAAACACTTCTTTGAACTTTGCATCCTTGCGGCCTTGCGGCAATCCAGACGGCATCCTGAGCAAGATCACTGCAAAGATCACTGCCAGTATCACTGCCATCCCCAAAATGGACGGCACGAACCCAAAAAGCGCCAGCGCCGCAGCCCCAACCAAAAAGCCCAGCCCCTTGACCGCGTTCTTTGATCCGGTCAGCACCGCCACCCAGCGAAACAAGCTCCCGTCCTCTTGTGGCGCCAATATTTTCACCGCACTTTTGGAACTCATCTTCGCAAGGTCTTTCGCCACGCCCGACGCGCCTTGCACGGCCATCACAAAAACAACCGATCCCGTCAGAGACCACGCCGGATCCAACTGCGCCAGGGCCAGCAGCGCCCCGATCTGAATGGCAAGGCCTGCGTAGAGCGTTGAGGTCAGACCAAACCGCGCCGCGATCCAGCCTGCGGACAGGTTCGTGACCACGCCCGCGATCTCATAAAGCACAAACAGATAAGCCAGCTGCACCGGCGAGAAACCCAGCGTGTTGAAGTGCAGCAGCACCAACATCCGCATGGCCCCATCGGTCAGCATGAACGCCCAATAGACTGACGTCACCGTGATGTAAGCGGCAAATCCGGCCGGTCGAGTCATAAGCTGTCGCCTACCATCCGCGCCACATCAATCAAACGATGCGCATAACCCCATTCGTTGTCGTACCACGCATAGACCTTCACCTGCGTGCCGTTGACCACCATCGTGGAGGGTGCATCGACAATCGAAGACCGCGCATCGTTGACGTAATCGGTGCTCACCAAAGGCCGCGTCTCATAACCGAGGATGCCCTTCAGCTCCCCATCCGCCGCCGCCTCGAACAAGGCGTTTACCTCATCGGCAGTCGTCTCCCGCGCAACCTCAAACACACAATCCGTCAGCGACGCATTCAAAAGCGGCACCCTTACCGCATGGCCGTTCAGCTTACCCGTCAGTTCCGGATAGATCAGCGTGATCGCCGTGGCAGATCCCGTCGTCGTCGGGATCAAGGAATTGAGCGCTGACCGCGCGCGCCGCAAATCCTTGGCGGGGCGGTCCACAATGGTTTGCGTGTTGGTGACATCATGGATCGTCGTGATCGACCCGTGTTTGATGCCCACCCCCTCGTGAATGACCTTCACCACTGGGGCCAAGCAATTCGTTGTGCAACTCGCCGCTGTCACGATTTGATGCGTGGCAGGGTCGTAGATGCCGTCATTCACACCATAAACGATATTCGCGGTCGGACCGTCTTTTACCGGGGCCGACACCACCACCTTTTTCACCCCTCCCGCGAAATAAGGCGTAAGGGCAGCTTCCGTCTTGAAGGCCCCCGTGCAGTCGATCACCACATCGACCCCGTCGAGCGGCAATTCTTCAATCCGCCGTGTGCTAAGCGCCGGAATGCGCTGCCCATCAATCGTGATGCTGTCCTCGGCCGCCACAAACTCGGCGTCCCAACGCCCATGCACGGTGTCAAACTCCAACAGATGCGCGTGCATCGCTGGATCGCCCACCGCATCGTTGACAAAGGCGATCTCCGCCCCGCTCTCCAACAGTGGCGTCAGCGCCAGCTTCCCGATCCGGCCCAAACCGTTCAGCGCATAAGTTGTCATGGAAGGCCCCCCTTAGCAGCAGTCCCCGAACCGCCTAAGTCCGATTTGTAACGGTTTTGCGACGATGTGCACCGCTATTCAATATGCACGCTCTTTGTCCAGAAGCGCGCCATCAGCAAAACAGCCGCCACCGCCAAGCCGACCACAAGCCCAAGCCACAGCCCGACCTCATCCAAGCCCGTGACAAACGCCAGATAATAGCTGACCGGCATGCCGATGATCCAATAGCTCACCACCGCCATCCCCATCGGCACCGCGGTGTCCTGCACCCCGCGTAGCAACCCCAGCGCCATCACCTGCGCCGCATCGACCACCTGAAACAGCGCTGCAAACGCCAAGAGCAGGACACCAATCCGAATAAGCTCCCCCTTCAACGGTTCATCAGGGTCGATGAAGAGCGATATCAAGACCTCCGGCACGATCAGGAAGAGCGCGACTGTGAACAATGCGAACACCGCCGAAAGTCCGATGATCGCAATGCCACCCTTGCGCAACTGCTCCTCATCCTTGCGTCCCACCGCCCGACCCGCCCGCACGGTAGCCGCCTGCGACAACCCGATGTGCACCATGAACGTGAGGCTCGCCAATTGGATTGCGATGCCGTGGGCAGCCAATTCCAACTCCCCGATCCAGCCCATCAGGAACGCGCTAACAGAGAACAGCCCGCCTTCCGCCAAGGACGTCAGGCCAATCGGCCAACCAAGCCGGAACACGCGGCCAAACACCTCCCAATCGGATTTGAGGATGTTGCGCGTCAACTGATGCTGCGGCAGCTTTTTCAGCGCATAGGCCAACAAGATCCCAACCGTGACCACCTGTAATAGGACAGATGCAATCGCCGCACCTTGAATCCCCAGCTCCGGCGCACCCCAGTTGCCAAAAATCAGCGCGGAGTTGACGAAGGCGTTCATCACAGCAGCCGCCACCGTGCCCCACAAAATGATCCCCGTATGCTCCAACGCCGCCAGATAGGACTTCAACGTCATCACCAATAGCGCAGGCACCATCCCCAGAGAGGCAATGACCAGATAGTCATGCGCCAAGGCCGCAATCGTCTCCGTCTGGCCTGTAGCCAGCAAAATCGGTTCTGCCCAGAAGAATGGGATTGTGAATACGACCCCATAGATAACCGACAACCATAGACCCATCCGCGTGATCCGGCGCACCTGCGTGTCATCGCCCTCTTCTTCCGCCGCGGCCACCAAAGGCGTCACCGCCATGGCAAAGCCTGCACCCACAATAAAGGTCACGAAAAAGGCGGTGGTGGCGAGCGTGACAGCTGCCAAAGCCGTCACATCATACCAGCCCAACATCACTGTATCGGTGATATGAATGGCAAACTGCGCAAGGTTGCTCGCAATCAGGGGCAGGCCCAACTTCAACGCTGCCCGGCTGTGTTCCCCATATGACTGCGCCATCCGTTCCATGCTGAAGGGCTACGCCCCTTCGGTGACCGCGTAAACCCTCATGCTAGACGATCGCCAATGATGCGGTAGGATTAATCACAGGAAGCCCGCAATGGCCGACATCATCGAAACCGCCAGAGCGTTCCATGCAGAGCTCAAGGCTAACAACACCAAAGCGTGGTGGAACGAAAACCGTGGGACATATAACAAAGAACTGCTGCCCAATTTCGCGACGGAACTCCCAAATCTTCGAAACAATCCTAGCCCCTCGGCTGATTGTTAATCCATCAAAAGCAATTGAAAAGAATCACTTTTTGTTTGGGCCTCAGCCCAATCCAGCCACATTCCCACGGTCTATTAAACAAGGATAAAGACCTGGGAGATTGACATGACTTTTGCTCGCACCCATTTCGACGACCGTCGCTGGTTCTTTGGCCTACTCCGAGCCCCTCGCCGTGGCGTATCGAAGAAGCCCCTGACACGCTTTCAGGCACAGGACCGCCACGCGGCCTAAGCCAAATTCGTCTTCCCCCTGCTGTTTGGCCCTGACATAATGGCGCCAAACAGCAAAAGAGCAGCGGTATGGCAGACGACCTGTTTCAGGGCAAAAGCCCTGATGACTACAACGCCGACAGTATTGAAGTCCTCGAAGGGCTCGAACCGGTGCGCAAACGCCCCGGCATGTACATTGG
>NZ_CBFIEO010000012.1:0-95050 GCF_965661665.1 Cognatiyoonia sp. | reverse complement strand
GGGGGTAATCGTCTGTTAGGTGTTTATCTGTTTGGCGCTGCTAACCTGACGGACACTGATCTGGGTGGTGCTGATCTGAGTGGTGCTGATCTGTTTGGCGCTGATCTTGAGGGTGCATTTTTTGGTTATGCTGATCTGAGTGGTGCTAATTTGGAGCAAGCTGATCTGAGTGGTGCTAGCCTGTGGAATGCTAATCTGGCGTGGACGGCTATGAAAAACGCAATCCTCTGCAACACAAGGATGCCAGACGATTCAGTCATCTACAGCGGGTGCTGACCGCAGTGCGAGCAAGGAATGATCGGAGTTTTTCTTTATGACTTCGATGCGGTGATAGACACCTTACGAGTTTGGCTCACGTTTAACGCCTTGAAAGCATGGATAAATACATCTAACTAACTGTTTTTATGAGGAAATTCTGTAATACTCTGTAATCCTACTCGAAATGGCCCCACTTACACACGTCAGTAATTGCCTTCATATGTTGAACCAGCTGACTTGGGGGGCGGTTTGTACCGTAACTGTCATGAACACGGTTGGAATCTTTGTCTTTGTGACCAGCCAGATACTTACCAATCTCTGACGGGACGCCAGCTGCACGGTATCTGTCCATAAACGTGTGACGTGCAGAGTAGGGCGACAAGAGTCGAGGATCGTTTGACCTCAGATTGGTAATACATCGACTAAGTCGCTTTGATACGTCAGCGCTATCCATTCTAGATAGACGTGGAAAGAGCATCGTTCCTTCGTTTTCAAGTGTTGCAGAGTATTCAGTTAGGGTGGTTAGAAACTCTCCAACTAACGGGACAGCACGTGCTAAACGATCTTTGCCTTTAAATGCTGGTTTGATGCGAAGGTAAGGCACATCGTCGTGAAGTTTAATGTCTTGCAGAGCTAAAGACAGGGCTTCGCCATTTGGACAGCCGCAATAAAGCATCAGATGCCCTAGGATGCTTAGTTCTTTATCGTCTGATTGAAGCAGAGCATTCCGATACAGACGTTCTTCTTCTGGAGTAAATGGTCTACGTTCTTTTGCTGCTTGAGATGCAGCATCGCCAGTGACCAGACCCGCAAAGATATTCGCTAAAGGCTTCTTCGGATACTCAAGGTTCCACGCATTGATTGCAGCTGTAAACAGAGCAAGGTTCCGTTTTCTGGTGCTAGGATTGGGCCAGAGTTCCGCACATATATCCTTGACTTGATAACGTTCCAGCTTCTCCATGTCTGTCCTTAATCCGTACTGCAAATGAGCAGCGAAGCGCTCAAACAATCTTGGAACTGCCCGTTTTACCTTGGCATCCTGTTGCGTTGATCTCGACTTCTCAAGATTTCCTTGCAGATAATTGTTCAGCACGTCTTGCAGGGTCGTCGTGAAGTCCCAATCTTCTTTTCCTTGCAGCGTCATGACGGCGGCAAGTTCAAGGGGGTCTGCCTCGTTTACATTACGGTTGGTCACCCATCCGTCATGGCTTTTCACCATCAAGCCCTTATCTTCAAGAATATCTTGCGCCCATTCACGGTTGAGAAGTTTGGCATCGTTGTCTTCCCATTCCTTTAGGTTTGCCTCCTCTAAAGCAGGATCAAGAAATACTTGTTCAACGATAGCCTTGGCAGCAGTTAACTTCTCACCGCCTGTTTGATAATCAGCTGTTCCGTCGGCCATCGCTTCAAGTGTGTCGAACCACTTGTTCAAAGCCGTCAACTTCACAAAGGCTTCGTTAAAATCTTTGGTCTTGAACGAGACTTTGTATTCGTTCCCGTTCTTGGGGAAGAAAGGCTTGAGTTCAGAGGACAACCAACGTCGATAGCCATACCTCCCAGTCTTAGGTGATTTTGTAAGATATGGGATGTTTTGCTTCATTGATCTGTACCAATTATCTAATTTTCCTGTACTAAATTTGACGTAAAAATGTCAATAATTTAAGCGATTTTTACTTGTTATCTTAAAAAAATTCGTTTATTTACAGTCACTAAGAGGTTAGAGGCCCCGTGGCTCAACTGGATAGAGCAGCCCCCTCCTAAGGGGCAGGTTGCAGGTTCGAATCCTGCCGGGGTCGCCAAAAACACTTGAAAAATATGAATTATTTTCAAAGCTTTGTGCAGAAGCTTGCAAAAAGTCCCGTGAGCTTTCGCGGCGAAATCGGCTGAAACGGGCGATTTCTCGTACAAAACCTGTACAAAATTCGCACGTTTGTACGTATTTCGGGGGCCAATCATGAGCCGCCATAGCTTTGATCCCGAAATCGCGGGACGTGTCGGTCTCAATGCAGCGGTGATTTTCCAGAACATCACCTTCTGGATCGAGAAGAACCAAGCCAATCGCCGCAACCTTCGAGACGGGCGGTATTGGACCTACAATTCGATCTCGGCCTTTGGTGAGTTGTTCCCCTATCTGAGCGAGAAGCAGATCCGAACCGCGTTCGAAAAGCTGGTCAGTGCGGAGCTGATCATCAAGGGCAATTTCAGCGACGATCGCTATGATCGGACCTGCTGGTATGCCCTGGGCAACTCCATTTGCCCAAATGGGCAAATCGATCCGACCGAAAGGGAAAACGATGCATTTGCCCCTGAGGGCAAGCCATCTGCCCCTGAGGGCAAATCCTATAAGAACAGATATAAACCATATCAAAAACCAAATCCTTCGCACGCGAAGGTAGCGGTGGAGGATGAGATTTCAGAAAAGATTTTGTCCGCCTATCCCGAGGATCGCGCTCGCGGCAAAGCGGTTTGTATCTCGCAAATCCGCCTGGCGCTGGCCGACGGAGTGGACGCCAAAGACCTCGAGGACGCCGTGCGGGCCTATGCGACCGAGAGCGAAGGCTTCACCCGCTCCAAGGTGTGCTTCTCCGACAATTGGTTCTCCTCTGGCCGTTGGTTGAAATACCTTCAGGAGGTTGAGAAGGCGCGAGAAGCGGGCAAAGCCAAAGAGGCTGAATTGCTGAAAGGTTTGGCCGGCTGCTACCACAGAAAGTCATGGCAGGTATTTCATCAACACAAGTTTCCGCGCTTCCAACGCATTAGCCTTTTCAGCCATGTAGCTGTAACGGTTATACGTCCCGGCTACTCCGGGAATGACGTGGCCCAATACGCGCTTAATGTGTTCCTGCAAGACACCTTGCTGGGCCATGTTGTTTCTGATGGCAGAGGGGTGAGATTGGCGTATTGATGGCCGCATGAAGGTTTCGACGACAATCGTGGGTGTGAGTTATCCAGCGCTCACCGCTTTGGCGGCGCAGTTTTGCGCGGACCTTGCCGTGCCGTTCGCAAGAGACGATAGTGATAGTACGGAGTTTCTGACACCGAATGGCCGCATCAGTTTGACGGATGACCCCACTGGTGTCGGGCTTCTGCTGGACTGCCCAGATGAAAAAACCTGTTATGAATTGCGCGACAGTCTTGTCAGACTGCTGGCGGGCACGCTGCCTGAAACGGCGGCGGCTTTGACGTGGTCCGATGATGTTGAGGCTGGTGCATTGCCGCCAAACTTTCAGATCGCAACCGTGCTGCACAGTGCGCCTTTGGGTCCGATGTTTAGAAGAGTCACATTAAAGCTGCCGAATCCGCAGTTGTTTGAGGATGACGCGATCCATTTTCGCGTCGTTCTGCCCTTGTACAACGGGGTTGATCCCATCTGGCCCCGTCTTGCCGCCAACGGGGCAACGGTCTGGCCGCAGGGCGCACATGCGCTACATCGGCCGGTTTACACCGTCCGGCACCGCCGCGATGATGAAATCGATATGGATGTTCTGTTGCATGCGGGTGGGCGTTTGTCGGCTTGGGCGCAAGAGTGCAAACCGGGCGATGCGCTGGCGATCTTGGGGCCGGCGGGTGCGGGCACGCTAAACCAGTCAAAGGTTTTGCTGTGTGGCGATGCTGCGGCGTTTCCGGCAATTGCGCGGATCATAGAGGAACTTCCAGAGGCGGTCACTGGTCAGGTTTTGCTTTGCTCTGCCGACGGGACACCGACCTATCCCATACCAACACGCACAGGCATTTCGGTTGATTGGGTTTCACAGGATAAGTTCTTCAGCGCTGTCGAAACTGCGATGGCTGCGTCGGCGGATCGATATCTTTGGATTGCAGCGGGGACGGAGGTCATTTCGGACCTTCGTCAAACGGCCACGTTCAAAGCGCGTCATAAGCATACTACCTATTGTGCATCGTTTTGGGGCAGAGATGGTTTCGCCTCATGACGTTGGCCAACAAGATTTGGTGAAGCCTCGCGCGTTTTTGGTTTTCCTGAAAGTCTATTCCTGAATTTCTCCAAAGGTGTGCCGAAGTCTGGAAACATCTTGCAGGTCAATTGGCACGCCCTTTAGTTTCGGACCATCTTTTCTTAACGATCGGCCTAACAATGAAGGCTTAGTGCGATCCATATGCGAGGCATTAGTTCATGACCCGAACCTACCTGAAGAAGGCAACACTCACCGCGCAGTCAAATGCGTCCGATGTGTCGGAGACGGTGAAGAGCATCCTAGATGATATCGAAGCTGGTGGGGACACAAGCGCGCTGGAATATGCAGCGAAATTCGATGGGTACGAGGGCAACATCCTTCTGACTAAGGAGGAGATTGAGGCGGCGATTGCCAAGGTGCCTGAAAAGCTGAAGGCAGATATCCGCTTTGCCCATGACAACGTAAAGCGTTTTGCGGAACTGCAGAAAAGCACCGTCGCTGATGTGGAAATGGAAATTTCATCAGGCTTTGTGGCTGGCCAAAAGGCAATCCCCGTCGATGCCGCAGGTTGCTATGTTCCGGGCGGACGGTACAGCCACATCGCGTCCGCGATCATGACGGTGACGACAGCGAAAGTTGCTGGATGCAAGCATATCACTGCTTGCTCACCACCGCGTCCGGGTGTCGGTGTTGCGCCAGCCATCGTTTATGCCGCTCACATCTGCGGCGCCGACAAGATCATGGCAATGGGCGGCGTGCAGGGCGTTGCTGCGATGACGTTTGGCCTTTTCGGTCTGCCAAAGGCGAACATCCTTGTTGGTCCGGGCAACCAGTTTGTTGCTGAAGCCAAGCGCATCCTCTTTGGGCGCGTCGGGATCGACATGATTGCTGGCCCAACGGACAGTCTGATCCTTGCTGACAAAACAGCTGATCCGCATATCGTTGCGACAGACTTGGTTAGTCAGGCGGAGCATGGATATAACTCCCCCGTATGGCTGGTGACAGACGATCGCGCGTTGGCGGAAGACGTCATGAACCGTGTACCTGCGCTGATCGATGACTTGCCAGAAATGAATGCTGACAATGCGCGTGCTGCGTGGCGCGACTATGCGGAAGTGATCCTTTGTGAGGATCGCGAGGTTATGGCTGCAACCTCTGACGAATACGCGCCGGAGCATTTGACAGTGCAAGCCGAAGATATCGATTGGTGGCTGGAGCGTCTCACATGCTACGGCTCGCTCTTCCTTGGTGAAGAAACGACTGTGGCTTACGGTGACAAGGCGTCTGGCACAAACCACGTGCTGCCAACATCTGGAGCGGCCAACTACACAGGTGGTTTGAGCGTGCACAAGTACATGAAGATCGTCACATGGCAGCGCGCGACACAAGTTGCATCGAAAGAGGTGGCGATTGCGACCGCTCGGATCAGCCGGTTGGAAGGCATGGAAGGACATGCGCGGTCGGCGGACGTACGTTTGGCAAAATATTTCCCGGGTGAGAACTTCGACCTGTCAGCGGTCGAATAAAGCCCGCCATGAAAGCGCTCGTCTACACCGGTGTTGAATCGCTCGACTATCAAGAAGCGGCTGACGCAGTTGCGGGCGAGGGTGAACAGTTGATCCGCGTCTCAGCCGTTGGGATTTGCGGATCAGACATGCACGCCTATCTGGGCCATGACGACCGACGCCCTGCGCCTTTGATCTTGGGTCATGAGGCGGCGGGCACGATTGTTGGTGGGCCACGCGATGGTGAGCGGGTCACGATCAATCCTTTGGTCAGCTGCTATGCTTGTGATGCCTGCCACGCGGGCCGCGAAAACCTTTGCTCAGAGCGGCAGATCATCTCAATGCCGCCACGACAGGGCGCATTCGCTGATATGGTGGCAATGCCAGACCGCAATCTGGTGACAGTGCCGGATCATGTGTCGTTCGAGAAAGCCTCGCTCGTTGAACCGTTGGCAGTGAGCTGGCACGCGGCGCGTCTGGCCTTGGAAGCTCTACATCCGTCCATGGACAAAACGGCCTTAGTGATTGGTGGCGGCGCCATTGGGCTGGCTGCTGCATTGGCGTTGCAAGCGCAGGGCGCGGATGAGGTCACAATAGTGGAGCCAAATGACGCGCGGCGTGCGTTTCTTGTGGATCACTGTGGGCAATCCGCCGTGTCTTCAGCGGACGGCTCCCCCGCCATCGTCATTGATGCGGTTGGGTTTGCTGTCACGCGCGCGTCGGCGAGCGCTTGTGTTCGGCCTGGGGGCGTGATTGCCCATGTTGGGCTGGGGGACAGTGACGGCGGACTCGATATCCGCCGCATCACCTTGCAAGAGATCACCGTGATCGGGACATACACCTACACGGCGCAGGATTTTGTCGATACGGCGCACGCCCTGTTCGACGGTCGGTTGGGCGATTGTGAGTGGACCGAGGTGCGATCCTTGGCTGATGGCGCCGCAGCGTTCCAAGACATTCGGGCAGGGCGGGTCGCCGCCCCCAAAATTATTCTGAAGCCTTAGACGGCTTAAGCCCTTCTAGCTGCGAAAGAGTTTCCCCGGCCCCTCAACCGTTGCATGTGCGCGCCGGGCCATGTGCCATGCTAGGGCAGTGTTCGAACTGATGACGGGTAGGCCCAGCTCCGCTTCCAAATCTTCGATTACACCAAGGGTTTTTAGATTGGTGCAGGATAGGAAAATACCGTCGACGTGAGTTTCCGCTGCGATGATCTGACTCGCGCGTGTCAAAGAGTGGGGCGAAATACGCGCCACGTTGCGTTCAACTTCTTCGCCAAAGGATAAGGTGTTAGGGACTTTAATCCCGCCGCTCTCAAACGCTTGCCTCAAGGGTTCGGCAACAGTTTCGACATAGGGTGAGACGATCCCGATCCGTGAGAGCCCGAGGACTTTGAAGGTAGCCAGCGCCGCCGTCAAAGGATTGGTGACGGCCTTTGCTGCGCAGGTCCTACGCACAAGTGTTTCGACCTTATCCTCTCCAATCAGCGTCGTGCCTGAGGTGCAGGCATAACCCACGACGTCAAAGCGTAGCCCGTCGGGAAAAAGACCCGCTGCACGTGGCAGGTCACGCGCCATCTCGTGAATGCTGTCTGGTGTCAGTTCACGACCGGATTGGATGCGGTTGACATGCAAGCGTACAGCTTCAGGCGAGAAAAGCTTGTGAAAATCGCTTTCGATGGTTTCGTCCGCCTGCAAAACTATCAGACCCACCGTCGGGCGTGGATCATCAAGAAGGTCATATGCAAAATGCTTGACCATCAGAGGATCGGGAGCTCTGGCGCGGCGCGGGGGGACAAAAGCTCCGGCCCGTCTTCCCTGAGCAGGATGTTTTCTTCATGCACCATCATCCTGCCCGGTCCGATAATGGCCCCAGGTTCAAGCGTCAGGACCATACCCGCGCGCAATTCCGTATCATCGAGTGGAGTAGCAGAGGGCCATTCGGTGAGTGTCACGCCCAGACCGTGCCCCAATCGGCCCCTGACCGGTTCAGCACCACGCTGCCGCAATCCGTCGCTAAGCATCTTGTGAATGTCACTTGAGCGGTGGCCGGGGCGCAGATCGCGCAGGGCGTCGTCAGTCGCCTGCCAAAGCGCGTCATAACATTTGCGGGCGGCGTCAGAGGCGATGCCAATGGCGTAGTTCCGATCAAAGTCGCAAAAGTAGCCATCTTTCGTCGCGCCTGTGTCCAGCATCAAAATGTCGCCGTCCTGCATCGGCCGCGTATCCGCGGGGGAGATGACGTCGCCATAGCCATCCGGCCCCGCCGCGCCCGCGACGTAGCTGACCCAATCCGCGCCTTCGGCCAAGCAAACCATCTGAAACGCGCGGAAGGCCGCGTCGAGCGTTTGTCCAGCGCCGGCAAACTCCGGCACGCGGTCAAAGGTGTTTCCTGCAATGATGCAGGTTGCCCTCATTTTCTCAATCTCTGCTTCTGATTTGATCTCCCGCACTCGCTGCACGCAGTCTGTTGCATCGGCGAAGGTGCGGTCCCCGATGGCCTCACCAACCCGTTCATAGTCCGCAAGCGGCATCCGTAGGTGCGTCTCCAACCCCATCGGAAGCCCAATGCGCCCGCCGCTTGGGCAAAGCCCGCACAGCGTGTCGGCCAGGAGGGTCACGCCGTCATCATTCGGATTTGGGGCGTCCCATGTGCGGATGTCGTCAATCCATGTGCGCGACATCAGATCCGCCCCGATGGAGGGGATGACGGCGACCGGCTCTCCTTTAGTAGGAGCAATCAGAAACCAAGGACGCGCTGGGCTTTCCCAAAAGCGAGTGAGAAAACCGGTGGCGTAGAAGATATCTGCGGGCGACGTGAGCAACAGCGCATCCAACCTCGCCGCCGCCATCCGCGCCTGAAATTGGGCAATCCGTCCACGGAATTCATCGCTGGGAAAGATCAGCGACCTATCAGGCATCTTCTGGGCCTTCGCTAAGGATCGCCCAGACCCGCGCATCTTCCGGTAACGGCAATCCGGCCAGTAACGCTGTCAGTCCAGCCCCGCCTGACGGCGTGGTTTCCAATCCCATGCTAGCGAGGATCGGCATCGCCTCTTCGGCTTCATCCTCGTTGATAATGACAAATTGATCCGCATCCCGCGCCAATCCGTTGAGAGCAATCAAAGACGCCGTTTTGCAATCAAGCCGACCCATGGAGGAGACGGGACCCGTGCTCTCCACCAATTCACCTGCGCGGATGCTTTCCATCAGGGCAGGGGCTGCTTCGGGTTCGACGACGATGATCTCCGGCGTATCGCCCCAGCGACGACGGGCATAGGCTGCAATGGCGGCGGCGAGCCCCCCAACACCTGCCTGCAGCATGATGTGGGTTGGCGCCTGATCCATCTCATCCGCAGTTTCTGCGGCAAGCTGAAGGTACCCCTCCATTACACGGTAGGGCAGATCGGTATAGCCGTCCCAAGAGCTGTCGGAGAGCAGCGTCCAACCGCTCTCCTCCGCTGCTTTTAGGGCCGCGTCCATACTTTCTTCATATTGCGATCCAGCGCGGACAACCTCCGCCCCCATCTTGCGCAATCGCTGCGCAAAGGGCTCCGGCACGGTTTTGGACAGGTAAATCACAGCTTGCGCCCCAAAGATCCGCGCGCCTGCAGCGACGGAGATCCCGTGATTGCCAGCACTTGCCGTGGCAAAGGTGCGGCCCGCCAAAGCCGTGGACCAATCATCTGGCTTGGTCGCTGCCGCTTCCCGCGCTATGGCGTGAGCCGCGCCAAGGGCCTTGAAACTTCCTAACCCCATGCGCGCCCGTTCATCCTTCATCAGAACAGAGGCAACCCCCAGCCGATCTGCAAGCTCCGGCACCGAGGTCAGCGGCGTTGGCGCATAGGCCGGACATTGGCCCAACAGCTTGGCCGCACCTGCGTTGTCATCGCAAGGCATCGGGGCGTTGAGCGACAAACCAATTCCGCGCCATGTGTTCTTGATTGCTTTCGGCATTGCGCCCGCCTCCCTCTTTCGATGGCACAGCTTAACACACTGCGCCGCTGGCGCTGGTGGTTTGCGACACTCTTCCCCAGTTCAACGTCGCTTAGTCGCGCCCTGCATAAAATTTTTTGAAAGACTAGGTGCATTGTGTGGAACAGTCGTTCCAATGGAATTGACCCCTGATTTGCCTTACGGCGAAAATAAGGCACACTGGAGAGTGCTGTACTTTTTGGTGTTATGAGTATGTGGATGAGCGACCTAGATCATATGATCGCCTATTCAGTCGCAGCGCTTGCAAGCGGTGACGAAAACAGAATCCAATCATTGGTACGGGATCTGGCCGAAGACTGGCCCGCGCAGTCTGCGTTGAGCGTGAGTTTTGCGCTGACCTCTGCCGCGACGGAGCTGGAAGGCGTTTCTATCAAGAACGCTGATGCGGCCAACACTGGCTATCGGCTGGCCTCTTTGGTTGCGGCTGATGTTATGGCGATTGAAGTGATGGGACGCAGCAACGCAAAGACGTTGCACCTGCTGCACTTTTGGCGTCGGGTCGATCTGTACTTCCTACAGGCCGCCGGACCCCAGTTCATAACATCCGTATAACGTCCTTATCGATGGCGAGGACATAGCCCTTGCGGGCGATGTTCTTGACCAGAAGTTCGCTCATCATTTGATTGCCCAGCGAATCGCGCAGACGCTTGATGCGAGTTGCACCTGCGGCTTCATCGCAATCTGCGGCACTGCGGCCAGAGATGACACCTTCAATCTCGGCCCCTGTTAGAACTTCATCGTCCATTCGTGCTTCGGCTAGGACAGACAGTGTCTCAATAGCCGCCTCTGTCAGCTTGAATTCGAAGTCGTTCAGATAAACTGCCTTTTCATCGCGACTGATGGTGAGTGAGTTCACTGCAATCCCCTGCCGCTCAATCCGGCTCATCCGCCGATTCAGAGCGATGAGCATGACAAGGAACGCGATAGCCGCAATCAGCAGCGCGGTCGCGAACACCAGCAAGACGAAAATGACGAAACGATAGGACGACAGCGTATCAGAAAACGCCGTGCCGGACTGGGCAAGGATTTCAAGGAGCTTGATCTCCGCATTTCCGGTTAGGGTATCATTCTCAATAAAGAGCCGTTCGACCCGCGCGTTGAACGCATTCGCATCGGGCAGGTTCAAAAAGAGCAGGGCCGCCGCTATCAGCAAGATCACGACGATGGCGATCACGCCGCCAATCACGATCCGGTTGCCGATCTCGCGCGCTTCAGTAGCGGAGGAAGTAGTCACCTGCGCTTTCCTTTCTTTCATCCAAACCTGCGTCGTCAAAAACGCTCAGGACATTGAGCAACGTCCAGCCGTCTGAAGCCAGCTTGCCTGGCAGCTCCTGTTGGGCTGCTCCGACAGAACATTCGCCATCAATCTGCGCAACGCCGTAGTGCAGGCGCAGTGGATCCTCTTGCTTGGCCTTATAGTCGGCGTAGCAGGCTGCATTTACCATGCTGGCGCTCAGCCCGAGAGCGAGGGAAAAAGAAAGTAGGTGTTTCATGCCATCACTTTGACCTTTGGCTTGAGCGTTATTCAATAACGCATGATGTTATCGCGGCTGCTAGCGCATAACCATCCCCTGTTATTGAGTAGCATTTGACCCTTGGGCGACGGTGTTTCCATCACCTCCATACGTGGAAAGGAAACACGATGTACAATGCACTAATCGCTGGGATCACCGCGCTGTCCCTGACACTTGCAAGCGCTCAACCTGTCCGCGCTGGCGGTCTGTCACAAGATGACATTGGCAAAATTCTGTTCGGGCTGGTCGCGACGGCGACGCTGAGTGCCGCGATCAACAACAACCGTAATGATCTTCGGGAGCCCGCGACACGCAACACCTACACCAACGAACAAACGCAGCGTGTGCCACGCAGCGAACCGCGCCGCTCAAACAATACACGCAATGATGTCTTCCGTTCGGAGGTCTTGCCACGCTATTGCGTGACCCATGTTTCGACACGCTTCGGCGAACACCGTGTTGTTGATCGCCGTTGCCTGCGCCGCAATGACGTGCGCATGCGTTACTTGCCGCGCCAGTGTGCCGTGCGTCTCTACACTGATCATGGTCCGGTGCGCGGCTTTGATCCACGCTGCCTGCGCCAAGAAGGATACCGTTTCCGCCGTCACTAAGGTCGCGGTATCTGGGGCCGCCCGCGCGCAATGACTTGCGACGCGGGCGGATGTCTGTTCACTGGTGGCATGACCGTCGCCAAGCCCTCGTTCGAGTTTGAGTTCGCCGCGCAACAGCGCGGCTTTCTGCGTGTCGCAGGCGTGGATGAAGTGGGGAGGGGGCCGTTGGCTGGGCCAGTTGTTGCTGCCGCAGCCGTGCTAGATCCTGAAAACATCCCGGACGGGTTGAACGACAGCAAGAAACTGAGCGCGAAGCGGCGCGATGCGCTTTATGGAGAATTGTTGGAGGTGGCGGATGTCTCTATCGCCTCCGCCTCGGTCGAAGAGATTGACGAATACAACATTCTTCGGGCGTCGCATATCGCGATGGAGCGCGCGGTGGCAGGGCTAACGTCGCCGGCGGATTACCTTCTGATCGACGGCACCATGATCCCACGCGGCATGAACCTGCCATCTGCGACTTTGGTCAAAGGCGATGGACGGTCCTTGTCGATTGCAGCGGCATCAATTGTGGCAAAAGTTTGGCGCGACCGCCTGATGGTGGATTTGGCGCAACAGCATCCTGGCTATGGCTGGGACAGAAACGCAGGTTACCCGACGAAAGAACACAAAGCGGGACTCAAAAGCCACGGTGTCACTCCACATCATAGGCGTAGTTTCGCACCGGTACACAATATCTTGTATCAAGCGAAAAATGTAACTAATTGATTCAATAAAGTTATTTACAGCGAATCGCCTCTGACTCACATTGGGATCAAACAACGAGCGGCAAAAGCCGCCGGGACAGAGGCAAGATATGACAACAAAAACGAAGGCGGCAAAGCCTGCGACGCTACCGCTTAATCAGATACTTGACGGTGACTGTATTGAGGTCATGAACAGCCTTCCGGCTGAGTCCATCGACCTGATCTTTGCCGATCCTCCCTATAACCTCCAGCTGCGCGGTGACTTGCACCGCCCAGACAATTCCAAGGTGGATGCGGTCGATAATGATTGGGATCAGTTCGACAGCTTTAAGATTTACGATCGGTTCACGAAAGACTGGCTCGCTGCGGCGCGACGCCTCTTAAAGCCAAACGGCGCCATCTGGGTGATCGGCAGCTATCACAACGTCTTCCGAATGGGCGCCGAATTGCAGAACCAAGGGTTCTGGATTTTGAATGACGTGGTGTGGCGCAAGTCAAACCCGATGCCCAACTTTCGTGGCAAGCGGTTCACCAACGCGCATGAGACGTTGATTTGGGCTTCAAAAGAAGAAGCCAGTAAATACACGTTCAACTATGAAGCCCTCAAGGCATTGAACGAAGGTGTGCAGATGCGTTCCGACTGGGTGCTACCGATTTGTACAGGTCACGAGCGCCTGAAGGACGAGAACGGCGACAAGGCGCATCCGACCCAAAAGCCAGAAAGTCTGCTGCATCGCGTGCTGGTTGGGTCGACCAATCCGGGTGATGTGATCCTTGATCCGTTCTTTGGCACGGGTACAACGGGTTCTGTTGCCAAGATGCTGGGCCGTGATTTCATTGGGATTGAACGAGAAGAGGCCTATCGTAAGGTTGCCGCCAAACGCCTGTCAAAAATCCGCAAGTTTGACAAAGAAGCGTTGGAGGTCACCCAATCCAAACGCGCAGAACCGCGCGTCGCCTTTGGTGTCCTGGTCGAGCGTGGAATGTTGCGCCCAGGGGAAGAGCTTTGGTCCCAGAACGGTCGTCACAAGGCGAAAGTCCGCGCTGATGGCACGCTCATCGGGGACGACATCAAAGGATCAATTCATCAGGTTGGTGCCCATCTGGAAGGTGCGCCAAGCTGCAATGGCTGGACATACTGGCAATTCAAACGCGATGGGCAAAAGGTGCCGATTGATCTGCTGCGCCAGCAGATACGCGCGGAGATGGCCAAACACTAGATTTTACGAATACCGCCGGTGCGAGAAGTTCATTTGCTATGCAGCTGGATCAAACGCACGTAACTTTACCCCGCCCTTCGTGGCGGGGTTTTTTCTTAACGCGGCATTGCGTTGGTCGCTGTCTTATAGGGTGTCCAATCCTCAATTTCTGGATAATACTTCTCTCGCCACGTTCGGACCTTGGGGTTCATGACTTTGCGCCACAACGTCGGTGACAGCGCGATGAGCGTCATCACGGTGTAGCCGAATGGGAGTTGTGGGGCTTGGTCATCTTCGTAGTTTTGCAACAACGGAAAGCGACGGTCAGGCTTGTAATGATGATCCGAATGGCGCTGCAAATTGATCAGCAACCAGTTTGTGGCTCTGTGTGATGCGTTCCAGGAATGGTGCGGCTGAACATGCTCATACTTGCCTTCCCCAAGGTGTTTGCGGGTCAGGCCATAATGTTCGATGTAGTTGACCAATTCCAAATGGAAGATGGCTATGAAGGCCTGCGTTGCGAACAGGAAGACGCCCCACCATCCGCCAAGGCCAGCGGCACAAATCAGAAAACCACCTTGCAAGGCCCAGTACCGCCAAAATGGATTGCTGCTGTAGGTCCAAGGCAGCTTTTTGCGGGCAAGCATCGCCTTTTCCGCGTTGAACGCGGACCGATAGCATTGGTGCAAGACACGCGGGAAATAACGCCAAAAGCCTTCGCCATAACGCGCAGTGACAGGGTCTTTCGGGGTGGCTACATAGCGGTGATGTACCAGCAGATGCTCAGACCGGAAGTGGGAATAAAGGACGGATGCCAACAAAATATCAGCCATCCAGCGCTCTAGCGTGGGTTTCTGGTGCATCAATTCGTGGCTGTAGTTGATCCCAATCGCGCCAGAGATCACCCCGATCCCAACGAACAGTGCCCATTGCTCCCACGCCGCCAAATGGCCCGTAGCGAAAACATAGATCATAGTACCGAAGATCAGCGCGACTTGCAGCGGGGCCCAGATGATCGTGATCGCACGATACCAGAACAGTTGATCGTCCGGTGTGTTCGGATCAGCGTTTTCTTTGTTGTGGCCCACGATCACATCAAGGACTGAGAAAAGATACCACGTTGCAAGTGGCACCAGCAGGAGCGTCCACCCGCCATTCGCCGCGCTGATCGCGACAAGTGGCAGCAACAAAATCGAAAGCCAAAACGGGGCGGCGCTCGTCATGCGGGATATGTTTGGTGTCAATGGGATCGACGTCATCTAATCGCTCCTAGTTTGCATCAGCATATCCAGACGCTTGGAAAGTCTCAATTATGACGAAACGTCGCTGCTGCGAGGTCGAAAACCTTGCGCATTACGGTCGGCAAGTCGGACGGGCGGAACGCATCCTTTGGGATGAAGGTGCCGGCTTCTGGGCGAATGGTCTCTTGCGCCGCCGACACCATCACTTTGAGCCTCAAATGGAAATGCGTAAAGGTGTGGCGCGCTTCGCCGTCCAATTCTTGCCAATCGGCGGCAAAGGGTGGGTTTGGTGTCGGGTCGTCGTTCCAGTCTGATCCGGGCCAGCCCAACATACCGCCCAGCAGGCCCTTCTCTGGCCGTGTTTCCAACAGCCAAGACCCATCGTCACGTTGTGCGACGTACGCGATGCCAAAGCGGGTTGGCTTTGCCTTCTTTGGCAACTTACGCGGCAACTCTGCCGCTATACCTGCCAGACGCCCTTCGCACCCATCCCGCCACGGGCAGATGCCGCAGGCGGGGTTGTGAGGGGTGCAGATAGTTGCGCCGAGGTCCATAACAGCTTGTGCGTAGTCGCCGGGGCGGTTTTTTGGCGTGACCGCCTCCGCCAAAGCCATCAGTTCTGTCTTGGCCGTGGGCAGGGGCGTCTCAACATTATGCCGCCGCGCCATGACCCGTTCGACGTTGCCGTCCAGCACTGTCTCCGGCAGATCAAACGCAATAGTGCTGACCGCAGCAGCAGTGTAAGGGCCAATCCCCGGCAGTTTCAGAAGCGCATCGTGATCGGCAGGAAATGTGCCATCATGCTCTGCCACGACCGCGCGTGCGCATTTCAGCAGGTTCCGCGCACGGGCGTAGTAACCAAGACCGGCCCACGCCGCCATGACATCCGCATCCTCCGCCGTGGCCAAATCCTCAACACGCGGCCAAATGGTCGTGAACTTGATGAAATAGTTCTTCACCGCTGCCACGGTCGTCTGTTGCAGCATAATCTCAGAAATCCAGACGTGATACGGATCAGGGCGAATGCCTGCTTTGCGGTCTTCAGGTGATACGCGCCACGGCATGACCCGTGCATGGCGATCATACCACTCCAACAAGGTTTCGGCTTGGTCACGCAATCTTTATTCGCCTTCAAAAGAGTTTCAGTGGCTTGGCGGGTCTTTCGTCGTAGACTAATACAAAATGATGAGCCGACCACGCCATAATGGAACGACGCACGGATTCTCTCGTGCGGTCACGCTGATGCAGACCCGCATTCGCAAAGCCAGCGAGGGGCGAGGGTTTGCGGAAACGCGGCTATTAACCCACTGGTCTGAGATTGTGGGGGAGGATGTGGCCGCCACAGCAAAACCCGTCGATATCGGCTTTGGGCGCGGTGGCATGGGCGCCACGCTGACCATTTTGACGACCGGCGCGATGGCGCCGATGGTTGAAATGCAAAAAGAACAGATCCGCGAAAAGGTGAACCGGTGCTACGGCTATAACGCCATTTCGCGCGTGCGGATCACGCAGACCGCACCGACGGGATTTTCTGACGGTCGCTTTGCGTTTGAACCGGCCCCGACCAAGCCAACAGAGCCCGATGCGGACGCAGAGGCGCGGGCTCGCACCGTTACACAAAAGGTTGAAAGCAATGATTTGCGGGATGCCTTGGCGCGGCTGGGTGCTAATGTCATATCAAAACAGAACAACTGATTAGAGGTTAGGATGAAACGCAGAACACTTCTTGGTGCTGGCGCAGCGACACTTGCCCTTGGGGGCGGATGGATGCTCCTGCAAAATGGTCAAAGCCAGCCGGGATCAAACCTGCTTGTCGGCATGGCCAATGCGCAAGAAGCGACCATGACAGAGATTCAGGATATGGTTCTTGGCGCAGATGATGCGCCGATTGAGGTCATCGAATACGCCTCCTACACCTGCCCGCACTGTAAGACGTTCCATGATCGCGCCTTCAAAGAGTTGAAGCAGAACTACATCGATACCGGTAAGGTCCGCTTTGTTTATCGCGAGGTGTATTTTGACCGCTTTGGTCTATGGGCCTCTATGGTAGCGCGGTGTGGTGATGCGGCACGTTTCTTTGAGATCACAGATATGATCTATGAAAATCAGCGGGAGTGGACAGCCTCCGGCGATCCGGCAACGATTTCGCAAGAACTGCAAAAGATCGGCAAGATCGCAGGCTTGGACCAAGCGTCCCTGGATGCGTGCTTGACCGATGGCGCGTTTGCGCAAAGCCTTGTCGGCTGGTTCCAAGCGAACGCGGAGCGCGACGGCATCAACTCAACTCCGAGCTTCATGATCGATGGCGAGAAATATGCCAACATACCGTACACCGATTTCGCGCGCATTCTGGACGAAAAGCTCGCTGGCTGATGACGCCGCTCGCCGGTCTGAAAGTCATTGAACTGGCACGTATTTTGGCCGGCCCTTGGGCGGGTCAAACGCTTGCTGATCTGGGTGCGGAGGTCATCAAGGTTGAAGCCGCCGCTGGCGACGACACACGGCGCTGGGGCCCGCCTTTCATCGAACATGAGGGGGAAGAAGCCGCCGCCTATTTCCACAGTTGCAATCGCGGGAAATCATCGGTTGTCATTGATTTTCGCACTGATGAGGGGCGCGCGGAGCTGCTCGACCTGGTCCGCGATGCGGATGTTTTGATCGAAAATTTCAAGGTTGGCGGGTTGTCCAAATATGGCCTCGATTATGAGGCGTTGAAGAAAGATCATCCACGACTGGTCTACTGCTCTATCACCGGTTTCGGACAAACCGGCCCTTACGCGCATCGCGCGGGCTATGATTACATCATTCAAGGAATGTCTGGCCTTATGTCCGTCACGGGTAAGCCTGAAGGGCAACCACAAAAAGTTGGCGTGGCGGTGACGGATGTGTTCAGTGGGATGTATGCGGCAACATCGATCTTGGCCGCGATCCATCAGCGGGACCGGACAGGGCAGGGGCAGCATCTTGATGTGGCCTTGTTAGATGTGGCTTCAGCGACGATGGCAAACCAAGCGATGAACTTTCTCGCCACCGGGCAATCACCAGAACGGCTGGGCAATGCACACCCCAACATTGTCCCCTACCAAGTGTTCGACTGCGCTGATGGGCACATCATCATCGCATGTGGTAATGACGGTCAGTTTCAAAGCCTGTGCGCTGCTCTGGGGCTGCCCGATCTGCCCCAGGATGAGCGCTTCAAGACCAACAAGGACCGACTGGCCCATCGGTTTGAGGTGACGGAACTTTTGACAGGTGCCACCCGCCAGATTTCGAAGGCTGACCTCCTTGAGCTTTGTGAGACGGCAGGCGTTCCTGCAGGACCGATCAACAAGATGGGGGAGGTTTTCGACGACCCGCAAATCCGCCATCGCAGGATGCAAGTCGATCTGAACGGGGTGCCAAGTGTGCGCTTTCCCGTCCGTTTTTCAGGTGCGGAGGTGTCTGCGAACCGCCCGTCGCCCAAACTGGGCTCTGGTCATTCAGACGAGAGTTGAAGGCCAGCGTCGGTCAGCAATTTATCGATGGCTGACCAATCGCTCACGTCCAACCGGACAGGTACAGTCAGCACCTTTTGACGGAAGCTGTCGGGCAATCGAACAGCGTCTTTTTCGGTCGTGACAAGCTGCGCGACTAAGGTTTTCGCCTCCAGTTCTAATCGCTTCATCAAGGCGTCCGTCAGCGGCTGATGATCTTCTAGCGGTTCAGACTTGATGAGGTTCGCTCCCATATCTCGTAGCGTGCGAAAAAACTTGTTTGGATCGCCAATGCCCGCAAAGGCGAGCACCCTCAGACCTGACCAAGTCATCCCCGTTTGAAGCGGCTTCAAAGTCGCATAGGTTTGCGGGATGGCCACAGGCAGATCAAGTTTACCGTCGCCTCCAATGCAAAGCACCACATTTGCGCGGGCCAGCCCTGCTGCGACAGTCTCCCGCAAAGGGCCAGCTGGAATGACACGCCCGTTGCCAAACTGCCGGCGCCCTTCCACCACGACAATGTTGATGTCTTTGTGCACGCTTGGGTTCTGAAACCCATCGTCGAGGAGGATAACATCGGCCCCAGATGCCTCCGCCGCTTTGACGCCCAAAGCCCGGTCCTTGGCCACCCAAACGGGACCAAACGCTGCTATCAGAAGTGGCTCATCTCCCACCTCATCGGCGCTGTGATGTGATGTGACCTGCACGGGTCCAGCGACCGTCCCACCATAGCCACGCGACACGACCTGAGGTGTGAGGCCAGCGCGTGTCAGCCGCTCCAACAACGCGATGACAGTTGGGGTTTTTCCTGTGCCACCGGCATTGATGTTGCCCACACAAATCACAGGGACAGCCGCCCTATGCGTTGGCGGCGATTTCACCCGTCGTGCCGTGAGTGCGGCATAGATCCACCCAAGTGGGGCCAGCAGGGTGCTCTGCCATCCGGCGAGCTGATACCAGAACGACGGCTCACGCATGCTCAAACCGTTCTGGGTCGATATAGGACAGAATGAAACGGCTAAGATGTTCCAATACCTCCGCCCCTTGGGACGTGACCTCCCAACCGCGCTGGGCATAGAGCGCTGTTTTGTCTGCCGACAGCAAATGCGCGACGGCTTGTCCCAGAATGTCAGGGCTGTCACAGACAAACGTCGCATCTGCCGACATCAAATTATCAAAGTGGGCAGCGTATGTGCCCATGTTCCGGCCGTGGATGGCCACAGACCCGACAGTCGCAAGGTGGTACGGATCAATACTTGCGGCAGTCGTCAAGCTTCCCCCAATATACGTGACCGGCGCAAGACGGCACCAAAGCGCGATATCGGCGGGATCAGCTACATGGACCTGTGTCACATCCGTTGGCAGTTCACCCGCAAGTGCAGAGCTGACGCTAAATCCCGCAGCCTTGATCGTCTCAACCTGAGCGGCGGGGTCGTCCGAAGGGGCAATCACGCAGAGCAGCCTGTGGGAGCGCCGTGCTGCCCCTCGATGTGCTTTCAGAATGAGGGGCACCTCACTGATGTCTGACTGGGCCGCCAGCCACATGGGTCTTGGCCCGATCTTCTGCGCCATCTCGTATCGCTCCTCCTCATCGCAAGGAAGCGCCTCCCCCGTTGCTTGTAGGGAGCCTGAGATGATGATCCGGTCCGCGTGAACGCCTGCTTTCATCAGACTGTCAGCCGCTTCGGGTGAGCGTACAAAGACTTGGGTCAATTGCGTCAGCAATGATCGCGTCTTTCCTGGAAACCAGCCGCGCCCGACCTTGGGCAGCATTGCGACGCCGCCATCGACAACAGCCACGAGGATCGCGTTGGTCTGACAACAGGTCAGGGTCGTTGCATCCAAAACGCCTCCGACCCACAGCACCAATCGGGGTCGCAGGGTTTCGCAGAACTTGGTGATCTCTTTCGCGCGTATCGGGTGCCACATGAACGCGCCACTGTCGCGTGGCGTGGTGATTTCAAACCAGATGTTGGGATTTTCTGCTTGGATAATACGCTCCAGCTCCAACAAGACCGGCGTCTTTCTGGGATCATCGCACCTGACCCAAATGGCGGCGCGATTGCGGTTTGGAGAATCCTTAGATGGCGGCATCGCGCGGTCTTTGGGTCAGCCCAATTCTTCTGTTGATGAGGCTGCTACTTCTTCATCCCACAGGCGGTGAAGATGCGCGGTGTAATAGTGCATATGTGCATTATCCACGGTCCGCTGCGCAGTGGCCTTCCATGCGTTGTAAGCAGATGCGTAGTCAGGCAACATGCTAACAATGTCGATCTCGTTGACGTCCTTGAACACGTTCTTGGTTGGCTCGACTAATTCGCCACCGAAGACCAAATGCAAGCGTTGGGTCATGTTGTCCCTTTCATAATCACTTTGGGGGAGGGTAGTTGGTGTTTTGGGCTTGCTCAAGTTCAAGCAAGCTTTGGCAGGAGCTTCTTCACGATTTTGCCGCCAGCAAGGATGCCATCAGCCATTGGCTTGGAGTGGTTAAAGAGATGCGGTTGGCCGGAGCGGTCGACGGCCATGCCGCCAGCCTCTTCAACGATGAGCGATCCGGCCGCGATATCCCATTCCCATGTTGGGCGCAATGTCAGCATGGCGTCAAAGCGGCCATGCGCTACTGCCGCCAGACGGTAGGCAAGCGACGATCTGAACTGCCTGTTGAACCCGGGCGGTTTGCCGGCAGCCCAAAACTGCGGCTCCATATTGAACTTCGCGGTCAAAACCGTCGACCCACCCAATGTATTGGCGGCGGTAACACGCATCGGCGCACCGTTGAGGAAGGCACCTCTACCCGCCTCTGCATAAAACGTTGTGCCTTTCTTCGGCATCTCAACCACTGCAGTAATGGGGCGCCCATTTTCGACAACGGCGAGCGACATCGCCCAATTCTCATTCCCTTGGATAAAGGCGCGGGTGCCATCGATAGGGTCGATGATAAATTGGCGCTTGGTTGCAAGGCGGGCTGCATCATCCTCCGTCTCCTCCGACAGCCAGCCATAGTCGGGGCGGGCGGCCCTGAGACGCGCCTCAAAATGCGCGTTAACGGCAAGATCGGCCTCTGTAACCGGACCGGCATTCTCCGACTTTTCCCAAACCTTCGGGTCCGCACGGAAATAGTGCAGTGCGATCTCCCCCGCCTCGGCTGCCACCTTTTTCAGAAGCGTAAGATCACTCTCCAGCAAGTGTCAGCCCTTCGATGAGGAGGGAAGGCACCACGCGGCTTAGGTGCAGTTGCGCGTCGTTGGCGGGCACGAGGTTCAGCAGCATGTCTTTGAGGTTGCCAGCGACAGTGCATTCGTTGACGGGGTAGGTGATCTCCCCATTCTCAACCCAAAACCCGCTTGCCCCACGTGAATAATCGCCTGTGGTTGGGTTGATGGTGGAGCCGATCATGTTTGTCACCAAAAGCCCAGTGCCCATGTCTGCGATCAGGTCATCGCGGGTCCGGTCGCCTTGTGTCATGTGCACATTGGTGAGCGACGGTTGCGGTGGTCCGTTTGTCCCCCGGGCGGCGTTTGCGGTGCTCTCCATCCCAAGCTTGCGCGCGGTTGCCAAGTCAAGCGTCCAGCCCTGCAAGACGCCATCTGTGACGATGTGCCGGGCCTTGGTTGGCAGCCCTTCGGCGTCAAAGACACGCGATGCGCCGGAGCGTTTCTTGTGCGGGTCTTCCATAATGTCAAGGTGGCTTGGCAAAACCTGTTTGCCGAGCGAGTCTATTGCCCAGCTTGCGCCCCGCGCGATGGCAGCGCCATTTGTTGCGGCCAACAGATGCCCGATAAGGGAAGATGCAATCCGTTCGTCAAACAAGACGGGGAAGGCCCCGGTCTTTGGTTTGCGTGCATTCAATCGCGCGACGGCACGTTCGCCTGCGCGTGTGCCAATCTCAGCGGCGCTGCACAAATCTGACTGAAACACGCGCCCGTCGAAATCATAGTCCCGCTCCATCCCCGTCCCTGCGCCGCTGATGGCGACACAGGACAGACCGAAGTCACTCCGCGCAGAGCCGCCGCCGAAGCCGTTGCTGGTTTGGAAATAGGCCTGCCGCTTGCCATAGCCTGCCGCCGCCGACTGGACTTGTGTAACGCCTTCGACTGCAAGGGCGCTGGCCTCAGCTTCCAATGCCAAGTCTTGTAGTATGGCCGGTTCCGGCTCCGCGCTATCGTCTAAGAGTTCGAGTGCGGATGCGTCTGTCTCCACCGCGAATTGTGACGGATCGGCAAGGCCGATGTGTGGGTCGTCGGGCGCTTCTTTCGCCATTGCCACAGCGCGCTCGGCCATCTCGGAAATGGTTCGGCTCTGCGTGTCGGAGGAGGAGACGTTCGCCTGCTTTTGCCCGATCAGGACACGCAAACCGATATCGATACCTTCAGATCGGTCCGCCTTTTCCAGTTTTCCATCATGGACTGTGATCGACAGAGATGTCCCCTCCACAGCGATCGCATCGCAGCTTTCCGCGCCCGCCTTTTGGGCGGCGTCGATCAAGGCTTGTGTCAAATCGGGGAGCGTCTGGGTCATCAATCATCCTTTGCTTGGATGTGACCTAATCCGCTTGGGGGTCTCTCGCAAGTCTGGCAAGTAAAGCGGCCCCACCTTGGGGGCCGCCAAACGTTTTACTGAATGCGTTGACCGTTCGCCAGAATGTGGCCTTCGCTGTTCACTTCAAGGGTCGATGTCAGCTCATCATCGCCAACATTGCGTGCAAACATGCCCATCATCATGCGCGCACCCATTGCCTGATCTTCTGGCAGAAGACCCATATTGACGAGTGTATCAATCAGTTTGTTACCGCCCTTCAGGTTCAACGTCACCTGACCCTCTGGACGTGGCATGTCTGGCACCACAAACGGCGAGTCGTTGTCGAGGTTGAAGCTGCCATCGCCCGTTAACATCGCGCCTGCAATGACCAGTTTTAAACGGTCAAGGTCGAGCGAATAAAGCTCGCCCGGCTGGTCAGAGTTTTCCATCGCTTCCGCTTGCTCAGGGTCCAGAATGTCAAAGAAGAGCTTGGCAGTGCCAGACAGCGCCATGCTGATTGTTGCCGGATCACGGGGCAATTGGCCCATTGGATCGAAAAGCATCCAAATCTCATCATTGATGCTCAGGTCAACTAGATCAAAGCTCATGCCGAATGGCGCGGGTTCTTCCGTCTGGCCAAGTGGCATTTCGATCCCAACGCCGTAGTTTGCCATGTTGACATTCACGGGGAATGGCATGTCGGGCACGGTCATTTGCGCTGCGATGTCGTTTGTTGCCACGTTGTAAGACATCTTGTCTGCATTGATCGCGACAGCAATATCACTGCTGCTGGTGCTGACCGTGCCATTTGCCGTGTCCGGCCCGTCGTTCACATCGAACAGGAAGTTTGCGTTGTCATAGCTATAGGCCCCATCAAGCGCGAAACCGTTGACGAAGAGGTCGTTGGGGTCTTCAAAACTGCCATCAACGGGCAACGACATATTTGCGGTGAACGCCAGCGCGTCGAGCTTGCCGCTTATCAAGATTGTCCCATCGGTGGAGCGGTCAGTGACGTCTACCAAAACATCGACAGATGTGGCGGCAAGGTCAGAGGTGATATCGCGCATCTCACCCATCGTTGTTGAGTAGCTGCCGCTCAGGCCATTCATCACGAACCGTATGTCGCCTTGGACGACTTCACCATCTTGGATGATCTCATCAATGACGATGGCATAACGGTCGGCGTTGATGGCGTAATCCATCGCGTCAGGATCACCGCTCACCAAAATTTCCAACCCGCTGTGTTCGAAAGTCATGGTGACGTTGCCGCCAGAGCGGTCTTCCACCATGATCGGTAAGGTTTCCGTCATCGTAACGGAGACGGTACCATCCCCGTTTTCTTCAAACTTGATGGAGGCAATTGTCCCTTCGGACTTCGTTGTACCATCATCGAACATCATGGTGAGGTCGGTCACGACGACTTTGCCATCGCCCGCACTTTTACTACCGATGGAAATGCCATCCTCCCCGTAAATCTCAAACTGGTCTTTCCAATCGTTCCAAACATCTTCGGCGGTCACGTCGGCAAAGGCGGTGTTTGCGCTGACCAGCGCAACGGCGCAAACGGAAGCTTTAAGGGCGTTCAAATAGGTCATTCTGAAATCCTTGTTGGTGATCTACATTATGTTTGCGCGCCTTGCCTATCGGGTCAAGGTACGTGATCTTGCGATTGACCTAAGTAGTAACTGTGCAGATCAAAAGGCGAACCCATGAAAAACTTCGATCTCACCGGCAAAACGGTTGTCGTGACAGGGGCCAGCAAAGGCATCGGTGAAGCGGCCGCGCGCGCCTTTGCCGCGCATGGGGCCAAGGTCGCGCTTTTGGCGCGGTCCGAGGGGAAAATCACTGAAATCGCCTCTGAAATTGGCGATACAGCGCGGGCGTATCCCTGCGATGTAGCCGACTATGGCGCGGTGCAGTCTGCAATCGCAAAAACGGCGGAGGAGTTGGGCACTGTCGATATACTTGTAGGAAACGCAGGGGTCATCGACCCCATCGGTCATTTGGGCGACACCAGCCCAGCAGCGTGGGGTAAACTTATCGACATAAATGTAAAAGGTGTGATGTACGGTATTCATGCGGTGTTGCCAGAAATGCTTTCGAATGGCGGCGGCACAATCATCACGGTGTCCTCTGGTGCGGCCTACAACCCCGTGGAGGGGTGGAGTGCCTATTGCAGTTCAAAAGCCGCAGCTCTGATGACGACCCGGGCCGTTGATCTGGAATATCGGAGCCGGGGTATCCGGATGATGGGTCTGTCCCCCGGGACCGTAGCCACTGACATGCAGCGCACCATCGCTGCATCTGGCGTCAATGTGGTGAGTCAGATTCCTTGGGAGAATCACATCCCGCCCGAATGGGCGGCGGAAGCGTTGTTGTGGATGTGTCTGCCAGAGGCGGACACCTACTTGGGTGCGGATGTGCGTTTGCGGGATGAGGACATACTCCGGAAGGTGGGCCTGATTTGATTACGACGACCAAAGAGGGTGCGCTCACCATCCTGACGCTCAACCGGCCTGACAAAGCGAATGCGCTTACCCCTGAGATGATTGAAGCGCTGATTGAGGCGGTTCAAGACAATGCCGATCAAAAAGTGCTGGTTTTGACTGGCGCAGGCAAAGTCTTCTGTGCGGGCGCCGACCTTGATGCTGCAAAAGCAGGGCTCGCCACCAGCCCGCTGTGGGAAGAACTCTCGGGCGTGATCGCTGAGTTCAAGGGCCTGACCATCGCCGCGTTGAATGGCACCTTGGCGGGAGGTGCCTTTGGGATGGCCTTGGCCTGTGATTTGCGTATTTCTGTCGAGACTGCGAAATTCTTCTATCCAGTGATCAAACTGGGCTATCGCCCGCAACCGTCTGATCCCAAACGTCTCCGTGATTTAGTGGGGCCGGCGGGAGCTAAGCGAATTTTTCTGCTGGGGGAAAAAATGTCTGCGGTAGAGGCGCATCGCATCGGCTTGGTCGACTGCCTTGTAACAGAAGGTGATGTCGTGTTGGCTGCTCAGGAGCTTGCTGCGATGACGCTGGACGCGGAGGTCGAACACGTGCAAGCCATCAAGACAATGATCTAAGGCAACAGGAATCCGCACATGGATCAGCAAAATGAATTGGTTGTGCAGGCGTTAGACTACTGGGACCAAGCTGTGCAATTGGGCAAAAACTGGCTCTTGTCCCCAGCGGCATGGTCGCAGCTGGGACTGCTGATCGCAGCTTACGTTCTGGCGGTACTCGCAACGCATATTTTGGCCCCCCGGATTTGGAACGCGCTCAAAGACAACAACATCGAAATTCCATACCCGCACCGCGTTGTTGAGATCAAAGGCAACGCATCCGACGTCACATCTTGAAAACCGCGCTTGTCATCGGGGGTGGTCCGGCTGGCCTGATGGCGGCGCAAGTGTTGTTGGGCGCAGATGTTGCCGTGCAGCTCGCCGATGCGATGCCAACCTTGGGCCGCAAGTTTCTGATGGCTGGGAAGTCGGGGCTGAATGTCACGAAGGATGAACCCCTTGAGGAATTCATGACGGCCTACGATCCGCTTCCGCCGCGGCTAAGGGCTGCGTTGGAAGGTTTCGGGCCGGAAGATGCAAAAGACTGGATGGCCGGCTTAGGTCAAGAGATTTTCACTGGGTCTACAGGCCGTGTGTTCCCGAAGGCGATGAAAGCGTCCCCGACGTTGCGGGCATGGCGCAGCCAGATCGAGGTCGAGGTGCTGACCCGCTACAAATGGATGGGATGGGGTGCAAAAGGTGCGCGGTTTGACACGCCCAAAGGGGAGCGTGAGATCATAGCGGATGTGACCATCCTCGCACTTGGTGGTGCCAGTTGGGCGCGGCTTGGCTCTGACGGGACATGGGCCGATCACTTTGACGATCAGGTGGTGGCCTTTGCGCCCTCCAATGTCGGGTTCATCGTCCAATGGACCGACCATATGACC
The DNA here is from genome assembly GCF_965661665.1 of Cognatiyoonia sp. Taxonomy (NCBI): domain Bacteria; kingdom Pseudomonadati; phylum Pseudomonadota; class Alphaproteobacteria; order Rhodobacterales; family Paracoccaceae; genus Cognatiyoonia; species Cognatiyoonia sp. Next base: position 68,203 of record NZ_CBFIEO010000012.1, on the reverse strand, counting down.
CACCATTTCGGGACGCCGATCAAAGGGACGAAAGTTACCTGCGGAACTCTTGAAAGTCGGGGGGAATGGGTGATTTCGGAACGGGGCATCGAAGGGGGGGGCATCTACACGATCAGCCGCGCCGCGCGGGATGGGGCCGCGATCACAGTTGATCTCAAGCCCGATTGGACTGTTGAGCGTATCCGTGAGGCGCTCACATCAGGAGGCAAGCAAAGTCTGTCCAATCTTTTGCGCAAGCGGCTGAAACTGGACTCCGCAAAGGTCGCGCTCTTGTCGGAGTTTGGCAGGCCGTTCCCAGACGACCTTGCCCCGCTCATCAAAGCCCTTCCAATCAATCACCTAGGGCCGCGCCCGATGGATGAGGGGATTTCCACTGCAGGCGGTTTGCGTTTCGATACCCTGACCGATGATTTCATGCTGCGGGATCGACCGGGTGTTTTTTGCGCGGGCGAGATGTTGGATTGGGACGCGCCTACGGGTGGCTATCTGATCACCGCGTGTCTTGCGACGGGTATGGCCGCAGCCAAAGGCGCTTTAGCTTATCTGAACGGCTAGCGTTTGCCCATCATGGCGAGGCGGATCAACGTGCGCTCCATCAGGGCCAATTGCGGCGCTGTGCTTGCCGAACGCAACTGAAGGTCGGTGTCGGTCAGTGCGGTCAATGCCTTCTCCAGACGGTCACGGCCCCAACTGCCCGCTTGCCGCGCAATCTTATCCCGCCGTGGGCCATACACAGGCGGGCGCAGCTTGCCCACACCGGACCCCGGACCGCCCGGATCAGAGGCGACGACATGCAAACGCCGAAAATGCCGCGTCGCGCCGATGCAAAGCGTCACAGGCGTCACGCCTTGCGCATAAAGGTTGCGCAAAGCTGGACCCAACTGATCGGGCCGCCCAAACGTCACAACATCTAGGATGTCGTCGATGTCCACCTCCGCCCCCTGCGGCGCACAGGCGGCGATATCATCCGTCGTCAACGGCGTGTCATCGCCCCACTTGTAAAGCGACAGCTTTTCTAAGGTCTGACGAAAATCACCGGGCTCAAGCGTGCTGCCTAATGCCATGATCGCATCCATCACATCGCGGTTCGGCACGGTGAGACCGTTTTCGACCAAGCTCGCCTCGATATCCCCGCGGGTCGGCGGGTCATCATAAATTCCAATCGCTACAGCCGCTGGATGCCCCTCAAACACCTTACGAAGCGCTGACTTCGTTGTCAGTTGTCCTGCGGTGACAACGATCTGAGCGTCGCCCGGCTGCCAATCTTCCAAGGCGGCACCAAGCGCTTTTGACAATCCTTCGCTGGCATCCTCCACAAATGCGACGCGGTGGCCTGGAAAGAAGCCTTGCGCTTTGAGCGCATCGTTGAGCATGGCGGGATCTCTGCGTAACTCGGCCCCGTTCATGCGGGTAAGGCGCATTTCCTCCTCACCTTGCGGACCGACGAGGGAGGCGATGACCGCCTGCCGCTGTGTCGCCACACGCATTGGATCGGCGCCAAAGATCAGCAAGCCAGCATACGATGGGTGCGGCTTCTTGAGATAGGCCGCCGCGTCGCGGCCCGTCAGTTTCATGAGGGCGCCCCAAGTACGACTATCAGATCGACGGCCAATTGGTCGGCCAGGATCTGCGCTAAGCGCGCCCGCGCATCCCGTTCTGCCGCTTGGGTGGCCACGGTTGATCCGGTTGCGGAATAGCCCGTGAAGGACTGAACTTTGCCGGATAAACCAGTGGAAGGGGCTGACCAGTTTGCAATCCCCGTGATGTCAAACCGCGTCGTGTCCCCATCGGAGGTAACCGCAGCGGCGCTGCTTGTCTCGGAGAGTGTGATCGACACCTCTGTTGCGCTGGCCTCCGGTTCGCCAAACCGCGAAACCAAGTCGCGCCGCACGCGAAAGCCAAGTTCCGTCTCCGGCGTGACGAACCGCAGCTGTCCCTGCAACGCACGACCTGCGCCGCCTGTGCCATAAAGCGGCGTGAACCCGCAGCCGCCAAGCGCCACAAGCCCCAAAAGGGCAAAGCGCCGTCGGCGGTCAGGGGTCACTGCATCAAATGACAATATTAACAATCCGTCCTGGGACCACGATGATCTTTTTCGGTGTCGCACCATCAAGCGCGCGCACAACACCTTCCTGTTCTAAGGAGAGTTTTTCAATCTCATGCTTGGGCATGTCTTTGGCGACGGCGATTTCTGACCGACGTTTGCCGTTCACTTGGATTGGCATGGTCACGGTGTCTTCGACCAGCATGGCCTCGTCCGCCACAGGCCACGGAGCATTTGCGATGAGACCTTCACCACCAAACATCTGCCAAATCTCTTCAGATAAATGCGGGGTGAAAGGTGACATCAGATGTGCTAGTGTGACCATCGCCTTACGCTTTGCATCACCGCCTGCTTTGGCTTTCTGGACTACGTTGGCATAAGCGTAAAGCTTTGCAATCGCTGCATTAAATCCAAAACTCTCGACGCCATTGGTGACGTCTTGGGTGGCTTTGTGCATAGCGCGCAGCAGGTTTTCATCCTGAGCGCCATTGCCGCTGTCCAATGCAGCAATCTCGGTCGCCATGCGGTAGATGCGGTTCAAGAATTTGAACGCCGCATCCGCGCCAGAGGCGGTCCACTCCACGTCCCGCTCCGGCGGGCTGTCGGACAAAACGAACCAGCGGGCGGTGTCGGCGCCATAGGCGCTGACGATGTTCACTGGATCGACGACGTTCTTTTTGGACTTTGACATCTTGGCGGACGGAATGATCGCAACCGCTGTCCCATCGGCCAGCTTTCCATCGCTCACGTCTTCGGGAAGGTGATAGACAGGGCGTCCCTGGTCGTCGCGCGTTTGATAAATCTCATGCGTCACCATGCCTTGGGTGAAGAGCGCATCAAACGGCTCCTTGGTCCCTTGCGGCAGATGACCGGTCTTGTTCATAGCGCGTGCAAAGAAACGGGAATAGAGCAGGTGCAAGATCGCGTGCTCTATCCCACCGATGTACTGATCGACATTCATCCAATAGCTGGCATCGTCCAGATCAACCGGAGTCTCCGCCCGTGGTGATGTGAACCGCGCATAGTACCAAGAGGAGTCGACGAACGTGTCCATGGTATCGGTTTCCCGCTTGGCGGGCTTACCGCAAGACGGGCAGGCGCAGTCACGCCATGTCGGGTGGCGGTCCAGCGGATTGCCGGGGACATCAAAAGTGACATCGTCAGGCAAGCGAACTGGTAAATTCTCTTTCTTTTCTGGGACAACGCCGCAATCATCACAATGGACGATAGGAATCGGGCACCCCCAATAACGCTGGCGGCTCAGACCCCAATCGCGCAGGCGGAACTGTGTCTTGCCAGTGCCCCAGCCTTCGCGTTCTGCAAAATCGATGGTCTTGTCAATGGCGGCCTGCCCGGTCGCCTCTTTCAAACCAGCAAAATGGTTCACCCAGCGGACAACCTCATCCTTAGGCGGCACGAAGGCTTCATTCCTAACTGGTGTGTCGTTTTCCAAAGCGAAGAACGTGTCGATGACGGGCAAATCGTACTTCCGGCAGAAGTCCAAATCGCGCTGATCATGGGCCGGACAAGCGAAGATGGCGCCTGTGCCGTAGTCCATTAGGATAAAGTTCGCGATCCAGACGGGTAAGTGCCAGTCAGGGTTCAACGGGTGTTGGACGGTGATGCCGGTATCAAAACCTAGCTTTTCGCCGGTTTCCAGCTCCTCCGCCGTAGTGCCACCCTTCGCACATTCCGCACGGAACGCGGAAACAGCGTCATTTTGCGCGGCAAGTTCTTTGGCGAGCGGGTGATCGGGCGAAATTCCAACAAAGGACGCACCGTTCAGCGTGTCGGGCCGAGTTGTATAGACATCAATCGGGGCGCCGCCATCGGTGCGCTGAAAACTGAATTGCAGGCCGCGCGATTTGCCGATCCAGTTATCCTGCATCAGTCGTACCTTGGCGGGCCAGTTTTCCAACCCGTCCAGAGCGTTCAACAGCTCCTCCGAATAGTCGGAGATTTTGAAGAACCACTGGGTCAGCTCGCGCCGTTCCACATCCGCGCCAGAGCGCCAGCCTTTGCCGTCGATCACCTGTTCGTTCGCCAGAACGGTCATATCGACAGGGTCCCAGTTGACGACCGCGTTCTTGCGATAGACCAAACCCTTGTCTAGCATGTCGATAAACATCGCCTGCTGCTGGCCGTAGTATTCTGGATCACAAGTCGCAAACTCGCGGGTCCAATCAAGCGACCAGCCCATCGGTTTCATCTGATCGCGCATGTCGGCAATGTTTTGGTAGGTCCAGTCTTTCGGATGGCCTCCAATCGCCATCGCCGCATTCTCTGCTGGCATCCCGAAAGCGTCCCAGCCCATCGGGTGCAGCACATTGTGACCGGTCGACAGCTTATATCGCGCGATCACGTCACCCATCGTGTAGTTCCGCACGTGACCCATGTGGATCCGGCCGGAGGGGTAGGGGAACATCTCAAGCACGTAGTACTTTGGATTGTCGTCGCTGCGAACCGCTTTGAAGGTCTCCGCCTCGTTCCAAGCGGCCTGCCATTTCGGTTCAATGTCGGAAGGTGTGTAGTTGGACATTCTCTTGTTTCTTATGTGCAAACGCCGGGCGATTGGCCCGGCGGTCATGTCAGGGCAATGGCGGGTGGGCCGTTAAAGTAGTCCGTCGGCGGAGCGGAGTTCGCGCGCGCGGGAAAGGATTGCATCTTCAATGGCGCGCTGAGTCTCTGCGGCGACCGGTCCACTGCGTGTTTGAAGCGCGACATTCAGTGACCGTGCATCAAGCGCTGGATCGGTGATATAGACCGTCGCACGATAGGCGCGTGATCCGCCGGGGGGTGTGCCGAATCCTGTCGCGATGACGCCGGTGAAGGGGTCAACGCTTTGAATTGGCAGGAAATTCAAAACATCCAAAGAAGCGGCCCAGAGGTAGCGATTGACGGCCACAGTCTCCGCCCCGCGCACGCGGGAGGCTTGCCGTGTGGCGCCATCATTGCTGGATGCGCCAAAGCCAAGGCTTCCCAAGGTGCTGCAGGCGGGGAGTGCCAAGATGGCCAATACCGCCGTTGCTTTCAAACTGATCGAAGCCATCATCCCTAAATTCCACCTTTGACGTGTCAACGTTGCAAAATGTCTAACGAAGCAAGGCGTTTGTCACAAGAGGCAGGGACCGTTCCCTCAAAAAGAAAGAGCGGCCCTAAAGGACCGCTCTAACTATCACGTTGTTAACTTCGATTAGAATTCGAAGGAAACACCTACAGTTGTGCCGTCAGCGATGTCACGCTCGGACGGACCAACTTCTTCCATGTCACCGTCGGCGTACTCGACGTAAGCAGATGCGCCCCCGCCAAGTGTGTACTCAGCGAATGCATATGCGTTGTTGTCCGCATTTTCGATACCTGCGCCAACTACGAGGCCATCGCCCATATCGTATGTTGCGCCAAGTGTCATAACGGATGCATCGGTGAATGCTACGTCAACTGCGATTCCGCCAGCAGCGTAACCTGCAGTAACTTCCCAGGTCTCGTCAGCGTTGTATTCAATACCAGCGGAGTATTCGCCAGCAGCGTAAGCTGCGCCAATAGTCCAAGCTTCAGCTTCGTCTGTAGAAGCGGAGAGAGTAACTGCGCCAGTTGTGATATCAACACCTACGTCCCACTCGTCGTCGCTGGACATGCCGAAGGACAGATCTGCGCCACCGACAGTGCCGGAACCAGTCAATGCGTAGTCACCGCTGCCCAAGATACCGAAGCCAACGGCGAAACCGCCAACGTCAGTTGTGACACCGATTTCGAGATCGTCTGTAGAAGCGACCCCGCCTTCAGCTACTGGCAGGGAGACGGTTACAGTCGCAGCACCAACGTTCATGGAGCCAACAACACCGTCAACGCCTTCTTCGCCGTCCTGGATGCCGTCGAGGTAGTCATCACCAGTTGCTGTGAAGACTGCGCCGTCGAGACCTGTGCCGAATGTGAGGCTCCCAGAGTCGTTGGACAAAGTGATGGAGCCAGATGTGACTTCATCTGTAACGCCTTCGTTGGGGTCAAATGTCAGCTCTGCAGTTGCTGTCAGACCATTGTCCAGTACAGCGGTCATCGTTGCAGTTGCTTCGATGGATGTAGAGTAACCTGTCTCTGTATTGTATTCAGCAGAAGCTTCACCGCTAAAGCCAAAAGATGTGTGACCACCAGCAGTCGCTGCACCGGCAAAGCCGATCAGTGCTGTCGAAGTCAGAAGGATGCTTTTCATGGATTTTCCCTCGTGTTTGCATTCCGGAAGATGTCGGTTGAACCAACATTGTTGTTTTACTGATCCTTAAAGCCTGCACACTCAAGTGAATAACCACGAGTCATTGAGGGCGCGGTTCAAATGGTGCACGAAGGTCACACACCATTAGGGGCTTATCCAGAGAATCGTTTCGCTTGCTGAGAAGAGAAATGCGCCTATGTGCCAAAAGAGTCATACAAATCAGGAGGCTGGATATGTCGTTGGGTGAAATTCGTGCAAAGGTTGCGGCAGCCGCCCAGTCTGCGGGACGTGATCCTGACACAGTCAAGCTTATAGCAGTTTCGAAAGTACAACCGAATGAGCGTGTGGCAAAAGTGTTGTCAGAAGGCCATCGCTGCTTTGGGGAGAATCGGGTGCAGGAAGCTGCAAGCAAATGGCCGCATTTCCGTCAAACCTATGACAATATCGACTTGCACCTGATTGGTCCGCTTCAAACCAACAAGGTCCGGCAGGCGATGGAGCTTGCACAATCCATCCACACGTTGGATCGTCCGAAGCTGGCCAAAACCATTGCGCGGATCGCGCAGGAGGTGGGGTCTTGCCCCGATTTATTCATTCAAGTGAACACTGGTGAAGAAGACCAGAAAGCCGGCGTGATGCCGGCGGACGCGGACGCATTCATCGCGGAATGCAAAGCACTCGATCTGCCGGTGCGGGGACTCATGTGTATCCCGCCGATTGCAGAAGAACCCAGTCTGCACTTCGCGCTTCTTGGCAAGATCGCCAAACGTAACGGTCTTTCGGCGCTTTCAATGGGCATGAGCTCTGATTTCGAAAGCGCAATTGCGTTGGGCGCTACGCATATTCGCGTCGGTTCCGCAATCTTTGGGGCGCGCACCCCTGCATGAGCGACACCTACAATCCCCCGACAGACCCACTTGTGATTCTGCATGAGGATCATGAAGTGATTTTAGTCGATAAACCGTCTGGATTGCTGTCTGTGCCGGGCAAGGGCGAACACCTCAGCGATTGCCTGATATCTCGCGTCCAAGCCGCCTTTCCAACGGCTTTGCTGGTGCACCGATTGGACCGTGACACGTCCGGCGTGATGATTTTTGCGCTGACGCCCCATGCGCAGCGGCATCTCAGCCTTCAGTTTGAGAAACGCCAGATGAAGAAAACTTACGTCGGACGGGTTTGGGGACAGGTGGCGGAGAAGGAGGGAACTGTCGACCTGCCGCTGATCGTGGATTGGCCCAACCGCCCGAAACAGATGGTCGATCATGAGAACGGCAAGCCTGCCGTGACGGATTGGCGCGTTGTGAAAAGGTCAGAGACTGAGACGCGCCTGCGCCTGATGCCCAAAACCGGTCGCTCCCACCAATTACGCGTCCACATGCAGGCGATCGGCCACCCTATTCTGGGCGATCCCTTTTATGCGGACGGTCCAGCGCGCGGCTACCCGCGCCTGATGCTCCACTCCGAAACGCTCCAATTCCGCCATCCGGACGGAGGCAGGGGGATGCGCGTAACGGCGAAATGTCTGTTCTAGTCGTTTGACCAGCCAGAAATCGCTTTCACTTCCAAAAACTCCTCAATGCCCCAGACGCCGCCTTCGCGGGCGCGTCCCGACATTTTCATACCGCCAAACGGGCTGCCTTGGCCGCGGGATTGGCCGTTCATTTCCACCATGCCGGATTTGAGGGCGAGGGCCATGCGATTCCGCCGTGCGCCGTCTTGAGATTGGACGTAATTCGTTAGGCCGTATTCGGTATCGTTGGCAATCTTGATGGCCTGCGCCTCATCTTCGAACGGGATGATCGAGAGGACGGGGCCAAAAATCTCTTCCTGCGCGATCCGCATATCGTTGGACACATCAGCAAAGACAGTTGGCCGGACGTAAAACCCGCGGTTTACGCCGTCGGGCAGGCCGGTGCCGCCCGCCACCAAACGCGCACCTTCGTCGACACCCACTTGTATCATGTCTTGGATTTTGTCCCATTGGGTTTTGTTCACCACGGGTCCTATGTGACGACCTGGCTCCGATGTTGGTCCGACCTTGACCGAATTTGCGACTTCTACCGCTTCCTCAACCGTCTGGTCATAGATTGACGCCTCAACCAGCATCCGCGTCGGCGCGTTGCAGGACTGACCGCTGTTTTGCATGCAGTGCAGAACTCCACGTTTCACGGTCCGTTTATCGGCGTCCGCAAAAATCACATTCGCGCCTTTGCCGCCCAGCTCCAAGGTGACGCGCTTCAACGTCTCCGCAGCCGTTTTGGAAATGGCCTTGCCCGCGCGGGTGGAGCCGGTGAAGCTGATCATCGCAACGTCTATATGCTCAGAAAGCTGTGTCCCAACGCCCATCCCGTCACCATTGACGAGGTTGAACACACCAGCTGGCACGCCCGCGTCATGTACAAATTCAGCAAACAGGAGGGAGGACAGCGGCGCTTCCTCCGACGGTTTCAGCACAATCGTGCAACCGGCCATCAAAGCCGGGATCACTTTGAGCGTGACCTGGTTCATCGGCCAGTTCCAAGGCGTAATCAATCCAACCACGCCTATGGGTTCCAACGCGATGCGGTCCTTGGGGGCGTGATCGCCTAGTGGCTTGATCCACTCGATCTGATCAACCGCCTCAAGAAAGCCTTCGGCATGCCACGACAGACAGGGTGCTTGGCTGTTACGGGCCAGATCGATTGGCGCGCCCATTTCCATGCGGATCGCTTCGGCCATTTCTTCTGACCGTGCCTTATACTGTTCAAGGATCTTCGCGGCATACTCCGCCCGCTTATGCGGCAGTGTTGCTGCCCAAGCGGGGAACGCAGTTTTCGCAGCTGCTACCGCCTTGTCCGTGTCTGCCTGATCGCCGAGGGAGATGACCGCGCAAACCTCTTCCGTTGCAGGATCGATCACATCATGATCCCGCGCTGTTTCGGGCGAAACCCAAGCTCCGTTGATGTAGAATGACTTGGCTTCGATCATCTTACTCTCCTCTTGCCGAACACCAACTCTTGCATTCTCTTTTTCCAACCACAAGTACGCTGGAGACATTCGCCAAAGCGCGATAGCCTCGCGCCAAACTCAACACGAACGGAGCAATTGATATGTCCCTGCGCATTAACGACACGATCCCTGACCTGACGGTAGAAACCGACCAAGGCAGCTTTTCGCTGCACGATTGGATCGGTGACAGCTGGGCGATCCTGTTTTCGCACCCAAAAGACTTCACACCCGTCTGCACCACCGAGTTCGGCGCGGTCGCGCAGCTTTCCGATGAATGGGAAAAGCGTGGAACGAAAGTTATCGGTGTCAGCGTTGACGGCGTTGAAGATCACAAGAAATGGAAGGGTGATATTGAAACTGTCGCAGGCACCAAGGCGGGCTTCCCCATCATCGCAGACGTCGGTCTTGAGGTTTCCAAAGCCTTCGACATGCTTCCAGCGGAGGCATATTTGCCTGATGGTCGCACGCCAAACGACAGCGCAACAGTGCGGTCCGTTTTCATCATCGGTCCGGATAAGCAGTTGAAGCTGTCGATGACCTATCCAATGACAGTCGGCCGGAACTTTGCCGAAGTACTGCGCGCATTGGATGGTTTGCAGACCTCTTCTGGCAAAGGTGTCGCGACACCTGCAAACTGGAACGTTGGGGATGATGTGATCATCCCAGCGACCGTCACTGACCAGGATGCGGCTGCAAAATTCGGTGAGTTCACCACCGTGCTGCCGTATCTGCGGACGACAAAGCTGAAAGATTGATCTTCACATCAGAACAAGAAAGCCCCCCGAATGTCGGGGGCTTTTTTCATTAGAAAAGGAAAATTCTCGCGCCGATCGGGACCATGTTGTAAAGCTCCGCCACGTGTTCATTCGTGAGGCGGATACAGCCGGAGGAGAAAGCGGTGCCAATCGTTTCTGGCTTCATGGTTCCGTGGATGCGGTAATACGTGTCGCGGCCACCGTCATAAAGATACAGTGCGCGAGACCCCATTGGATTGCGGGTATGGCCACCAGGCAGGCCATTGCGATAAGGGATATAAAGCTCAGGCTCGAGACGTACCATATTCGCGGTTGGGATCTAGCTTGGCCATTCCGCCTTACGCCGGATGGTCAAAACACCTGTGTAGTTCCGGTCCTGATCACCGATAGCGACGGTATAGCGCCTCGCGCGTCCATTGCCCAAGGTCCAATAGAGATGCAAGTCATCCTTGATTACGTGAATCTGACCGGCCGGTAAGTCTGGGTTCACGTCAACTTCGACAGGCCGGTATTTCCAAGGAAGCCGGTGGGTGTTCGCTATGGCTCCTGCGGCCAGAACACTGGCCCCCGCACCTGCTAGTTAGTCACGCCTATTGATCATTTGTCTGCCCGTTTTCTTTGTCCCATCATTGACGATCCTCAAAACGGGTTACACGACAAGACTTAACTTCGCGCAAACCAGCGAGTAATTACTGTATTGCAACACTTCGTATATCTGTCAGTCAGGATTCAGGGCTTCCCAAATGCGCCAAAGCGTTGAAGTGATCATCACCACCTACAACAGTACGCGCGCGCTGCATTTGACGCTGATCGCATTGGAGCAGCAGTCGATGCAGCCTGACGTCCTATGCATTGCAGACGATGGGTCCGGTCCTGAAACCAAAGCTCTGATTGATGAGTGGGCTGCACGTTTGCCATACCCTGTGCGGCACGTTTGGCATGAGGACAATGGCTTTGAAAAGTGCCGTATCCTGAACAGCGCAATTGAAAGCAGCGCAGCAGAATTCTTGATTTTTCTCGACGGTGACGTGTTGATCCACCCCGACTTCATAAAGCGCCATTATGATCTGCGCCAAAGGGGCCGCTACTCGACCGGAAGCTTGATCCGCTTGGACGACCAAACCACCAAAGATCTAACCGAAGACGTCATCACCGATGGCAGCGTCTTTCAACGCGAATGGCTCTGGCAAAACAGAGCCATTGACCGTTTGGGAACGTGGCTCAAAACAATGCCATTTCCCTTTTGTGTTCAGGACATGTTCGACCGTATCACGCCTGTGAAGAAGGCGCTTTGTGGCGCCAATTGGTCCGCATTTCGTGAAGATATCCTTGCTGTAAATGGGTTTGATGAAACCATGAAATATGGTGGTTTGGACAAAGAGCTTGGATTTCGCCTGCAGAACGCGGGTATTGTCGGGCGTCACCTGCGCTACACAGCGCCATTGGTGCACCAAGATCACCCGCGCGGATACAAAGATCGTGAGAAAGTCCGCAGACACAAAGAAATGATCCAAGAAGTGCGCGACAGCGGCCGAAGCTGGACGAAGCACGGCATCATCAAAGCAGACGCATCCGCGATATAGAAAAGCGCCCTACCGTTTCAGGCAGGGCGCTTTCAATTCACATCAAAAGACGTGCTGACTACTCAGCCGATTCTTCTTTCTTCATCTCTTCGCCAGTTTCCTGGTCGACGACTTTCATGGACAGGCGCACCTTGCCACGATCGTCGAAGCCCAACAGCTTGACCCATACTTCCTGACCTTCTTTCAGAACGTCGGATGGATGGTTCAGGCGGCGGTTTTCGATCTGGGAGACGTGCACCAGACCGTCGCGCTTGCCAAAGAAGTTCACGAATGCACCAAAGTCCACAACCTTCACGACTGTGCCTTTGTAGATCACGCCTTCTTCTGGCTCTGCCACAATAGAATGGATCATGTCATAGGCTTTCTTGATCGCATCTGCATCAGAGGACGCGATCTTGATCGTGCCTTCGTCATTGATGTCAACCTTCGCACCGGACACTTCAACGATCTCGCGGATCACCTTACCGCCAGAGCCGATGACTTCACGGATCTTGTCGGTTGGAATCTGCATCGTTTCGATCTTCGGTGCGTGGACGCCCAGATCATTTGCAGTTGTGATCGCTTTGGACATCTCATCAAGGATGTGCAGACGGCCTTCTTTTGCCTGAGCAAGCGCCTTTTTCATGATCTCCGGCGTGATGCCTGCGATCTTGATGTCCATCTGCAGGGATGTGATCCCCTCGGCTGTACCCGCAACTTTGAAGTCCATGTCGCCAAGGTGGTCTTCGTCACCAAGGATGTCGGTCAGGATCGCATAGTCGCCATCGTCTTCCATCACCAGACCCATTGCCACACCAGCGACTGGGGCTTTCAGCGGAACGCCAGCGTCCATCATGGAGAGGGAGCCACCGCAAACAGACGCCATGGAGGATGAACCGTTTGATTCAGTGATCTCTGACACCACGCGGACGGTGTAAGGGAAGTCGGTCGCCGCAGGCAGAACCGCCTGAAGCGCACGCCATGCCAATTTACCATGACCAATCTCGCGACGGCCTGGAGGGCCCACGCGACCCGCTTCACCAACCGAATAAGGTGGGAAGTTATAGTGCAGCATGAAGTTCGACTTATACATACCGCTGAGCGCGTCGATCATTTGTTCGTCGTCGCCAGTACCCAGTGTGGTCACGACCAAGCCCTGCGTCTCCCCACGTGTGAAGAGGGCGGACCCGTGTGTGCGTGGCAGGACGCCGGTTTCGGACACGATCGGACGGACGGTGTCGAGTGCACGACCATCAATCCGCTTGCCCTTCTTGACCACGTCGCCGCGCAGAACGCCTGCTTCGAGCTTTTTCATTGCAGCACCGAGGTTCGGATCTTCTAGCTGCTCTTCGCTGAGGCCAGCAAGGATTTCCTCGCGTGCCGCAGCAACGGCTGCTGTCCGCTCTTGCTTGTCTGTGATCGCAAAGGCTTTGCTCATCGCTTTTTCGCCCGCTTTCTTTAGCGTTGCGTAAAGGTTCGAGTAGTCAGGTGCTTCGAACTCGAACGGATCTTTTGCGGCTTCTTCGGCCAGATCAATGATCAGGTCGATGACCGGCTGAATCTGCTCATGTGCAAATGTCACCGCGCCCAGCATCTCATCTTCAGTCAGCTCGTAAGCCTCGGATTCAACCATCATCACAGCGTCTTTGGTGCCTGCAACAACAAGGTCCAAACGCTGCTCTGGGTTCATGCGCAGATTGTGCATGTCGTCCATTTCAGGGTTCAGAATGTAATCGCCATCTTCATAGCCCACACGGCAGCCCGCGATTGGACCCATGAAGGGTGCGCCAGAAAGTGTCAGCGCAGCGGAGGCTGCAATCATTGCCAAGATGTCAGGGTCGTTGACCAGATCGTGGCTCAGAACCGTACACATCACCAAGACTTCGTTCTTGAAACCTTCGACGAACAGGGGACGGATTGGACGGTCGATCAGACGTGCTGTCAGCGTCTCTTTCTCAGTTGGACGCGCCTCGCGCTTGAAAAAGCCACCAGGCACCTTACCAGCGGCATAGTATTTCTCTTGATAATGAACTGTCAGCGGGAAGAAATCCTGACCCGGCTTTTGTTTTTTGGCGAAGGTGACGTTAGCCATGACGGAGGTTTCCCCCATCGTTGCAATGACTGATCCGTCTGCCTGACGGGCAACCTTGCCTGTTTCAAGTGTCAGCGTTTCTTCGCCCCACTTGATTGATTTTTTCACTTCATTGAACATGTGTTTTTCCTTTTGGCCACTTGGCCATTTACGTAGGGGGCGTATTCCCCCTGACCTCGGTATCTTCTTTGGTCGGCGCTGAGGTCCGGGCGCCGGCATTCAGATCTGCGGGCCTTACAGGAAAAGGCATGGGTTGGGAAGGGGGTCTGATTTCGCTCTGCTCTGGTGCGTGCAGATATGAAAACGGAACCGGCCTCACGCTAATGATACTGCTCCGCAGCCTGATTGAGCCAACGTGTGGCATCTCTTCCCGCTTGTTTGGACAAATCCAAGAACTGGCGGGCGTTTTCTAACTCACGAAAAATCTCAACTTTGACCTTCGCTGGCCCAACGCTTAAAAACTTAAACGTCCTGATCGCTTTTTCGATTGCCCAAGGCGGCGCGGCAATGGCATTGTGCTTTTCCGCGCCTCTCCGTTGGTACATGAATGCCATGAGATGAGCCGTGACATTTCAGTGATTTGTTTCGGGTTCAGCGCAAGGGATCGCAGTTCGGTGAAATCGTCTAGTTCGGCCATTCCGTCCGTGTAGTTTGCGTCGCCATCGATATGATCCAGCATTTCAAGCAATTAGCCCTCGGTCAGAATGCACCAATATTTAATGCACATAAGGTTATGACGTGGGAAAATCTCGTAACGGCAGGGCAATCAAAGTCTCAACGCAATGCAGGGCTCGAAGTAACTCTCTTATAGCGCAAGACTGTCGGCGATTATAGCAACGTATCGACTGGCGGCCGTATGATATGGAATTAGATGCCAAATCTAATGGCTACTTTACCGATACGCATGCTCTTTCAATAGCTCCACCTCCGCTCCATATGGCGTCGCACTTGGTGGAAGATCTGGAATGATCACGGCATTTTCATAACGGAGCTGGCGCAGAAGGACGGGCAGCAACCGGCGAAAGGCTGCAATCATCGATGGATCTGGGGCAGGGGTGTCGTGCTTGATGAGTTCATGCAGCGCGGGCAGGTTATAATAGGGCACCATCGTGAACATGTGATGTTCAAGATGGTAGTTCATATTAAGGTAGATGAACTGCGATAGGGAATTCATCAGGACAGTGCGTGTGTTCAGCCTGTGGTCAGTGACGTTCTCAGCTAATCCAAGATGCTGGAGCAACCCCGTCAGAATATGATGCCACGCGCCATAGAGCATCGGAAGGCCGATCACCATCAGTGGCAGAATCGTTCCAAACGATAGGCATGCAAGACCAACCAAGGCATAGATCGCAAGCCAAATCCGCGTGACACGGAATACTCTTGGACGATCTTGCTCGCGGACAAGCGGTTCCTCTTCTGGATGAAGGTGGCCCGTTGCATGTAAGAACATTCGCTGACCAAACACCCAAAGATTCACAAGTCCGAACAAATTGATCAGAATGCGCAGCAAATCAGGTGGACGCATCGCGACAATCTCTGGGTCACGACCAACGATCACCGTGTCGGTGTGGTGGCGTACGTGACTGGCCCGCCAAACGACGGGATTGCGCATCAGCATGAAGCTGGCAATCTGATAAATGACTTCGTTTTTCCAAGCCGTTTCAAAGGCGGTCTTGTGTCCGCATTCGTGCCACCGTGCGTCCGCTCCGGAGCCGTATAGCACCCCATATGCCAACCAGAATGGCGTGGACCACCAAGACGGCCACAGCGCAATCCCGAGACCCGCGAACACCACCATGAGCCCAAGCCAGAGGACAGCATCCCGCCCTGCACGTCTGTCATCTTTGACCATCAATGCGCGGATCGAAGCCGGATCAACCTTCGTGCGATACCAGCTTGGATTCGACAGGGCTGGCGCTGGGCCAATGATGGAGTAATCGCGGGGCATATCAGATTGTTGATCTTGAGCCTTTTTCTGTCAATGCATGATGGATTGCACCTGACAAACAAAAACGCCCGCTAAAATCAGCGGGCGTTCTCGGAATTCGGGTTCGGGGTGCGCTTAGCGTCGCAGGCCCAGACGTTTGATCAGGTCTTGGTAGCGGGCTTCGTCCTTGGACTTTGTGTAGTCCAAAAGCTTGCGGCGCTGTGCGACCATTTTCAGCAGACCACGGCGACCGTGGTTATCTTTTTTGTGAGTCTTGAAGTGCTCCGTCAAAGTCGCGATGCGCGAGGACAGGATCGCAACCTGTACTTCGGGGGAGCCTGTGTCGCCGTCTTTGGTGGCGAACTCTTTCATGATCCGTGCTTTTTCTTCAGCAGTAATCGACATCGGGGTCTCCTTCATTCTCAAAGGGTTATGGCGCAAGCCGGGATGTCGTCCAGCAGAGCCCGTGGAGGGTCCGGCGCAGCGATTCTACGCGCAGATGAGTGCAAGTAGACTGATGGCTTTGAAAATGAAAGGCTTTTATGCGGCGATGAAGCGGATTTCGGACAAGTCGATCATCGTACCATCGGGAAAAGATGTAACCGTATGACCGTCTGCCATCACTCGAACGCCACCATTGAAGTCGTCCAATGCCTTTTCTGGCGGCTCTGTCCCCTCGACCAAGATTTCGATGGTGTCAGTTTCGGGGTCATAGTCGGTGACGGTCGTATCGCTATCGACAGCGATGACGAAATGGTTCGCACCGTCCCCGCCACTCAACATATCGTTAGCTCCGCCAACGATCCTATCGTCACCCGCCCCGCCATTCAGAAAATCGGTTTCTTCATCGGCCCCACCGGTCAGCATGTCATTCCCCGCCCCCCATCAGAACGTCAGCGCCATCGCCACCATCCAGCCAATTGTCGCCGAAGCTTCCTTTAAGCGCGTCATCCCCGCTGCCGCCGTGCAAGATGTCATTGCCGTCCCCGCCCATCAGTCGGTCCGCACCCTCCGCACCATCGATGAAGTCGAAGCCAACCGAGCCGGTTAAAACGTCATGACCTTCTTCACTAAAGAGCGCGTCGTTGCCTGCCCCGGCATGGACGCGGTCATGACCGCCTTCGGCGTCGACTTAATCATCCGCAGCGCCTGTGGTGATGTCCACATCACTTTCACCCGCGAAAATCATGTTGCGCGTGTCCTCCGATCCCTCAATTGTTTCTTCAGGCAAAAAGGTATCGAGCGACGCGATAGGGCCTATGCCATCCACACCTTTCTGATTGGCCGCGTTGTTCTCCACAATGTCATCATCCTCGAAATTGTTGAACATCAGCGCAGATAGCGCAAAGCCGATCAATCCCAACAAAGCAAACATAGCAGCATCCTCAAGTGAGCTGCCCCCACCCAGCGATGAAATCTAGCGATCTGGGACCGAAATAGCCTGTGAAAAAATGTTAGTTGGTTAATCAATCCATAATTTTGGTTGGGTTTTGTAGCTGATATAAAGCGGGTGACGGGGATGCCCGTCCTTGGTCAGCCCCAGATGGTAAAGCGGTGTGTCCAACGCCTTCAAAAGTGCTGCTATTTTTGCGCCTTGTTCGCGGTGACTGCCATGTGCGCCCCACGCCGCGATAATGTCATCCGCCCAGATAGCCGCCTCGCGCAGAACGCGCGGGTTGTCGGGGCCTTCGGGCCTCTTCGCCTTGCGCATTGCCATCGGGTCCGTGTCGCGCCACGCGAAGATGTTTGTCACGCGAAACGCGCCATACCCCAAAGCCCGCGCGCGGCGTTCGCACCGCTCGACAGTGGGATCGTTGGAAACTTCATTGGCCTTCGACGGGTTCAGCATCACAAATGTGACCCGCTTGCCGTTTGTATCCCAAACACGGGTCAAGGCGTATCGGTATCTCTCACACTCGGAATAAACCGCCTCCGACCTAGCGCGGTCGTCTTCATGCGTTCGAACGATCATTCAGGCGCCAAAAAGACGCGGCTAGGATGCAGCGTGCCGCCGCGATATGTGCCGGTGGCGATAGGTTGCCCTTGGTAGGAGGCCCAAGCCTTCTCCCCAAAGGCGACATCGCTTGCGATCACCTCAGCCGGGTTGCCGTTGCGCAGCTTCGCCACGCTTTCCGCCAAACACGTCACCTCTGGCAGCTCAGCCAAGCCCGTCTCCAGCGGCAAAAGATGCGCATCAAGTTCCGGCGTCTTGGCACTCGGATTGATCACATCCAGCGTGATGGCAGTCTCCACATCAAAGGGCCCGGACCAAATCCGGCGCAGCCAAAGAACATGGCCAAAACAGCCCAAAGCCTGCCCCAAGTCCCGCGCTATGGATCGAACATAGCCGCCCTTGCCACAGGTCATTTCCAGCGTCACGTGATCGGCGTCAGGACGATCCATCATCACCAATTCCTCCACCCACAAATCTCGCGCGGCGAGGTCGAATTCCTCCCCATCGCGGGCGGCTTTGTAGGCCCGAATCCCGTCGATCTTTACGGCGGAGAATTTGGGCGGCACCTGTTGGATGTCACCGATGAACGCACCCAACGCGTCTATGATCTCCTCATCCGAGGGGCGCGTGTCGGAGGTTGCGATCACCTCGCCCTCCGCATCATCTGTATTGGTGGCTTGTCCCAACCGCACTGTGAATTCGTAGCCTTTCAAGGCATCTGTGATGTAGGGAATGGTTTTGGTCGCCTCCCCCAGCGCCACAGCCAAAACGCCTGTTGCCTCTGGGTCCAACGTGCCCGCATGGCCGGCTTTTTTGGCGTCAAACGCCCAGCGCACTTTGTTGACCACTGCGGTTGACGTGATCCCCGCAGGTTTATCAATCACCAGCCATCCGGTAATTTCGCGGCCTTTGCGTCTGCGCCCCATCGTGCCCTCGCTTGCGTTAGATGGCCCTGCTAGCGGCGGGGCAGGCTCGCGTCAATCAAACGCTAGTTGTCGAGGTCTTGGCGCACATGCGGATCGTTCAGCATTCGGCGCGTGGCATCCATGCGGTCAAACGTGTCGTCTATCTTGAACCGAATTTCAGGCGCGAACTTGATCGACAGGGCTTTGCTGACCTCACGGCGGATTTCATGGCGGTTGTTGTGCAGGGCTTCCAAGCATTCTTCTTGCTGGCCACCCCCCAAGGGCAGCACGTAAGCCGTTGCCACCCGCAAATCGGGGGAGCAGCGCACTTCACCAACCGTGATCGACATCCGCGCCAAGTCCGGGTCATGCACGTCCCCGCGCTGCAACATCTCTGACAGCCTGCGCCGAATTAATTCGGCGACGCGTAACTGCCGCTGTGTCGGTGCCCGACCTTCTGAGTTCTTACCTTTAGCCATGGCGCCGATGTAAGCACTTGGGCAGCGATTGCCAAGCGGGGCTTTGCTTTTGCAGCGTGGCCCGCTAGTGCTTTGGCATACAAAGAAGAGGGCGAAGATGTCTGACCTACCTGGAATCGTGATCACCGGCGGCTCTGGCCGCATGGGGCAAATTCTGATTAAGACGGTTTTGGAGAGCGACAAAGCCAAACTTGCCGGCGTGATTGAGCGGGAGGGCCACGATTGGGTGGGCCAAGATGTTGGCACCGCAATGGGCGGCGCGGCGGTCGGCGTCACCGTGGCCTATGATCCGGTTGACGCCTTTGCCAACGCACAGGCGATCATTGATTTCACGTCTCCCGCAGCAACCGTCGCTTTCGCGGGCTTGGCGGCACAGGCGCGCGCGGTTCATGTGATCGGCACCACGGGCATGACCGAAGACGACGTCGCCGCCATCGACCGCGCCGCACGGCATACGCCAATTGTGCGGGCTAGGAACATGTCGCTCGGCGTAAACTTGCTTACCAAACTGACGGAAATGGTCGCTAAAGCGCTGGATGAGGACTTTGATATCGAAGTAATCGAGGCACATCATCATCACAAAGTGGACGCCCCTTCTGGCACAGCTTTGATGCTGGGGGAGGCTGCTGCCGCAGGGCGGGGTGTTGTCCTAAAAGACGTCAGCGACAGTGGCCGCGATGGCATTACCGGGGCGCGAAAGCGTGGTGATATTGGGTTTTCCGCCATTCGAGGCGGCGACATCGTGGGTGAGCATGATGTGATGTTTGCCGCTGCGGGGGAGAGGATCGTGCTGCGCCATCTGGCCGCTGACCGCAGAATTTTTTCACGTGGTGCGCTCAAGGCAGCACTTTGGGCGCAGGACAAAGATCCAGGGGCCTATGACATGATGGACGTCTTGGGGCTGTGATCCAAATCGGCTAAAGTACCGTACAAATAGGCATACCACAGAGGTTTGCCATGTTTGCACGCAAAATCAGTCTGGCTGTCGCACTCGCGCTTTTTGCGGCTCCCGCTTTGGCGGATTATCGGCTTGTCACCGATGAGGCTGAGTTTATGTCGTATCTCAGCAGCAAGAACCTCTCCAACCGTCTCTATGGCCTGGCGCTAACTGTGACCCCTCAAGGAACCATAGTCGGCCGCGTGGCTGGCCGCGATGTGACGGGCGATTGGAGTTGGCAGGACGGCTATTTCTGCCGCCAGATGATGTGGGGGGAGCGTGATATTCCCTATAACTGCCAACTCGTCGAAATCCGCAACGGCAACGAAATGCGGTTCACTGTTGACCGCGGCGCAGGCGACAGCGCGTCGTTTATGCTGCGTTAATCGATATCAATTTTGCCTTTACTGGCGAGCTACCTTGAGATTGCGATTATTCTGAGTGAGGCCACGACAAACGTTAAGACCAGCAAGACGCTTGAAAGTACTTAAGCCATCACCGGAAAATACAGCAGTAGCGTGTCTGGATAATTTTGACTGAGACTTTGAAACTCAGAGGCTCTGAATAGCAAACCTTCTGCTACGAAAAGCAGCGTAATCGTTAAGCTGTCCCGCCAAGTCGCGAATAACAGCGTCCAATTGTTTCCCGCATTTTCTCTCGCGCGGCCATAATAACTAAACACAACAAAAACGCTGCCGATGGCGAATACAGCAAAAACTATCCCCATCAAATAAATGAAGTTTTAAAATTGCGCCGTTTCCATCGTCTTGAAAATACTACTTAACACTATCGAAGTCCCCGCAGCTTAGAAATCAACCGCGATACCCTTCTTTTCCCAGTCGCCGTATCGCACGGGCTCGGGTCCGCTGGGGCCGCCGCTTTCTGGGGACATCTCCAACGCTTTCGCCTTTTTCCGGCGTTCTTCTGCTTCGGCAAGCGCGCGCTGGGCGGCGGGCGGCAGATCTTTGGGGGCGTCTGTTATAGGCGTTTTCCTTGTGACGGTCACGAACGTGATATAACCCCGTCCCACGGCTGAGCAAGGGGTGGATAGGATCATGCAAACGGGGCTGGCGGCACGCAAAGCAGCGCATAACCTTCTGCAACAGGTCACGACAGAGGGGCGCTTAATGTCCGAGGCGTTGGGCGCAGGTGCGCTTGATGATCTGGCACCCGACGATCGTGCCCGTGCACAACGACTGGCCAACGGAACGCTGCGTGGGCTTGACCGTGCAGACAAACTGATCCGCCCGCATGTGAAGAAAAAGCCGTCCGACTTCGTGCAGAACGCCTTGCGGATGGGTGTTGTTGAACTGGCGCTGTATGGCGCTGCGCATGGCGTCGTGAACAGTTATGTGGAGATTGTCGCCCGAAACAAAAAGTCGCAGGGGCTGAAAGGATTGGTCAATGCGGTCTTACGAAAAATTTCGACCGACGTCGCCGACGATTGGGGCAAATCCGCCGTTCCCATCCTGCCCAAATGGCTGCGCCAACCGCTGATCGAAGCTTGGGGCCAAAAGGCGGTTGCGGGGATTGAAAAGGCGCATTTTGTTGGCGCACCTCTGAATTTGTCGGCCAAGGGTGATCCCGCAGACGTGGCCCGCGCCACCGGTGGCGTCGTCTTGCCCAATGGCACGGTTCGACTGGCCGACGCTGGACAAGTTTCCAAACTTGCAGGGTTTGTGGAGGGGGCGTGGTGGGTGCAAGACGCCGCTGCCTCCATCCCCGTGAAATTGCTCGACCCCAAGCCGGGGATGCGGGCGCTCGACCTTTGCGCCGCACCTGGGGGCAAAACCTTGCAACTTGCCGCAGCGGGGGCGGAGGCGACAGCGGTTGATGTGTCGGAGGGGCGTATGATCCGCGTGCAGGAAAACTTGAAACGGACGGGTCTAAAGGCTGATATGGTCGTGTCTGATGCATTCGATTATGCGGAAACTGGCTTCGACGCGATCTTGGTTGACGCGCCATGCTCTGCCACTGGTACGATCCGCCGCCATCCCGATCTACCCTACGCCAAGGACGGGTCCGAATTTATGGCGCTCTTCGACATACAGGAACGCATGATCGATCACGCGCTCACACTTCTCCGCCCCGGCGGAACGCTTGTTTTCTGCACCTGTTCGCTCTTGCCCGATGAAGGCGAGGTACAGGTGGAAAAGGCCCTGAACCGCCACCTCGGCCTCACTGTAGATCGCAAAGCGCTCGACAAGCCGTGGATCGATCCCGCGTGGATCACAGAGGAGGGCGGTTTGCGCCTGCGCCCCGATTACTGGGCGGACGCAGGTGGCATGGATGGGTTCTTTGTTGCCGTCCTAACAAAGCCTGCGTGACTTGTGCCAAATCTGCGATTAGACTGCCCTCAAAGATAAGCGCTTAACGCGCAGCTAGAGGCAAACATCGTGACAGATTCGCAGACATGGCGGGGCCGCCGTATTGCGTTCATGCACCGCGTTCACGCGCGGCGTGCCGCCCGTGTGCGACCTGCCACTGCCTTTGTTCAACAGCCTGAACCCCGCACGATTGGCCGCATGGCACGTGGTCGTCAGCTTTTAGCTGGGGATTATCTGTTCTCTGGCGTCCTGACGGAAGCGCCTGACAAATCCGTTTGGGATGTGCCTGCCAATAATGCATTGGTTTTAGATGAACTCCACGGCTGCACATGGCTCGATGATCTGGTCGCTGTCGGTGATGTCCGTGCCCGCGAAAAGGCGCAGATGTGGGTGCAGGACTGGATCGATCGCTATGGCGATGGTCGCACCGTTGGCTGGACGCCTGACACTGTAGGCCGCCGCTTGATCCGATGGATCAATCACGGATTATTCCTGTTGCGGGGCACGGATTCGGAAAGTTCCAAAGCGTACTTTCGCAGCTTGGGCCAACAAACCATCTTCCTCTCCCGCCGCTGGCACACGGCCACACCAGGATTGCAGCGGTTCGAAGCGATCACAGGGATGATCTACGCCGGTCTGTCGCTTGAGGGGATGGAGCAATACGTGGCCCCCGCCGTGCAAGCCTTGGCCGATGATTGTACGACCGCCATTGATGCGGTCGGGGGCATCGCCACCCGCAACCCTGAAGCGCTACTGGAAGTCTTCACATTGCTCAATTGGGCAACGCTGGCGATATCAGAAGCAGGCCAAACACCGCCCATTAGCGTGCAAAATGCGATTGATCGGATCGCGCCAACGCTGCGGGCACTGCGCCATTCTGACGGAGGGTTGGCACGGTTCCACGGGGGTGGTCGCGGTGTCGAAGGGCGTTTGGATCACGCGCTCGCCACATCGCGCAACAAAACTATTCCAAGTAGCAGCTTTTTGATGGGCTTTGCCCGTCTCAGCCCGGGGCGTCTTTCATTGATCGTCGATGCCGCCGCCCCACCGAAAGGCGATGCTTCCGTCAATGCGCATGCCTGTACATTAGCGTTCGAACTCACCTCAGGTCGCCGCGCTTTGATCGTCAATTGCGGCTCCGGCCAAAGTTTTGGTCCTGAATGGCGCAGAGCGGGTCGCGCGACGCCAAGCCATTCGACGCTTTGCATTGATGGCTATTCCTCATCCCGCCTCGGCCGCCCTAGCAAGCTCTACACCGTAGCGCAAGAACTGCTCGTTGACCGCCCGAAACGGGTGCAATGCGAATTCTCGCGGCTCGATGACGGCGACAGGGTCGAACTGTCTCACAACGGATTCCAACCCACGCACGGCCTCACCCACGCGCGGACACTTGATGTCACGCTCGATGGGCGCGGGATCGCGGGGGAGGATTTGATCACAACCCTCGATGCCGATGATGAGACGCGATTTGCCAAGGCTGTCGAAAAGAGCAACCTCGAAGGCATCCGCTTTTCGATCCGCTTCCACCTACACCCAGACGTCGATGCGATGATCGACCTTGGTAGCGCTGCCGTATCCCTTGCCTTAAAATCAGGCGAAATCTGGGTCTTTCGGCATGATGGGGTTGCCGAACTTTCTCTTGAACCCAGCGTTTATATGGAAAATGGGCGATTAAAGCCCCGTGCCACCAAACAGGTGGTTTTATCCGCCCGCACAATGAACTATGCGACCCGCGTCCGTTGGTCGTTGACCAAGGCGCAGGACACGCCTGATGTTGTGCGTGACCTTGCCCCGGCTCAGCCCACGGATCTGGATGACTAGGCAAAGCGGGGATGCTCCATGACCGACCTTCACCCAGTGCGGCGCGCGCTGATTTCTGTATCTGACAAAACAGGCATGATTGATTTGGCCAAAGCCTTGGCGGGCCACGGCGTTCAGCTTTTGTCGACGGGCGGGTCTGCAGAAGCGATGCGCGATGCAGGGCTTGAGGTTACGGACGTGGCAGAGGTCACAGGCTTTCCAGAGATGATGGATGGCCGCGTAAAGACGCTTCACCCCGTCGTGCACGGTGGCTTGCTCGCGCGTCGTGACAACGACGGCCATGTCGCTGCAATGGCAGAGCATGGAATTGGCGAAATCGATCTGCTGGTCGTGAACCTTTATCCCTTTGAAGAAACAGTCGCCAAAGGTGCGGACTTCGACACTTGTATCGAAAACATTGATATCGGCGGCCCGGCTATGATCCGGTCTGCGGCCAAGAACCACGCTTTTGTGAACGTTGTCACCGATGTTGAGGATTATGACGCCGTCCTATCGGACATGGCGGCCAATGACGGGCAAACGACGCTGGCTTTGCGTCAACGTCTGGCACAAACCGCCTATGCCCGCACCGCGGCCTATGACACCGCCGTCAGCTCATGGATGGCTGACGCAATTGATGCCGACGCCCCGCGCCGCCGCAGCTTTACTGGCACATTGGCGCAAACGCTGCGCTATGGTGAAAACCCGCACCAATCAGCGAGCTTTTACACCGATGGCACGGAACGCCCCGGCGTTGCAACAGCAGTGCAGCATCAGGGCAAAGAACTGTCCTACAACAACATCAACGACACCGATGCCGCGTTTGAACTGGTGGCAGAGTTTGATCCGGCGGACAGCCCAGCTGTCGCCATAATCAAACACGCCAACCCTTGCGGTGTCGCCAAAGGCGCGACACTGCTGGAGGCCTATCGCAACGCCTTTGACTGCGACCGCACCAGTGCGTTCGGCGGGATCATCGCGATGAACATGCCGTTGGATAAGGAAACCGCGAAAGAAATCACCGGCATCTTTACCGAGGTTGTGATCGCCCCCGGTGCGTCCGACGCCGCGAAGGCGGTGTTTGCAGCCAAAAAGAACCTGCGCCTTCTGACCACCGAAGGCTTGCCCAAAACGCGCGAGGGCGGTTTGACCTACCGCCAAGTAGCTGGTGGCATGCTGGTGCAACACAAAGACAATGGGTTTGTCGGCATGGAAGATCTGAAAGTCGTCACCAAGGTCAAACCAACGGATGCGCAGATGGAAGACCTTCTGTTCGCTTGGAAAGTCGCCAAACACGTCAAATCCAACGCCATCGTCTATGTGAAAGACAAAGCAACCGTCGGCGTCGGTGCGGGCCAGATGTCCCGCCTCGACAGTGCCTTGATCGCCGCCAAGAAAGCAGAGCGTATGGCGGAGGCGATAGACCTTCCTGAGCCGCTCACCCAAGGCTCCGCCGTGGCGTCCGACGCCTTTTTCCCTTTTGCTGACGGCCTGCTCGAAGCTGTCGCCGCGGGCGCAACTAGCGTTATCCAGCCCGGTGGCTCCATGCGCGATGATGAGGTGATCGCCGCCGCGGATGAGGCGGAGATCGCCATGGTCTTTACAGGGATGCGCCACTTCCGGCACTAAGCGTTATGCAATTGCTTTATTGGACAGCTTTCATCGTTTTCGTCGTCGATCAGGCGTCAAAATGGGTGGTTGTCCAATGGCTGGACCTGCCTAACACCGATGAAGGGCGGATCTCCATCCTACCTGGACTGGTTGAATTCCGTACAGCGTGGAATCGCGGAGTGAATTTCGGCTTGTTTGCTGAGTTCGATATGCGCTGGGTCTTGATCGTCGTGTCGATTGCCATCGTTGTGGCCGTGCTGATTTGGCTGCACCGCACCCGCAGCACGCGGCTGGGCTATATCGCTGGTGGATTGCTCGTGGGCGGTGCGCTAGGCAATGTTATTGACCGCGTGGCATATGGCGCGGTTGCGGATTTTCTCAATGTCACCTGCTGCGGCTACTACAACCCCTACGCGTTCAACGTCGCAGACATCGCGATTTTTGCAGGGGCGGTTGGGCTAGCATTTCTGCCCGATCCCAAAGCCAAGAAAGCCGCGTCAAAGAAGTGAAAACAAACGCAGAGGAAAACTCCTGCGTGACGCCAGACTCCGGATCGGTTAAAGACGTAGTAAGGCAAGTAGGGGACGTGTGATGCGGTCTATTGTTTTGGCGTTGATGGTGGTTGGGCTTGCGGCCTGCGCCAGTGATCGTCCACTGCGTGACATGCGCTCGGATACAGGCGGACCGGATGAATTTGGTGTGACACCGGGCGCCCCTTTGACCCTGCCAGATACGGCGACTTTGCCGGAGCCGACACCCGGCGGCAGCAACAGTACTGACATCAATCCAAACGCGAATGCGATTGCCGCTTTGGGCGGATCGCCCTCCCGCGCTTTTGCGGGCGGCGTCCCAGCAAGCGACAGTGCCTTGGTAGCCACAGCCAGCCGCTACGGCGTGCTTGCCGAAATCCGCGCGACCTTGTCAGCAGAGGATGAAGCCCTGCGCAAGCGGGCGAAATACCTCAACGTTTTTAACTTCCTCGGGCGGGATCGCTATTTCTCCGCCTACCGTCGTCAGGCGCTTGATGCCTACGCAGAGCTTGAGCGCTTCCGCGCCGCTGGCGTTGCAACCCCTTCCGCTCCGCCTCAGTAGCAAAACTTCACAACCGCGTATGGCGACTTGAAGCGCCGGACATCTGACGTAAGTTGAACCGCAACGAAGTCAGTCAAAGGATTGCCCATGCGCCGAATTCTTGCGGCCCTCGCGTTTGTCGTCGCGCCACTGAGCGCCCAAGCCGAAGAAGTCACCACCTACATGCTCGAAAACGGGATGGAGGTCGTCGTGATCGAAGATCACCGCGCGCCTGTCGTCGTACACATGCTGTGGTACAAAATCGGATCAGCTGACGAACCCGTTGGCGCCTCTGGCGTTGCGCATTTTCTGGAGCACTTGTTGTTCAAAGCAACTGACAAGCTGGAATCTGGCGAATTCTCCGCCACCGTTGCGGCCAACGGCGGGTCGGACAACGCCTTCACCAGCTACGACTATACCGCCTATTTCCAACGCATCGCCGCCGACCGGCTTGAGCTGATGATGGACATGGAATCCAACCGCATGAACAACCTGCGGATCGCCGAGGCCGACATTGAGAAGGAGCGGCAAGTGGTGCTTGAAGAGCGTAACCAACGCACCGAAAACAACGCCAATGCGCTCGCACGAGAACAGTTCCGCGCTGCCCTTTACCAAAATCATCGCTACGGTGTGCCAATCATCGGCTGGAAGCACGAGATGGAGCAGTTGGAGCTTCAGGATGCGCTTGATTTCTATGACCTCTACTACTCTCCCAACAACGCAATCCTGATCGTCGCGGGCGATGTTGAGCCTGAAGAGGTGAAAGCGCTCGCCGATAAGTACTATGGCGTGATCCCATCAGAACCGAACCTGCCCGAGCGCCTGCGCCCAGAAGAGCCGCCGCAAAGGGCCGAACGCCGGATCACTTATGTCGATGCCCGCGTCGCGCAGCCTTACGTCACGCGCAGCTACCTTGCCCCAGAGCGCAACCCCGGCGCGCAAGAGGAAGCCGCCGCTTTGGTCTATCTGGCCGAACTTTTGGGCGGGTCGCCTTTCACGTCCGCGCTTGGGAAAGCCCTGCAATTCGACACCAACACCGCCGTCTACACTGGTGCGGGCTATTCCGGCAGTGCGCTTGATGAAAGCTCCTTCAGTGTCACAGTCGTCCCGACCGAAGGCGTAACTCTATCCGAAGCGGAAGCCGCGATGGATCAGGTGATGGCCGATTTCATGGAGGCAGAGATTGACCCAGAACGCATGGAAGCGATCCGCACACAGCTTCGCGCGTCGGAGATTTATGCCAAGGACGATATGCAGGGCCTCGCCCGCCGCTATGGCGCGGCCCTGACGCAAAGCCTGACCGTGGAAGACGTGCAGGCGTGGCCGGATGTCCTGCAAGCCGTGACAGCGGAGGATATCAAAGCCGTGGCCGCCAAAGTCTTCAACAAGGACCAAGCCGTCACAGGCTGGGTCGTCGCAAGTGAGGAGGACGCTCAATGATCAAACGTGTCTTGCTATCCCTCTGGGTCGCGACGGGCGCATCCACAGCCCATGCCGCGATCGAAATTCAGGATTTCGTCACACCGGGCGGCATCAATGTTTGGATGGTGGAAGAACCCTCCATCCCCTTCACAGCCTTGGAAATCCGCATCCGTGGCGGCGCATCGCTTGACCTTTCGGGCAAGCGCGGCGCCACCAACCTGATGATGGCACTGATCGAGGAAGGCGCAGGCGACATGGACGCGCAAGCGTTTCAGGCCAAACGCGAAAGCCTCGCCGCGAGCTTCGGTTTTCGGGCTTACGACGACACCATTTCAATCTCCGCCCAGTTCCTGACGGAAAACAGGGATGAGGCTGTGGCGCTTTTGCGCGAAGCGCTCACCAACCCGCGCTTTGACCAGTTTGCCATCGATCGAGTGCGGGCGCAGGTTCTGTCTGGCATTGCATCCGATGCGAAGAACCCGAACCGCATCGCGAGTGCTGCATTCAATGCCGCAGCCTTCGGTGATCACCCCTATGGCAGCTCACTCGACGGCACGGCAGAAACCGTGAACGCTCTGACCCGCGATGACATCGTGACGGCACACCAGAACGCGCTGACCCGAGACCGCATGTTTGTCAGCGCAGTTGGCGACATCACAGAAGCCGAACTGGGCGCTTTGGTCGATGACCTGCTGGGCGATCTGCCCGGTGAGGGGCCACCGCTGCCCGAGGATGTTGAGTTCGGCCTCGGTCCTGGCATCACGGTGATTGATTTTGAAACACCGCAGTCTGTCGCGCTTTTCGGGCATGAAGGCATTGAACGCGATGATGAAGACTTCTTCGCCGCTTACATCATCAACCAAGTGCTCGGTGCCGGAGGGTTTGAGTCCCGTCTGATGACCGAAGTACGTGAGAAACGCGGGCTGACTTATGGGATCGGCACCTACCTGATTCCGAAATTCCATGCGGAACTATATCTCGGCTCCGTCGCCTCCTCCAACGAAACCATCGCTGAGGCCATTGAAGTGACCAAAGCGGAATGGGCGAAAATGGCGGAAGAGGGCCTGACCGAGGAAGAACTGGCAACCGCCAAGACCTACCTGACGGGCGAATACCCGCTGCGGTTTGATGGGAATGCAGAAATCGCGTCGATCCTCGCAGGGATGCAGATGATCGGTTTGGCCTCCGACTATGTCGTCAACCGCAACGATTTCATCGAAGCGGTGACGCTCGACGACATCAAACGCGTTGCGGGGGAGCTTCTGGAAACCGACGCGCTGCATTTTGTTGTGGTCGGTCAACCGGTTGGATTGGACGCCACGCAATAGGATAATGACGGGCGAATAGCGCTCGTAGAATCGAGGCGAGTCATGCTACTTATTGTGGCATGACCGCAACCGTCCACCAGATAGAGGCTCAGCCAGTCATTCGGCAGCTTGATGAAGCCGCCATAAACCGCATCGCGGCTGGTGAGGTGGTTGAGCGTCCGGCCTCTGCCGCCAAAGAACTGGTGGAGAATGCGCTCGACGCTGGGGCCACGCGGATTGAGGTGACAATCGCCGATGGTGGTAAGACACTGATCCGTGTTTCAGATGATGGCTGCGGGATTGAGCCGGACGACCTACCGCTGGCCCTGTCGCGCCATGCAACCTCAAAAATCGACGGCACTGACCTGCTCAACATTCACAGCTTCGGTTTTCGGGGGGAGGCATTGCCCTCCCTCGGGGCGGTTGGGCGCCTGACCATCACCAGCCGTGCGCTGGGTGACGCGGCAGAGATTACAGTCGCAGGTGGAAACGCGACGCCCGTGCGCCCCGCCGCGCGGTCCAAAGGCACGACGGTAGAGCTGCGCGATCTTTTCTACGCGACGCCAGCACGGTTGAAATTCCTGCGCACCGACCGTGCCGAAAACCAAGCCATCACCGATGTGGTCAAACGCCTCGCGATGGCGGAGCCTTTCGTGGGTTTCACTCTGACCGATGCCACAGGCGGCAGCAGCCGCGTGACCTTTCGCGCCGATCCCGAAACGGGTGATCTTTTCGATGCGCTGCATGGCCGATTGCGCAGCGTACTGGGCAAAGATTTTGCGGAGAATGCGCTGCCCAT
Organism: Cognatiyoonia sp.; assembly: GCF_965661665.1. NCBI lineage: Bacteria > Pseudomonadati > Pseudomonadota > Alphaproteobacteria > Rhodobacterales > Paracoccaceae > Cognatiyoonia > Cognatiyoonia sp. Next base: position 38,016 of record NZ_CBFIEO010000012.1, on the reverse strand, counting down.
CGATGCAGAGCGGGACGGGTTTCATCTAACAGGCTACGCCGCGCTGCCAACCTATTCACGGGGTGCTGCAGTTGCGCAGTTTCTTTTCGTGAACGGACGGCCTGTTCGCGACAAGATGTTGCTGGGCGCACTACGTGCCGCCTACATGGATGTCCTCAGCCGCGCCCGTCATCCTGTCGCGGCCCTCTTTGTCGACTGCGATCCAACGCTGGTCGATGTCAACGTCCATCCCGCAAAATCGGAAGTACGCTTTCGCGATCCAGGCACGGTGCGCGGCTTGATCGTCTCAGCCCTGCGCCACGCCTTGACCGATGCAGGGCACCGCGCATCGACAACGGTCGCCTCCGCAACGCTTGGTGCTATGCGCGCGGAACCCACGACAGAGGCAGGGGTCTACCAAATGGACCGCCCCAGCTTCACCGCGCGCTCCATGACTTTCCAAGCGCAAGCCCCCGGCTTTCAGGAAGCGCCCTCCGCCCGCGTTGAACCAGTTGTGGACCAACCGATGGAAGAAACGCCGCTCGAAGCAAACCCGCTTGGTGCTGCACGGGCGCAGGTGCATGAAAACTACATCATCGCGCAGACCAAAACCGGCATGGTCATCGTCGATCAGCACGCTGCGCACGAACGGCTGGTCTACGAAAAGCTGAAGTCTCAGATGGCGGAGAATGGCGTCGCGGCACAGGCGCTCCTGATCCCAGAAATCATCGAGATGACGGAGGATGAAGCGGCCTCCCTCGTTGCCATCGCTGATGATCTGTCGCGCCTTGGCCTGACGATTGAACCCTTTGGAGGCGGGTCCGTCGCGGTACGCGAGACCCCCGCCATTTTGGGCGAAGTGAACGCCGAAGCGATGATCCGCGACGTGTTGGACGAATTGGCCGATCAAGGCGACAGCGCTGGCTTTCAAGCCAAGATCGAAGCGATCCTCAGCCGTGTGGCCTGTCATGGCTCCATCCGCTCCGGCCGTCGGATGCAGGCCGCTGAAATGAACGCGCTCCTGCGGGAGATGGAGGCGACGCCCCTTTCCGGCCAATGCAACCACGGGCGCCCCACCTATGTGGAACTGAAACTCTCTGACATTGAACGGTTGTTTGGACGCACATGAACGAGATTAACGGCACCACCTATGGCCTCTCTGACCCCATCGTGTTGGCTGCGATTGCGGCTGTACTTGTGTTGCTGCTTGTCGTTGTCCTGCTTATCGTCATGGTCCGTCGGGCAGGGCAGTCCACGATGTTCACCCAACACCTTGCCGCGCAGATGGGCGGGTTGGGGAGCCGAGTGACCGAGCTTTCCAACGGCCAACAACAGCTTTTTGGGGGCCTGAATTCCGTGACGGAGGCGCAGGCCCAGCAACAAGCGCAGACGCTCAAGCTGATGGAACAGCGCCTGACCCAAGTGAATGAGGCGATGGGCCAGAACCTGTCGGCCAGCGCGCAGCGCACGGCGCAATCGCTTGGTGAATTGCAGCAACGGCTGAAAACCATCGACAAAGCGCAGGAAAACATCACCAAACTGTCGGGTGACGTGCTGACCCTGCAAGACATCCTGTCCAATAAGCAGACCCGTGGCGCGTTCGGCGAAATCCAACTCAATGACATCGTGTCGAAAGCCCTGCCGTCCGATGCCTATGCGTTTCAGCACACGCTATCCAACGGCAAACGCGCGGATTGCGTGATCCACCTGCCAAACCCGCCGGGACCGATTGTGCTAGACAGTAAATTCCCGCTTGAGGCTTACGAGGCGCTGCATAACGCTACCAACGATTGGGAAGTGAACGAAGCGGCGCGGTTGATGCGGTCCTCGGTCAAGGCACATATCAAGGCCATCTCTGAAAAATACATCGTCGAAGGTGAAACCGCGGACGGTGCGCTTATGTTCTTACCGTCAGAGGCGGTCTACGCCGAACTCCACTCCAATTTCCCCGAACTTATCCGCGAAGGCTTCGCCGCTCGTGTTTGGATCGTCTCGCCCACGACTTGCATGGCCACACTAAACACAATGCGTGCGATCCTGAAAGACGCGCGGATGCGGGAGCAAGCAGGCGCGATCCGCAAGGAACTGGGCCTGCTCTACGCCGATGTGGACCGGTTGGGTACACGGGTCGACAACCTCGACCGGCACTTCAGCCAAGCGGCCAAAGACATCAACGACATCAAAGTCAGCGCCGACAAAGCCGGCAAACGCGCCCGTCGCTTGGATAATTTTGATTTTGAAGAACTGGCCAAGGGTGACGATGAAACGGTCGTCCGGCTGTCCAAGCCTAAGAGCTAAAAAAGGGTCCTCACGAGGGGAGAGAGGACCCTTTACTTTCAATTCCGGCCTGCGGAACCGGTTCAGATGCGCATGATCTTTTGCGCGATCCGCGGGAGGAAACCGTTGAATTTAAGCGGCGCATCGGTCGCGGCCAGACAGATGCAGTCTTCGCCCGGCTCCGCAATGGGGGTGTGGTGCAAATCTTCATTTGCCACTTCCACGTCGCCGACACCGAAACGATCGTGATCGTCTGCAAAGGCCCCTTTCAAGACCAGCGTAAGCTCCGTCCCGTTGTGACCGTGGTCAGGCATTGCCGCCCCACCTGGGATTTTCAGCAAGCGCACAGACGCGTCTTTTGATGTTGGCAGAACCATCTGGCTCACGCCCCCACCAATCTTGCGCCATTTAACGTTGCTGAGGTCGCCGCCAACATAATCCTGCAGCGGTGTTGGCACATCTGACGCAATCGCATCTGCCCGCATTTCTTCTTCCTGACGGAACGCATTGTCTGCGATCAGCGCAAGTGTTGCCTGCAGGCTGTCTTCGGCCAATTCAACTGTGTCGCCGGACATCATGACCTCACCACCCACAGCGTCATACTCAGCAAGTGCCGCACGGCAGGTGTCACACATGGAGATGTGCGTTGCAATCACGACGTTAAACGCCTCTGGCAAGGTGCCAGCGGAATATCCCATCAAAAGGGCGTCGGTTAGATGATGTTTGATCGTCGTCATATTCTCAGCACTTCAAGTTATGGCGAAGCCGTTCCAAGGCAAGCCGGATACGGGATTTGATCGTCCCCAGCGGCAGGCCAGTCTCAGCTGCAATTTCACTATGAGAGAGATCGCCAAAGTAGGCTTTCTCAATCAAAATCCTCTGTTTCTCTGGCAGTTGCGCCAAAGCTTGGCCCAACTGCTGTGTCTCCTGTTGGAGCGCAATGACATCCGCCTGATCTGGCTCAGCCTCTGGGCCCCATGGCAAATCTTCTGGCTCAGGCCGCCGCTGCTTTCGCAACAGGTCGATCCGTCTGTTCCGTGCGATGGTGAAGATCCATGTCGACACGCTCGCTTTGGCCGGATCAAACAGATGGGCCTTTCGCCACAAGGTGGCCATTACGTCTTGCGCGCATTCTTCCGCCACGTCGTGGCTAGCGCCTGACTTCATCAAGAAGGATTTCACACGCGGCGCGAAGTGGCTGAACAATTCGGCGAAGGCCGTTTTGTCCTGCGTGTCCTGCACGGCGTACATGTGGCTGACCCACATCATGCGCGTGGTGACTTCTGAATCTGTCACAGTCTTTGACCTCAAAACGAGCCGCGTCACCCCTTGGTGGCGCGGTTTCTCGTCCAGCGCAAGCGTTGTATCTGCTTTGCTGGCGGCTTCGGCGGTCGTCAACATGTTTTCAATACGCGGGTAAGATCATTCTGGATCACAATTTTTTTGCTGTTCTTCCAATTCATCCGATCTAAGTCTTGCAGCGTAGGAAGCTCACGCAAGATCTGAGCGACAAGGAAGACGTGAATGCCGTTTGAGACTGGGACCGCAGCGCCACGAAAAATTGCTGTAATCGGGGCGGGGATTTCAGGAATGGGGGCGGCACACCTCCTGGCGAAGGATCACCGCGTCGTTCTGTTTGAGGCGGAAAATCGTCTGGGTGGCCATGCCCGCACAAAATGGGCGGGTCCAAACCGCGATACACCTGTCGACACTGGCTTCATCGTTTTCAACTATGAGAACTACCCCAACCTGGTCGATCTGTTTGAGCACCTCGACGTGCCAGTGATGAAAAGCAACATGAGCTTTGGCGCCTCCTTCAACGGTGGGCGTTTCGAATACGCGCTGGCCAGCCTAAATGCCTTGTTCGCCACACGGCGCAAAATGCTCAGCCCACAATTCTACCGCATGATCCGCGACTTAATCGTTTTCAACAAACACGGGCTTGAGGCCAGCAAGGAGGGCGGTCTGACCGTCGCTGGTCTGATGGAGAAGCTTAACCTCAGCACCTTCTTCGCCAACCACTACATCCTGCCTTTCTCTGGCGCGATTTGGTCGACGCCGAAAGAAAAGATCCTCGATTTTCCGGCCTATGCGCTGATGAAATTCTTTGACAATCACGCGCTACTCGCCGCGACAGGGCAACACCAGTGGTATACGGTCAAAGGCGGCTCCATCGAATACGTCAGTCGTTTGGGCAGCGATATGATCCAACGCGGTGTCGATATCCGCCTCAGCGCCCCAATTGATGCGGTCAAACGCACGCCACTTGGCGTCCACGTCAAGACTAATGGCGCGGAATGGGAGCTGTTTGATGAGGTGATCTTTGCCACGCATTCCGACGATACACTCAAACTTCTGGCTGATCCCACCCATGCGGAACGGGAGACGCTGGACGCGATCCGGTATCAGCCGAACAAAGTGGTTTTGCATTCCGACACTGCCATGATGCCACGCCGCCGCTCCGTCTGGTCGTCGTGGGTCTATACGGAAGACGACAACAAGCGCTCCAACCAGATTGACCTGACCTACTGGATGAACTCGCTTCAGAACATCCCACAGGACAATCACTTCATGGTGACGCTTAATTCCACGCGCCCGATCCGGGAGGAGATGATTTGGGACGAATGCACGCTGCGCCACCCCGTCTATGACACCGCCGCGCTCGAAGCGCAGGAGCGGGCGATTTCGATGAACGGGTCAAACCGGACATGGTTCTGTGGCGCATGGATGAAAAACGGTTTTCACGAAGATGGCCTGTCCTCCGCCTATGACGCCGTGAACGCCCTTAACGCGATGGAGCGGCTTGAGCTGGCTGCAGAGTGAGCGATTTGCATCATATCCGGGGCGAAACGTTCCACGGTCGGCGCGGCGAGGTGAAAAACGCCTTTCGCTACTCCGTCGACTACCTCTTGCTGGATGCGGACGCTGACTTAAAGGGTCCCACGCTTTTTTCCCGCAATCGCGGCAATTTCATGTCTTTGCACGATCGCGATCATGGTGGCCCGCCCACTGACGGGATTGGTGTCGACTGGGTGCGCGGCGTGCTGGCCGACCATGACATCACGCTTTACGGTGCGATCAAGCTTCTCGCCCAGCCACGGATCATGGGGCATGTCTTTAATCCCGTGAGCTTTTGGCTTTGCTACGACGCCGCCGACGTCTTGCGGGTCGTGATTGCAGAAGTCACCAACACCTTCGGCGACCGCCATTCCTACCTCTGCTCGCATGATGATCTGCGCCCGATCAGTCGTGAGGAAGAGATTAAGGCGCAAAAGCTGATGCATGTGTCACCGTTCCAGCCCGTTGAGGGTGAATACACCTTCCGGTTCGACATTCAGTCTGATCAAATTTTGATCCATATTGACTATGCCCGTGGCAACGGCGGGCTGGTGGCGACGCTGAAAGGGCCGGTGCAGCCGCTGACAAACACGTCGATCATCCTCTCCGCCGTGCGCCGTCCATTTGGGTCGCGGCGCGTTCTGACGCTGATCCATTGGCAGGCGATCAAACTTTGGTGGAAAGGCGCCACGTACCGGTCGCAACCCGCACCGCCGGTAGAAGACGTAAGCCGATGAACGCCCTGTCGCAGCGGTTGCCAGCCTACAGCCTGTTTGCAGCCCTTATCTCCGCCGCGGGTCTGCCGATCTATATCTATGCGCCCAAATACTATGCCGACACCTACGGCGTGAGTCTGACCACACTCGGAACGCTACTGTTCGCACTGCGCTTCTTTGACGTGGTGCAGGACCCCGTGTTGGGCTGGATCAGTGAACGCCTGCGCGCCAGCAAGGCATTTTGGGTCAGCATGGGTGCTGTGCTCCTTGCCGCCTCCATGTGGGGGCTGTTTGCCGTGGCTCCGCCTTTCGCACCGATTTGGTGGTTTGGCCTCACGATCACGGGCCTTTTCACCGCGTTCAGCTTCTTGACGATAAATTTCTATGCGCAAGGTGTGGTTAAAGCCTCCAAAATGGAGAACGGCCACGTCAGACTGGCCGCGTGGCGCGAAACAGGCGCCTTGCTGGGGGTCTGTGTCGCTGCCGTTGCGCCCACGATCCTGATGAGCTTTGTTGATGAACCCTTTGCCATCTTCGCACTTGGCTTCGTCGCGGCGGTCGCTATCGGCACCCTCTGGATTTGGCCGGAGTGGAGCAAGGCACCGGTCTCCGAACCGTCCAATATTTCGGTCATCGTGTCTGATCCAATCGCGCGACGGCTCCTTATCCTTGCCCTCTTCAACGCAACGCCGCTGGCAGTATCCTCAACACTCTTCCTCTTTTTTGTTGAGTCCCGCCTCGGCGCCGTCGGGTGGGAAGGACCGCTATTGGTGCTGTTTTTCCTCGCTGCCGCGCTCTCTGCACCGATCTGGTCCCGTATAGCGCTCCGCCTCGGCTCCAAGCGCACTTTGCTGGTCGCGATGGTCCTCGCCATCATTTCTTTTGCCTACACGGTCATTTTATCGACCGGAGATGAAATCCAATTCGCGGTTATCTGCGTATTATCTGGAGTAACCATCGGAGCGGACCTCACACTGCTGCCTGCGATGTTTGCCCGCAGAATGGCCAAAGTGTCACCGAATGGAGGCCAAGGCTTCGGACTGTGGTCGCTGGTGAGCAAGTTCACATTGGCCTTTGCGGCGGTGATCTTGCTGCCAGTGTTAGAGAATGCAGGCTTTGTCGCAGGTCAGACGGACTTGCCTGAAAGCACACTGAACACGCTGACGATGCTCTATGCCGGGGTGCCGTTGATTTTGAAACTGGTGGCGGTCGCGATACTCGCCACCACCAAATTCGAGGAATGATGTCATGACCATTGTTTCCTACCTACTTGTCGGCGCAGCACTGATGCTGATCGCTACGTTCTTTAAGGAACGCTATGTCTCCTTCTGGGGGCAATCGTCCGACGACTACGCCTCCGGCCCAGCTTTCGACATCCGCGATCGCTTTGTCGGCCCGATCCAATGCGAAGGGATTATTTACGGCCCCACTGGCCGCGTGTCGTCGCGTTTCACGGCGCAGTTCAACTGCGAATGGAACGGCAATGTTTGCAGCATGAAAGAGATCTTTCATTATGATAGCGGCAACGTGCAAAACCGTGAATGGACGCTCACATTGGGCAACGACGGCGGCATCAAAGCAGAAGCACCTGATGTGATCGGTGCAGGCTCCGGCCAGCAGAAGGGCTCTGCCGTCCTGCTGAACTACCGCTTGAAGCTGACTGAGGATGCCGGTGGTCACGTGCTTGACGTCACGGACTGGATGTATCTGATGCAAAACGGCTCCATAATGAACCGCAGCCAGTTCCGCAAGTTCGGGATCAAAGTGGCCGAGCTGGTCGCGACCATGCGCCCCGCAGAACAAGATCGGCTCCCAGTAGAATAATGCGCAATTGGGTGGACAAACGGTATTGGATTGTCGGCGCGAGCGAAGGCTTGGGTCGCGAGCTTGCGATCGCAATGTCGAAGGCAGGCGCCGAAGTCATCGTTTCTGCCCGGTCTGAGGATCGATTGAAATCGCTGATCGCAGAACTGCCCAACCCCGCCAGCTATGTGACTGTCGACGTCGCTGACCGCGACAGCGTGCTCGCTGCCGCCGAAGAGATCGGCGACCTCGATGGTGTGGTCTACCTCGCCGGTGTCTATTGGCCGATGAGAGCGAGTGAATGGGACGTCGAAAAAGCGGACCTGATGGGAGAGATTAACTTCCTCGGCGCCGGTCGCGTGGCGGGCGCCGTGATGCCGCAGTTTGTTGCTAAGAATGCAGGCCATATCGTGCTGACTGGATCCCTCTCCGGTTTCCGTGGACTTCCGGGCGCGATTGGCTATGCCTCCTCCAAAGCTGGGATAATGGCACTGGCGGAATCCATGCAGGCCGACCTGCGAGCGTCACCCACCGAAGTGCAGCTGGTGAACCCCGGCTTCATCAAGACCCGTTTAACCGACAAGAACGACTTCAACATGCCGTTCATCATGTCCGCCGAAGATGCGGCAAAAGAAATGATGGATCACATGAATACGACGAAGTTCAAAAAGAGCTTCCCGATGCTATTTTCATGGGTCTTTCGTCTGTCTCAATTTATGCCGGACTGGATATATTATCGGCTTTTCGGGGCCAAATAGCCCTAGTAGACCGTCCGCGCATAATGCCGATCAGCGACATCCAAATGCGGTGCGCTGTTGAACGCGGCCAGAAGCGGGCCGTGCTGTGTCACCAACACGCGATGCACAGACGTATTGAGGATCGGAAAGGCGATCCGCGCCATCTGCGGTATCGGCAAATCCATCAATTGCGCGACAACCGCCGCGATGACACCGCCGGAGGAGACGCACAAAACCCGCCGCCCTGGTTGTTGTGCCATCGCCAGAACCTCCTGCACGCGGTCCTGAAATTCGCCCCACGTTTCTTGCCCCTTAATATCTCCTGATTTCCACGCCTGAAGCGTCTTTGGGAAATGGGTGATGAAGTCATCCGGTGACAACTGCTCCAGCCCGAAGACTTCCTTCATCTCGGCTTGTAGATCGTAATAGGCAATCTCGTTCAGCCGCGCGTCCTGATCGGTGTTGTCCCAGCCCATACCGACCAAGGTTTCCCGCTGCCGCCGCAAGGTGCCGGAAATCGCAACATCGAAAGGCTGCTCATGATCGGCCATCCACGTGCCCAACCAACGGGCCTGCTCATGCCCAAGATCGGAAAGCTTGTCATAGCCTTCCTCCGTCGTTGCGGAGGAATTGGCCTGACCGTGCCTAACAAAAACAATCTCACCCATGTCACACTCCCGTTTGGATAGTTGTCGAGCTAGTTCAACGATGTGCCGCTGACAACAGTTGGATGCCCCCGGCGGAGGTATTTTCACCGAAAGAATTGCTTGGTCGTACTCTTGTTAAGCAAAGGTCCATATTGGATACTGAGGCTAAGAGCAGAACAAAATTCAACAGGTCCAAAATGCAAGCGAACGCGCTGCTGTCCGACATCTTTGGCTTTTCTGAATTTCGCCCCGGTCAGGGCGAGATTGTGGATGCTGTTTGCGCAGGCCGCGACACGTTGGCAATCATGCCGACGGGTGGTGGCAAGTCGCTCTGTTTTCAATTGCCTGCTTTGATGCGCGACGGGCTGACGGTCGTCATTTCGCCCCTTATTGCATTGATGCGCGACCAGGTGCGTGGGTTGCGGGAAGCGGGCGTTTGCGCGGGCGCGCTGACCTCTGGAAATACCGAGGAAGAGACGGAGACGGTTTGGCGCGACCTTGAAGCGGGGCGCTTGAAGCTGCTGTATATGGCGCCGGAACGTTTGGCCTCCGGCGGTGCGATCCAGATGTTGCACCGCGCTAATGTCAGCCTGATCGCGGTGGATGAGGCGCATTGTGTGAGCCAATGGGGCCATGATTTCCGCCCTGATTATCTGCGTATCGGTGCCTTGCGCGCGGCGCTTGATGTCCCGCTGGCGGCTTTTACTGCTACGGCGGATGCGGAAACGCGGGAAGAGATTGTTGAGAAGCTCTTTGGCGACTGTAAGCCAGAAGTTTTTCTGCGCGGCTTCGACCGCCCCAACATCCATCTTGCATTTGCCGTCAAAGACAGCCCGCGCAAGCAGATCATGGCCTTTGCGGAGGCGCGCAAAGGACAGTCTGGCATCGTTTATTGCGGCACCCGCGCCAAGACAGAAACACTCGCCAGAGCGCTTGCAGAGGCGGGTCATGAGACTAGTTACTATCACGGCGGGATGGAGGCGGAGGACCGCCGCGAGGTGGAGCGCAAGTTTCAGCAGCACGACGGCTTGATTGTCTGCGCGACGGTTGCCTTTGGGATGGGCATCGACAAGCCCGACATCCGCTGGGTGGCGCACGCCGATCTGCCCAAATCGATCGAGGCATATTATCAAGAGATTGGCCGCGCCGGACGCGATGGCGCACCGGCGGAGACGCTGACGCTGTTTGGAGCCGACGACATCCGCTTTCGCCGCCAGCAGATTGATGAGGGGCTGGCCCCACCAGAACGCCGCGTCGCCGATCACGGACGGCTTAACGCGCTTTTGGGGCTTGCGGAAGCACTGGCCTGCCGTCGGCAGAGCTTGCTCAGTTACTTCGGTGAAACGGCGGAGCCCTGCGGCCATTGCGACCTATGCGACAAGCCCGTGGAGGTGTTTGATGCCACGACGCCTGTCCGCATGGCCTTATCCGCCGCATTGCGGACGGAAGAATGGTTTGGGGGAGGGCACCTCATCGACATTCTGCGCGGGACGGAGACGGAGAAGGTGCGCGCCCGCGGGCATCAATCCTTGCCGACCTATGGGATTGGTCAGGACTATGACAAACGCCAATGGCAGGGCATTTTCCGGCAGATGATGGGCCATGATCTGATGCGCCCTGACCCTGCGCGGCATGGGGCCTTGCGAATGACCGACAAAGCCCGCCCAATCCTGCGCGGCGAGGCGGAGATCGCCCTGCGCAAAGAGGTGCTCCAACCTGGGCGTGCCGGACCAAAGGTGCGCGCGATGGTGAACGAGGAGGACGCGCCGCTGCTTTCCGCCCTCAAGGCCAAGCGCCGATTTTTTGCAGAGCAGGCCAACACGCCCGCCTATATCATCTTCAACGACCGCACGCTCATCGAGATGGCGGAGAAGAAGCCCAAAACCCTCGACGAAATGGCACAGGTCGGCGGTGTCGGTGCGAAAAAGCTGGAGCGCTACGGAGTGGCGTTTCTGGAGGTGATCGTGGGGGGCGCCCAGGAAGAGGTGCACCCGATGCGCCGCAAGCTTGCTGGTCGGTCGGAAGGGGCCATTTATGACCAGCTTTTGGCGGTGCAAGCCGATCTCACACGCGGCGCCGACGGCACCGGCAAACCGATGACATGCTCCGCCTCACAACTGGCGAAGGTCGCGCAATTGCGCAATCCTGACCTGCCCGCCCTTGCTCGGCTTTTGGGGGAGAAATATGCCGATCGCTTTGGCGCGGCTTTTCTTGGTGTGTTGATGGAGCAAGGGTGACTGGCCAAATTGGGTCTGCGCGTTACATAGCGGTGAGACAAAAGATGGAGAGTGTTTGAATGCTGACGGTGATTTCCCCTGCCAAATCGCTGGACATGTCCCCCGTGGATCACCGCCCGACCGAACCTGCGTTTCAGGACGATGCGGTGCGGCTGGCCAAAACCATGCGCAATCAAACACTGGGCCAGTTGAAATCACTGATGTCGATTTCCGACGATTTGGCGCGGCTCAACCGCGACCGCTTCAAGGCGTTTGCGGCGGAGCCAAATGAAGAGATGGTCAAACCGGCGGCATTGGCGTTCAATGGCGATACGTATCAAGGGCTGGAGGCAAAGACGCTTGAGGCGGAGGACCTGGCCTATGCCCAGGATCATTTGCGGATCTTATCAGGGCTTTATGGTCTTTTGCGCCCGCTTGATGCGATCCAGCCCTACCGCTTGGAAATGGGCAGCCGGTTGAAGACGCGGCGGGGCGCGTCGCTTTACGCCTATTGGGGTGATCAAATTGCCAAAGCGCTGCGTGCGCAGGCGGACGAGGTTGAGACCGACACGCTTCTGAACTGCGCCAGTCAGGAATATTTTGGCGCAGCGGATCGTGCCGCGCTCAAGCTGCGCGTGATCACGCCACGCTTTTACGAAGTGAAAGATGGCACGCCGAAGATGGTCAGTTTCTTTGCCAAACGCGCACGCGGCGCGATGGCGCGGTTTGCGGTCACAGAGCGGGTGAGCGACGCCGAAGTGCTGAAAAACTTTGGCGCAGGCGGCTATCAGTTTGACCCCGATCTGTCTGACGGCGATCGTTGGGCTTTCGTGCGTGATTATCCCGCTTGATTGCGAGTGTGTGACGCCTGCGGCGGAGGTATTTTGAGCGAAAGACTTAGAGCCGCTCAATCGCCAAGGCGATGCCTTGACCGCCACCGATACACATGGTGATCAACGCGCGTTTTGAGGCTGTGCGCTCAAGCTCATACATCGCTTTGACGGTGATAATGGCACCTGTGGCTCCAACGGGATGACCTAGTGCGATTGCACCGCCGTTGGGGTTGACCTTCGCAGGGTCAAATCCAAGGGTGTTGGTCACGGCCAGCGCTTGGGATGCAAAGGCTTCGTTTGACTCAATCACGTCGAAGTCGTAAACGCTCAAGCCGGTTTTTGCGAGCAGGTTTTGCACTGCTGGAATTGGGCCGATGCCCATCACCGCTGGCCGAACGCCTGCATGGGAATAGCCCAGAATGCGGAATTTTGGGGTGAGGCCGGCTTTCTCTGCCGCATCCGCACGGGCCAAGGTGATGGCCGCGGCCCCGTCGTTGAGGCCGGAGGCATTGCCTGCCGTCACAGTACCATCTTTTTGGAACACGGGACGGAGGCCGCTGAGCGCTTCCACCGTTGTGGCTTTCGGGTGTTCGTCTTTGGCAAAGGCAACCATGTCGCGTTTCACTTTCACCTCTACCGGCACGATTTGATCGTCGAAATAGCCAGCTTCTTGCGCTTTGGTAGCACGGGTTTGGCTTTCCAATGCGAAGGTATCCTGCGCCTCCCGCGTTATGTCGTATTCGCGGGCCACGTTTTCGGCCGTGACGCCCATGTGGCCTGTGCCAAAGGGGCAGTTCAACGCGCCCAACATCATGTCGAGCGATTTAACATCACCCATCTTCGCGCCCCACCGTTGGTGTGGAATGATGAAGGGGGAGAGGCTCATGTTTTCGGCACCGCCCGCGAGGCCGAAATCTGCATCGCCCAGCATCAGCGACTGGATCACCGACACAATCGCCTGAACACCGGACCCGCAGAGGCGGTTGACGTTCATCGCGGGCGTGCTGTCGAGGACACCTGCCTCAATCGCGGCGGCGCGGCTCAAATACATGTCGCGCGGCTCGGTGTTGATGACATGGCCGAAGGCGACGTGGCCAATCTGATCTGCCGCAACACCCGCGCGCTCAATCGCCGCTTTCGTGGCGGTGGTGGCCAAGGCAATTGGTGGGGTGCCTGCCAATGATCCACCAAATGTTCCGATGGCGGTCCGCGCGCCGCTGAGAATGACGATGTCGTTCATGGGTGTCTCCCTTCGTGTTCGCGCTAGTTTACCTCAGACGGGGCGGGGCGCGAGCACGACGTCCCGTCATCACGGCGCTGGCCAATCGCAAATCGGTCAGGTCTAACAGTGGCAAAGCAAAGAGGTGCCCATGCTGTTGCACGCGCAAGGCGTTAGCAAATCCTTTGAAACCGCCGAGGGGCGGTTTGATGTCCTGCGCGACGTTGCCCTGTCGATGGGTGCCGGGGAAAGCGTGGCGCTGACGGGCGAAAGCGGCAGCGGGAAGAGCACGCTTTTATATCTGATCGGTGGGCTTGATTTGCCGGATACGGGGCAGATTCTGATCAACGGTCAGGATGTGGCCCAGATGGGCGATGTGGACCGCGCCGCGCTCAGGCGCGAAACGGTTGGTGTGGTGTTTCAGCAGTTCAACCTGATCCCAAGCTTGACGGTGGCCGATAATATTGCCTTTCACGCGCGGTTGGCGGGGCGGTACGATCCCAACTATGCCGCCCACATCGCATCCGATCTTGGAATCGACAGACAGCTTCAGAAATATCCGGAGCAGCTTTCTGGCGGCCAGCAACAGCGGGTGGCCATCGCACGCACGCTGGCTGCGGGGCCCAAGCTTGTATTGGCGGACGAACCGACTGGCAACCTTGATGAAGGCTCTGCCACTTCGGTGATGACGCTCTTCCGTACTTTGGTGACGGAGGCGGGCGCGGGCCTCCTCCTCGTCACACATTCGCAGCAACTTGCGGCGCTGCTCGACCGACAGCTTCACCTGCGCGGGGGGAAAATCTCGTGACTGGTCACGTGTTCCGCACGGTGCTGAGCCATTGGTGGCGCAACCCGCTACAGCTCTGCACGTTGCTGATGGGGCTGTCATTGGCGACGGCGCTCTGGTCGGGCGTTCAAGCGATCAATGCCGAAGCGCGGGCCAGCTATGACGCCGCCGCTGCCACATTGGGTGAAGGGCAGTTCGCACAGCTCAGGCGCAAGGACGGCGCACCGATGACGGAGGCGACTTTTGTCAGCCTCAGACGGGCAGGCTGGTTGGTCAGCCCAGTGGTCGAAGGGCGGATCAATGGTGTCCGATTGGTTGGGCTCGATCCTGTGACAGCACCCGGCGGGTTGGGGCCAGTGCCACTCGATGGTGGCGCGGACGCAGGCCGCTTCTTTTCTGGTGTAGGGCAGGTCTATGCGACAGAAGACGCGATGGATGCTGTCGCGACAGAGACGGATGCCGAGCTGCTCCTCGCGCCGGAGACGGCGGCCAACACAGTCATCACCGACGTGCGCATTGCGCAAGACTTGCTGGACAAGCAGGGCCAAATCGACCGGTTGATCCTGTCGCCCGAGACACCGCTTGGGCGCGCGGAATTGGAGGCTGTTGCGCCAGACCTGTCGATCATCGCTGTGCAAGATAACACTGACGTTGGACAACTCACCGCCAGTTTTCATTTGAACCTCACCGCCTTCGGCTTTCTGTCTTTCGCTGTGGGTATCTTCATTGTGAACGGTGCTATCGGCCTTGCATTCGAACAGCGTCGTGGGATGGTGCGAACGATGCGTGCGGTGGGTGTGCCTTTGCATCAGTTGATGCTGGTGATGGCGTTGGAACTCTTGGTCTTTGGGCTGATTGCAGGTGCGATCGGGGTCGTTTTGGGATACATCATAGCGACCCTCCTCTTGCCGGATGTCGCAGCAACCCTGCGCGGGCTCTATGGCGCGGATGTGTCGGGCAGTTTGCAGCTGCGCCCTGTTTGGTGGCTTTCGGGACTGGCTATTTCGGTGGGTGGAGTCGTGGTCGCAGCGATTGGTGCGTTCTGGACCTTGTCAAAGATGCCGCTTCTGTCGGGTGCGCATCAACGGGCGATGGCGATGGCGGCGCAGCGGCGGTCGGTTTGGCAGGGGGGCTTGGCAATCTGCCTCTTGGCGCTCGCGGCGGTGCTGGCGGTCACGGCCGATGGTCTCGCTAGTGGTTTCGTTATGCTAGGCGCGCTTCTCGTCGGCGCTGCACTGGCCTTACCGCTCTTGCTCGATCGCAGCCTTGCCTTCGGACAAGCCCGCGCAGCAGGCCCAATCGCACAATGGTTCTGGGCGGACACGCGCCAACAATTGCCCGGTCTCTCATTGGCATTGATGGCACTCCTGCTGGCGATTGCGGCCAATGTTGGGGTCTCAACCATGGTGTCGAGCTTTCGCACCACCTTCGTCGACTTCCTCGACCAACGTTTGGCGTCGGAGCTTTACCTGACCACGGAAGACGGCGCGCAGGCGGAAGAGGTGATTGCTTTTGTTACGCCACGGGTCGATGCGATCCTGCCCATTCAATCGGTTGACCGCACTGTTCTCGGCCTCCCAACAGAAGTCTTCGGCGCCCGGAACCACGGCACCACGCGTGACAATTGGCAGTTCTTGTCTGCAATCGACGCGCCGTGGGACGCGGTGCATAAGGGCGATGGGGTGCTGATCAACGAACAACTCGCCCGCCGCACCGAAACCGCCGTTGGCGATGTCGCAACCATTAAGGGCCGTGCATTTCCGGTCGTGGGCATCTACGGCGACTATGGCAACCCGATCGGGCAAGCCATCCTAAAGGAGGAGGTATTCAAAGACCTCTTCCAACCCCCGCCTGCAACCGAATTTGGCCTCCGCCTACCAGCGAAAGAGGTGGCGCAGCTGGTTGCGGACATGGAGACCGAACTCGGCCTTTCCCCCAACAGAACCATCAACCAAGCCGCGATCAAAGAGCTGTCTTTGGGCATTTTCGAGCGGACTTTCAGCGTGACCGCCGCCTTAAATATCCTAACCCTCGCCGTGGCGGGGTTTGCGATTTTGATGAGCCTTCTCACCCTTGCCACGATGCGGCTCCCGCAACTGGCCCCTGCGTGGGCCTTGGGCCTGACACGCGCGGAACTGGGGCGGTATGAGCTGATCCGCGCGCTTGTGCTAGCCGCGTTGACATTCATTGTCGCGCTGCCTCTCGGCCTTGCGCTCGCTTGGATCCTTTTGGCCGTAGTCAATGTCGCCGCGTTCGGGTGGAAACTGCCGATGTTCTTCTTTCCGGTGGATTACCTCTCGCTCGGCGCTTTGGCCCTGATCGCAGCGGTCACTGCCGCGTTCTGGCCCGCGGTGAAACTCTCCCGCACACCGCCTGCGGAGTTGCTCAAGGTCTTTGCCCATGAACGCTAAAGTTCTCAGCCTGATCCTCCTAACGATCCCGTCCATCACCTACGCGCAAGGGTTTGCAGGCTTGGGGGAGGCGACCGATGGCTTCGCGGTGCCTAAGCAGGGGTATGAGTTTACCTTCCCAGACGACCACGGCCCGCACCCTGATTTTAGGATTGAGTGGTGGTATATCACCGCAAATATGACCGGACTGGATGGCACGGATTATGGCCTGCAATGGACACTCTTCCGCTCCGCCCTGACGCCGGACGAAGGCACGGGTTGGGCCACACCTCAACTCTACATGGGCCACGCTGCGGTTACGATGCCAGACCAACATTTCGTGACTGAACGCCTTGGGCGTGGCGGCATTGGAACCGCAGGGGTGACAGCCGACCCGTTTGAGGCATGGATCGATGAGTGGTCCTTGTCAGGTAATTTCGACACCCTCGATTTGACAGCTTCGGGGCCGGATTTCAGCTACGCCGTCACCCTGAGATCCGACGGCCCAACAGTGTTCCACGGCGACAACGGCTTTTCCGTAAAATCTGCAGAAGGGCAGGCGTCTTACTACTACTCGCTTCCCTTCTTCACCCTCGAAGGGGTGTTGACCTTGCCAACAGACGTCGTCCCTGTCACGGGTCACGCATGGCTGGACCGTGAATGGTCATCGCAACCTCTGTCGCAGACGCAGACAGGGTGGGATTGGTTCTCCCTCTCCTTTGACAGCGGTGACAAACTGATGGGCTTTTGCCTGCGCCAGACGGATGGCGATGATTACACTTACGCCACATGGATCGCCGAAGACGGTACCACATCCGCGATGCCCAATGGGGCCTTCGCTGCCGAACCGCTTGCCATGCATCAAACTATAGGAGCAGAGGTGCCCGTGCGCTGGCGCGTGACCTTGCCTGAAAAGGGGGTCGATATCGTGACGGAGGCGATCAATCCCGACGCTTGGATGACCACCAGCGTGCCGTATTGGGAGGGGCCGGTGCGCGTGAGCGGATCACATGAAGGCGTCGGGTATTTGGAGATGACAGGATATGAGTGAGTGGTTTGAAACCCTTGACGGTTTGCGTGCACAGGCTTGGGCAGAACTGACCGATGGCGTTGCAGATGCAAACCATCCCTGCCGCCTTGCCAGCTTCTCCACCCTTTCAATCGATGGCTGGCCGGAGGCACGGTTTGTTGTCCTCCGCCAAGCAGATGCGGTAGCGGGTATGGTCGAGGTTCAATCCGACCTGCGCAGTTCGAAATTCGTCAGCTTGCGTAAAACGCCCAAAGCTGCTTTGGTCTGGTGGGTGCCAGCAGTCGACTTGCAAATCCGGATGCAAACGGATGTGGAAATTGTCGAAGGCTCAGAATTGGACGAAGCGTGGGCCAAAGTCCCTCCATCCTCACGCGTGTCATATGGCACGCAACCGCCCCCTGGTACTCCTATCGCAAACGCGCTCGATTACGACAAAACCCCCGACCGCGCGGCCTTTGCTGCACTGAGGTGCCATGTCTCCACAATCGATCTTGTCCACCTCGGCGCCCAACACCGCCGCGTGGGCTATACAAGAGCGCGTGATTGGCAGGGGCAGTGGCTTTCACCCTAGGCCGTTAGCCGCTAGAAGATCCCCATGAAGTCTTTCCCATTCACCCGCGATCTTGTGCTCATTGGCGGTGGCCACACCCACGCGCTTGTTTTGAAAAAGTGGGGGATGAACCCGCTTGCCGGTGCGCGTCTGACCTTGATCAATCCCGCGTCAACCGCCGCCTATTCCGGCATGTTGCCTGGCTTCTTGGCGGGCCATTACACCGAAGATGAGCTTAACATAGATCTGGTAAAACTCGCCCGCTTTGCAGGCGCCCGGCTGATCCTTGGCGCGGCGCACCATATCGATCGGGATGCGCAGATGATCCACGTGAAGGGTCGCCTACCGATTGCCTATGACACATGCTCCATCGATATTGGCATCACCTCGCATATGCCGAGCGTACCGGGGTTTCTGAACCACGCCATCCCCGCCAAACCCCTGACCCCCTTCGCCCGCGCATGGGATGCGTTCCGCAAAAGCAGCAACGGCGGCAAGATAACCGTGATCGGCGGTGGCGTAGCAGGTGTTGAGGTTGCGATGGCCATGCAACACGCGATGCCCGCGGCCACCGTTCAGCTTTTCGACCGTGGCGACGCACTCACCCACGCCGGAACCCGAGCCCGCGCGCGTCTACTAAAAACGCTCGCGGACAAAGGGATCAAAGTCACTGAACATGCTGAAGTAACTGCGGTGGAAAAGGGTGCCGTCGTCCTAAATTCAGGCGAACATGTTGCGTCTGACTTCACCGTCGGCGCGGCGGGTGCGTTGCCTTTTGAATGGGTTTCAAATCTTGGCCTCGACGTCAACAAAGGCTCCATCATCGTCGGTCCCACATTGCAAAGCAGCGACCCAAACATCTTTGCAGTAGGTGACTGCGCCCATATGTCCGCATCCCCCCACCCAAAGGCGGGCGTCTTTGCGGTCCGGCAGGCCCCAGTCCTTACCGCCAACCTCAAGGCACATTTGTCCGGCGAACGGATGTGCCAATACACACCGCAGTCCGATTACCTCAAACTCATCTCAATGGGCGGGAAGGAGGCTTTGGCCGCAAAACACAGGATCACTCTCGCTGGCCCGCGCCTTTGGAAGCTGAAAGACCACATTGACCGCAAGTTCATGGATCAGTTCGACGAACTGCCCGACATGCCCATGCCCGAATTGCCCCGCATTCATGCGATGGGGATGAAGGAGACGTTGGGCGACAAACCGATGTGCGCAGGGTGCGGTTCCAAGGTTGGAAAATCAGCGCTTCAAACCGCGCTCTCTGCTACATCTGGCGGCGACGGCGATGACGCGGCCACGCTCAACATGGACGGGGTCACGCAAGTCCTGTCCACCGACCACCTCCGCGCTTTCACGCTGGATCCGGTGGTCATGACCAAGATCGCCGCAACCCATGCGCTAGGTGACGTCTGGGCAATGGGCGCTTCACCGCAAGCCGTGCTCGCCACGCTGATCCTGCCGGAAATGTCCGAAGAGATGCAAAACCGAACCGTCACCGAAATCATGTCAGCGGCAGCAGAGGTAATCGAAGGCGCAGGGGCCAAGATCGTCGGCGGCCACACGTCGCTGGGTAGTGAGCTGACGGTTGGGTTTTCCGTCACTGGGATCGCTGCGAAACCACCGATCACGCTTGGCGGCGCAGAACCGGGCATGGCGCTGATCCTCACCCAACCGATTGGCACAGGCGTCATCCTTGCCGCTGAGATGGCAAAGAAAGCCACGGGCGCAGATGTCGCCAACGCCCATGCGGTGATGATGCAAGGGCAGGCGGAGGCGTCCCGCATCCTGCGCAATACCAGAGCGATGACCGATGTGACGGGCTTTGGTCTTCTGGGCCACCTCTGGGGCATCTGCGAAGCCTCCAATATCAGCGCGGAAATCACGCAGTCCGCCATCCCGATCCTACAAGGCGCAGCACAGCTTTCCGACGCTGGTGTCCGTTCAACACTCTTTCCAGCAAATGTCGCGGCGGTCGGGAACGTGGTTGGGCAACCGATGGATCTGCTTTTTGATCCGCAAACGGCAGGCGGGCTTCTCGCCGCCGTGCCAGCGAGTGAGGCTGATGCGACCCTATCCGCATTGATCGACGCTGGGTACGAGGCTGCGATTATTGGAGAAACAGGCGAAGGCCCGCCCCAAATCACAATTGTTTAAGGGTGTTCGAAACCTCTTCCGCGACCTGTCGCAAGCCTGCTTGATCAAGCGACATTGCCGCAACTTCCGCCAGCACAGCAAACGTTTTGCCTTTGGCCGAGGTGTCATAGGCGCGGTCATAGTGATCTTCGATCAACGCTTTCGCTAGGCCTTCGATATCGCCGTCTTTCTGCAAAGCGTGCCAACCACCAACGACCGCATGACCACGCAACCGCCGCAACGGGGCGAGGCGGGTCTCCACTGTGTCAGGACAAGACAGGATTTCGCGATACGCTTCCGCAATAAACGCCACACGTGCGTGCAGTGGCGCCGTAATACGGATGCGCGGGGCTCCAATCATTGACTGCCACAGGCTGGGCGGCAAGTTGATCTTTCCAATCTTGCTGCTTTCCGCCTCGACAACCGTTGGTTTGTCAGGGTCACAGGTCGCCAAAGCTTCTGCCAAAGCTGTTTCAAACCCCCGTTGCGATGGCTGCCCGCCCGGCATCTCGCCCAGCAGCGACCCGCGATGGCCCGCAAGCTTTTCAAGGTCGATCATCTGTTGGCCCATCTCCGCTAACTGCGCTAGAACAGCGGTTTTTGCCGTCCCAGTATAGCCATCCAAAAGCACCATCCGATGTGGCAGCGCTGTCTCATAAAGGCTTTGCTGCACCAGCCGCCGATATGTTTGGTAGCCGCCCGCTATCGTCTCCGCCCGCCAGCCGATCTCTTTCAACAACGTCGCAAAGACGCCCGACCGTTGCCCACCGCGCCAGCAATAGACGAGCGCCCGCCACCCACCGTCATAATCACTCAAAGGCCCTTCGATATGATGGGCGACATTCTTCAGAACCAGCGCCGCGCCAATCTTGCGCGCTTTGAAGGGGCTGACCTGCTTGTAAATCGTCCCCACCTCCGCGCGCTCCTCATTGAACAGCGACGGCAGGTTGATCGCGCCGGGGATGTGATCCAAAGCAAACTCCGCTGGTGACCGCACGTCGATCAACGTATCGAACCCGTGTTTGCGGATGTCATCGAGGGAGGTGAAGGTCAGCGTCATGCCTCTACCTATCTGAGACTGACGCAAACCACTAGCGGCAGGGCCGAAAGAATAAGCCCGGCGCTGGGCCGGGCTTTTGAGGGATTATTTCACGTCAAAGCTAAGCGGTTTCACCTGCTTGAAAAGCCTTGTGTCCTCCAGTGCTTTCAGGGCCGCCGCAGGCACAGGTTCGTCGACATAAAGCAGCGCAATCGCTTCGCCCTTCGCCTCTTTCCGGCCAAGGGTAAAGTTCGCAATGTTGACGTTGTTGGCGCCCATCGTCTGACCAAGCGCGCCGATGATGCCCGGCACGTCTTCGTTGGTAGTGTAGACCATGTTCGTCCCAATTTCTGCATCGATATTGATGCCTTTGATCTGAATGAACCGTGGCTTGCCATCGCTAAAGACTGTGCCGGCAACAGACCGCTCCCGCTTGTCGGTCACAACTGTGACCTTGATATAGCCTTCAAACGCACCGGACTGATCCTGCTTGGTGGTGGACACCTGCACGCCACGCTCTTTCGCGATCACAGGCGCACTGACCATATTCACGTCTGGGTTCACCTTTTTCATGATGCCCGCAATGACCGCACAGGTCAGGGCGTTGAGGTTCATCTCACTCGCTTCACCGTCATAAAGGATGTTGATCGCCTGCACTGGCTCATCCGTCATCTGACCGATGAAGTTACCAAGGTGGCCGGAAAGCTCGATCCAAGGCCCCATGACTTTGGCTTCTTCCGCCGTCACGGATGGCATGTTGAGCGCGTTCGACACAGCACCTGTCAGCAAGTAATCCGACATCTGCTCTGCCACTTGAAGCGCCACGTTTTCCTGTGCTTCGGTCGTTGCTGCGCCAAGGTGTGGGGTGGCCACAACATTTGGCAGGTTGAAGAGCGGGCTTTCCGTCGCAGGCTCCACCGCGAAGACGTCAAAGGCCGCGCCAGCGATGTGGCCGGACTTGAGCGCCTCTGCCAACGCTTCCTCATCCACCAAACCGCCACGCGCACAGTTGATGATCCGCGCACCCTTTTTCATCATAGCGATCCGCTCTGCGGTGATCATGTTCGCAGTCTGCTCTGTTTTGGGGACGTGCAGCGTCAGGAAGTCCGCACGGGGCAGAAGCTCTTCCAGCTCAACCTTCTCCACACCCATCTTGTCGGCCTTTTCTTGGCTGAGGAACGGATCGTAGGCGATGACCTTCATCTTCAGGCCACGGGCGCGGTCGCAGACGATCCCGCCAATGTTGCCAGCCCCGATAACGCCCAGCGTTTTGCCGGTTAGCTCAACACCCATGAATTTTGACTTTTCCCATTTGCCCGCATGGGTGGACTGAGAGGCCTCAGGAATTTGACGCGCCACCGCAAACATCATCGCAATCGCGTGTTCGGCGGTTGTGATCATGTTCCCGAAGGGGGTGTTCATTACGATGATACCGGCCTTGGACGCGGCATCCTTATCGATGTTATCGGTGCCGATACCGGCACGGCCAATCACCTTCAGCTTCTTTGCATTTGCGATGATCTTTTCGGTGGCTTTCGTCGCCGACCGGATGGCAAGGCCATCATAGTCGCCGATCACTTTCAGCAATTCAACTTTGTCTTTGCCAAGGTCCGGTTTGAAATCCACGTCAATGCCTTGGTCTTTGAATATTTGCACTGCCGCATCAGACAGTTTGTCAGAGATAAGTACTTTCGGGGCCATATGTGTGGTCCTTTTTGAGAATGTGGGGAGGCGGGGCAAAACCCCCGCCATAAGAATTAGAGTGCTGCGTTTTCCACCTCGAACGCCCATTCGAGCCAAGGCAACATCGCTTCGATATCGGAGGTTTCCACCGTCGCACCGCACCAGATCCGAAGACCCGCAGGCGCATCGCGATAGGCCCCGATGTCGAGCGCGACACCCTCCGTCTCCAGCCGTTTTGCAACGGCTTTGGCAAAGGTTGCCCCATCGGTGATCCGATCATCGGTGAATTTCAGACAGACGGAGGTGTTCGACCGGATGGCGCGATCTTTCGCAAGGTTCGCAATCCAATCGCGGGAGGCTGTGAAGTTCCAGATCGCCTGCGCGTTTGCATTGGCGCGATGCATCAACGCATCCAACCCGCCAATCGATTTCGCCCATTTCAACGCGACCAGATAGTCCTCAACTGCCAACATCGACGGCGTGTTGATCGTTGCGCCTTCAAAGATACCTTCGATCAGCTTGCCACCTTTTGTTAGACGGAAAATCTTCGGCAGCGGCCATGCCGGTGTGTAGCTTTCCAGCCGCTCAACTGCGCGCGGGCTCAAAATCAGCATCCCGTGGGCCGCTTCGCCGCCCATCACCTTCTGCCAAGAGAAGGTTGTCACATCCAATTTGTCCCACGGCAAATCCTGCGCGAACGCGGCAGAGGTCGCATCGCAGAGCGTCAGCCCCGTACGATCCGCTGGGATCACATCGCCAGAGGCGACGCGCACACCGGATGTGGTGCCGTTCCATGTAAAGCAAACGTCTTGGTCATAATCCAAAGCTGCCATATCGACAATCTCGCCATACTCAGCAGTATGCGTTGTCGCCTCGATCTTAAGCTGCTTCACAACATCCGTGACCCAACCAGCACCAAAGGATTCCCAAGCGACCATCTGGACAGGACGTTCCCCCAGTATCGACCACATCGCCATTTCAAAGGCACCGGTGTCAGACGCAGGAACAATCCCGATCTTGTAATCATGCGGTACGCCCAAAACCTCGCGCGTCAGCTCAATCGCGTTTTTCAGCTTGGCCTTGCCCACCGCCGCACGGTGCGACCGGCCCAAAGCGGCATCGCTCAAATTTTCCAATTTCCAGACGGGGGGTTTGGCACAGGGGCCAGACGAAAAACGCGGATTTACCGGCCGCGTCGCCGGTTTGGTCTTAACCATCAGTGGTATCCTCACAGATATGCGCCCTTCGTTGGGGAAGGGTGTCCCATGGACGGAGCTACGGCGGTTTGAGGTCTTTCGCAACAGCCAAAATGTAGCTAGACCGCCGATCAAGCCGCTTTTTGCGACATGCCCGACGCCAATAGGAAACCATCCATGTTTACAGCCACACTGATCGCTGCGTCCAGTCAACGGAACCTAGAAGGCGCGCTGGTCGAGAACCTGCGCAACGCATTGGGCGGTGGGGATGCGATCTGGCTTGCTGCTGATGAAGCCGCTGAATTTGCGCTGCAAACGGAGCCTTCGAATTTTGAAGATGTCTGGCAAAGCTGTCAGGACATGGGCATCGATCTTGCCCTTCAACCGATGACGGGCCGCCGCAAGAAGGTGCTGCTCGCTGACATGGACAGCACGATGATCCAGCAGGAATGCATCGATGAATTGGCGGCGGAGGCGGGCGTGGGCGCACGTGTCGCCGACATCACCGCAAAAGCCATGAATGGGGAGCTTGATTTCGAAGGGGCCATCGATGAGCGAGTAGGGCTGCTGAAAGGTTTGCCCGAAACCATCATTGATTACGTCCTCAAGACCCGCATCACCTATATGCCTGGAGGCGCAACGCTCTTGGCGACCATGAAGGCCAATGGCGCATACGCAGCGCTCGTCTCCGGCGGGTTTACAGCGTTCACAGCCCGTGTCGCGGGCACGCTGGGCTTTGATGAAAACCGCGCAAACACGCTTGAGATTGAGGGTGGCCAACTAACTGGCCGCGTGGTCCGCCCGATCTTGGGGCAGGAAGCAAAGCTCGATGCGCTCAACGACATCACCCAGCGCTTGAATCTCTCAACCGATGATGTGCTGGCTGTTGGCGACGGCATGAATGATCTGCTGATGCTAAAGAATGCGGGCACTGGCGTCGCTCTCCATAGCAAGCCCGCGTTGCAGGAAAAGTGCAAAGTCCGCATCAACCACGGCGATCTGACTGCCTTGTTATACCTACAAGGCTACAGTACTGCCGATTTCCACACACCTGGCACATGAAAAAATGCCCGGACGGGTGTCCGGGCAAGTCTAACAGGGAGGTGGTGGCTATCGTCCCCGCCACCGGAGGGATAGGGATTAGCGCATCAAAGGGGGAGGAGATCAGACGCGCAAACCAATCGCTATGCGACCAATCTATAACCACCCGGTTCGGTCACAAGGAGGCGTGCGTTTGACGGATCTAGTTCAATTTTTTGCCGAAGACGATAAATATGCGTCTCCAACGTGTGCGTTGTCACACCGGCATTATAGCCCCAAACCTCGTGTAAAAGGACGTCTCGCGCTACCACGCCTTCGGTCGCGCGATATAGGAATTTCAGAATGTTGGTTTCCTTCTCGGTCAACCGAACCTTCTTGTCATCCTCGGTGAAAAGCACCTTCTCCGCTGGCTTGAACGTATACGGCCCAAGCTGGAAAACAGCATCTTCTGACTGTTCATGCGTCCGCAGCTGGCTGCGCAAACGGGCAAGCAATACAGGGAATTTGAAGGGTTTGCTGACGTAATCATTGGCGCCCGCATCAAGGCCATAGATCGTGTCTGCGTCGCTGTCCTGCGCTGTCAGCATCACAATCGGGCATTTGACGCCTTGCTTGCGCATTAGGCGGCACAATTCGCGGCCGTCCGTGTCTGGCAGACCCACATCAAGGATCATCAGGTCATACAGCTGCTCTTTGGCTTTCGTCATGGCCTCGGCGCCATCGGCCGCCTCAAACACATCGAAATCTTCCGTCATCAAAAGCTGTTCACCCAACGCTTCGCGCAGGTCATCATCATCGTCGACAAGCAGGATTTTCTTTAGCTGAGCCATAATTGCCTCCTTCGGGTGCTGTAGAAAAGATGTGATCGATCCGTGCGTCAGGCAAGCTTTGCGTCGTTAATTTCACATGGACGTGTGATCTTTCATGCAAATGTTTCAATTTCCGAACGGGTCGCCTATGTCAGTCTTGTTATGAAAAAGGCGGTCTTTGGTGGCACTTTCCCCTAATAACGTTGAAAAACTTGCACGCGCACGGGCGGATTTGCGCATGGGTGTGCCTGTTGTTTTGACCGATGGCGTGATTTTGGCTGTTGAAACATTGGGCGCAGAGCGTCTTCACGATTTGTGCAGTTTTGGTGAGCCTTGCATCGCCATCACCGACTGGAGGGCCCAAACGCTCAAAGTTCGGATCTATGATAATGATCTGGCGCGCATCGCTTTGCCTGCCGATGTCTCCGCCAAATGGGTGCGGGCGATTGCCGATCCTGCTGATGACCTCGGCAATCCGATGAAAGGGCCCTACCGCTGCCTAAGGGGCGGCAACGCCGACCTCGCACGGGCAGGGATCACGCTGACCAAGGCAGCGCGAATGCTGCCTGCTGTGCTGGTGCTGCCGCTCGAAAACGCCGCCACTTTTGCCGCGCAACATGATCTTACGTTCGTCGACCAAGCCAGCGTTGGACTGGGCGACGTCAGCCACTTTGACCATGTCATCCACGCGCGCCTACCGATGACCGTGTCAGAGGCGGGACGCCTTCACATTTTCCGACCCGAAGACGGTGCAGAAGAACACTACGCTGTCGAAATCGGCAACCCCGACCGCAGCAAACCCGTGCTCGCCCGCCTGCATTCCGCCTGCTTTACGGGAGACCTGCTTGGTTCGCTCAAATGCGACTGCGGCCCGCAATTGCGCGGGGCGCTGGCCCAAATGGGGGAAGAGGGGGCAGGCATCCTGCTCTACCTCAACCAAGAAGGCCGAGGTATCGGCCTTGCCAACAAAATGCGCGCCTACGCGCTGCAGGATCAGGGCTTTGACACGGTCGAGGCGAACCACCGCCTTGGTTTCGAAGATGACGAACGTGATTTCCGCATCGGGGCGCAGATTTTGGGCAAGCTCGGCTTCAAATCCGTCCGCCTGATGACCAATAACCCCTCCAAAATCGCGCGGATGGAAAGCTCTGGCATCGCAGTGACGGAACGTGTCCCGCTGCAAGTGGGTGGGAACCCCCATAACCACGCCTACCTCGATACCAAGGCCAAGAAATCTGGGCACCTTCTGTGACCAAAGCCACTGACATCGTCATCACACCCACCCACGCCCGATTTATGGGTCGCAAGTTCCCGATCACCATCGGTCGCGGTGGGCTGACAGATAAGAAGCGTGAAGGTGACGGCGCGACCCCCAAAGGTGTGCACGGGCTTGTGGGCATGCTCTACCGGACCGACCGGATGGCAAAACCTGCAAATTGGGCGGTGCCGATTCGACCGGGCGACCTCTGGTCCGATGATCCCAAAGATGAAGACTATAATCTGATGGTGCGCAGGCCCTACGCGCCTTCTCATGAAAATCTGCGCAGAGCGGATCCAATGTATGACCTAGTTCTGATCACTGATTGGAACTGGCCCTCTGCGGTGGCTGGGCGCGGCTCTGCAATCTTCATCCACCAATGGCGAAGCCCCGGACACCCCACCGCGGGCTGCGTCGCGTTTCGCCGTGATCATCTGCGGTGGATCGCCCCCCGCATACGGCACGAAACCCGAGTTGTTATCGCATAGCACTGGACCTTTTGCCTAAATCGGGGAAAACGAAAGACAGAAGAGATGAATCAGCAAGGCCCAATAATGACGCCTGACGAAATTGCCGAATTGCCCTACAGGCCATGCGTTGGGGTTATGATGATCAACCCCCGCGGCCACATCTTTGTGGGTCAGCGTAAGGACACCAAAGAACCTGCATGGCAAATGCCGCAAGGCGGTGTGGATCGGGGTGAGAAAACGCTCGACGCCGCTTATCGCGAGCTATGGGAAGAAACGGGCGTCGAAGCGCGATTGGTGACACTGGAGGCCGAAAGCAGCCGCCTTATTCCCTACGACCTGCCGCATCACCTTGTGCCAAAGGTCTGGAAAGGCCGCTACAAGGGGCAGGAGCAGAAATGGTTCCTCTTCCGCTTCCACGGCGCCGACACTGATATCGAGATCGAGACGGAGCACCCCGAATTCTCCGAATGGCGTTGGATGCTAAAGGAAGAACTGGTGGACAGCATTGTGCCCTTTAAGCGGGAGGTCTACGAACAGGTGCTGGCAGAGTTTGAAGACAAACTTTGAGCGTTGGAGGACGTCCAATGAAAACCATCCTCACAACTCTGTTCTGCCTTGTGGCCGCGCAAGCCTCAGCCCTCAGCTGCATGCGCCCCGACGTGGCCACCACGTTCCTGCAAATGAATGAGGTGCCGGAGCCAGTTTATGTTCTGCGCGGCACCTTTGAGTTTGATGAAAGCCTGCAGTCACAGGGCGTTGTTAACGAACCCCGCGATCCTGATCCGATCCCAGCGACTTTCACAGGCCACGGCCTCACACTCGACGGGTTCACCTCACGTTTCTTGCGTCCTGTCATTGTGCAGCCCGTTTGCTACGGCTCTTGGTGCGGCTCAATGGCCGCAGGAGAGGAGGTCATCACCTTCGCCAAAGGCGTGGGCGACGACATCGTCCTGGAGGCGAACCCCTGTGGCAGCACTGTGTTCTATGAACCCACTCAAACGATGATTGATGATCTGGTGTCCTGCATTCGCGGGAACAGGTGTGAGCCGAAAGAGTTCTAGGCCAACCGATCACTTCTGACGGCGTTTGCGCGTCAATTTGCGTTTGGTATTTGCCGCCTGCTTCTTGCTGGCTGACATCTTCCGGCGCGGCGGCTTGCCGCGTTTCTTGGACGGGCCGCGTGGCATGATCTGCTCATCAAGCGACACAAGCTCGGCAATCAAACCACCCGACACAGGTGCCGCCTCTACCAGCTTTACCGTGGCCCGTTGCCCCAGCCCGATCATCATGCCGGATTCCGAACCCATCAGGGTCTGACTGTCCGCGTCGTAGTCAAAATATTCACGCCCGAGCGACCTGATCGGCACTAACGCATCCGCACCCGTTTCATCCAGTTTCACGAACACGCCAAACTTGACGATCCCCGCGATCCGCCCTGGCATCTCTGCCCCCAAGCGATCAGATAGAAACGCCGCGAGATAGCGGTCTGTCGTGTCCCGCTCCGCCATCATCGACCGGCGCTCGGTATCGCTGATCTGCTTAGCGGTGGCGTCCAGATTCTCAACATCAAACGGCGACAAACCATCCTTGCCCCATTTGTGGGCATCGACTAGCGCTCGATGCACGATCAGGTCGGAATACCGCCGAATAGGTGAGGTGAAATGCGCGTAAGATTTCAGCGCGAGGCCGAAATGCTCGAAATTCTCAGGGCTGTAATACGCCTGCGTCATCGACCGCAGCGTGGTCATGCTGATGAGTTCTGCCTGCTCCGTCTCCCGCGCCTGCGCCATCAACCGGTTGAGCTGCTTGGTCTGCAAAACCTGCCCCTTGGCCAGAACGAGGCCGGAGGCGACGGCCACCTCCCGCAACTGTTCGATCTTCTCTGGGCTTGGCTCTTCATGCACACGGTAGAGCAGGGGCCGCTGCTTGGACTGCAGCGTTTCAGCCGCAGCGACGTTTGCCAAAACCATGAACTCTTCAATAAAACGGTGCGCGTCCAGCCGCTCCTTGAAGTTGACGGACCGCACATGGCCTTCGTCATCAATGACGATCTGCCGCTCAGGCAGGTCCAATTCCAACGGTTGCCGCCGTGCGCGTGCTTGCTTCAAGGCTTCATACGCCGCATAGAGCGGTTTCAGAACTGGTTCCAACAATGGCGCGGTCTTGTCGCTGGGCGCACCATCTATCGCGGCCTGCACTTCTTGGTAATTCAACGACGCTTGGCTCTTCATCAACCCGCGATGAAAGGTCTGGCCTAGCTTGTTGCCCTCGACATCGATCCGCATCTCCACCGCGACACAGGCCCGCTCCAGCCCTTCGTGCAGCGAACACAAATCGCCGGACAACCGATCCGGCAACATCGGCACAACGCGATCTGGGAAATAGGTGGAGTTGCCGCGCTTGCGCGCTTCTTGATCCAACGCGGACCCGGGCGTCACGTAATGCGCCACATCCGCAATCGCGACCCAGATGATGAATCCACCTGGATTGTCTTTGGCCTCATCCAGTTTGACATAGCAGGCATCATCGCGGTCCCGCGCGTCATAAGGGTCAATCGTAATCAAAGGCAGGTCGCGCAGATCGGTGCGTTTGCCAAGGCTCGCAGGCTTCGCTTTCTCCGCCTCTCCAAGCACGTCAGCGGGGAAATGATCGGGGATCCCGTGCTGATGGATCGCAATCAGCGAAACTGCTTTAACTTGCGTTGGGTCGCCCAACCGAGTGACAATCCTTGCACGCGGTAGCCCCATCCGGCCTTTCGGCCCGCTGTGTTCGGCTTCGACCAACTCACCATCTTTGGCGCCACCTGTCTCGCCCGCGCCCACCAGCCATTCCTTGCTGGAGCCTTTGTCGATGGGCACAATCCGTCCGCCTTCTGACCCTGAGCGGAAGACACCCAGCGTCCGCTGCGGGCTGGTCCCAATCCGGCGGATCAAACGCCCGGTATAGGGGTGATCGTCCTTTGGCGTCTCAGTGAGCCGCGCCAAAATGCGGTCGCCTTCGCTCAACGCGGGGTCGCTCTCCCGCAGCGATATCAGGATTGCGGGCTCAACCCCGTCGCCCGCCCATTCCAAAGGCCGCGCCAGCAGATCACCGTCGGAGTCCGGGCCAAGAACTTGCAACACCGAAACCGGCGGCAACTTGTCCGCATCGCGGTAGCTGCTGCGCCGTTTGCGCAGGATGCCTTCGGCCTCCATCTCCTTCAAAATCCGCTTCAGATCGATGCGCTGCGCGCCTTTGATCCCAAACGCACGGGCAATATCCCGTTTCGCGGTCCTTGACGGGTTATCGGTGATCCAATCAAGGATTTCAGATTTCGATGGAATGCGTGCCATGCCTCGCCCTAACACGTGCGGTACGGTGGCGACAGACGCCTTAGGCGAAATAGTCGTTGAGAATGCGCCGATAGATCGCTTTCAACTGCACAATGTCAGCCACAGGAACCTTTTCATCGACCTGATGCATCGTTTTTCCGACAAGCCCAAACTCCGCCACCGGACAATGATCTTTCATGAACCGCGCATCTGATGTGCCGCCGGAGGTAGACATCTCAGGCCGATGACCCGTCTCTGCCTCAACCGCCGCGCCAATCAGATCGGACAACTCGCCGGGCGGGGTGACAAAGCTTTCGCCAGAGATGCGAATGTTTAGCGCCACTTGAATGCCCGTCTCCTCCTGCACCTTGGCGCTTTCCGCTCGCAACCACGCGCCCACACTTTCCCCACTATGGAGGTCACTGAACCGAATGTTAACGGATGAACGGCATTGCGCAGGGATCACGTTGGTCGCGGGATTGCCAGTGTCCATCGTGACAATCGCAAGGCTGGAGGGATCGAAATGATCGCTGCCTTGATCCAACTCGTGCGAGGCCAACCGATCCATTAACCGCGCCATCGCGGTCAGCGGGTTGTTGGCGCGGTGCGGGTAAGCAGAATGCCCCTGCACGCCGGTGAATTCGAACTGCACAGTCATCGAACCGCGCCGCCCGATTTTCATGGCCTCACCCATGTGGTTGGGGCTCGTCGGCTCCCCCACAAGGCAGAGCGTCATCTGCTCCCCCGCGTCAGCCATCCAATCCAAAAGCGCGACGGTCCCATCGGTGGCGTCCGCCTCTTCATCGCCAGTGATGGTCAGCACAACCGCGCCATCGGGCGGCGTCTCAGCCACAAAATCCACAGCTGCTGCAACGAAAGCCGCGACACCGGATTTCATATCCGTCGACCCGCGCCCCCAAAGAAACCCGTCTTTGATCTCCGCCCCGAAAGGATCAACGCTCCAATCGTCAGGATTGCCAATCGGCACCACATCGGTGTGTCCGTTGAACCCAAAACTGCGGTTTGCCCCTTTCCGACCCCAACGGGCGAAAAGGTTGCTGATCCCGTTGCGGTCAACGCGCGTGCACTCAAACCCCGCGCCGCTCAAAACCCGCTCCAGCACATCCAAAGTGCCGCCTTCTTCTGGCGTCACCGATGGGCAGCGCACCAATTCGGCGGTCAAAGCGACGGGATCAAGATCAGACATGGCACATCCATCTATTGAGGTTGCCTTGGCCTACACCAAGCGCATGTAGCACGGAAGACACGATTTTTTCGCCCTGCACCGGACCACAGGGCGAGCCTTTGCACCACCGTACCGGTTTGGCTTATGGTTCTTCTCAACAACGGCGGGGCAGAAGCCCTCGACAAAAAGCACCGCAAAAGGTGCGATGAAGGCAGGATATCGAATGAGCTGGTTAGGACTTCGCGACAAGAAAGGGGCCGTGTTTGGCTCCGAAGGTGTTGGTCAACAAGCCAAAGGGCGTAAATCCCCCAACACACGGCTGACCCAAGGCACGCTCTCGAACTTGCCCGCCGCACTCTGGCGCACACTATCACCACTGGCCTCTGAAATCCTGCAACCGTTCGAAGTTGACGCTTGGAGCAAAATCCAAGCGGCCTAAGCCTTGTCGAAAAACGGCGTCATCTGCGCCACGATCACGCTGTTTTCATCGAGCGCCCGCTGCATCAACGCCTTTTCCTCGTCGTTGATATCGTGTCCTTCGGCCAGCCGTCCTTCCAAAGTCCCGTAGCCGGACACTTCCAGCGGGGCAAGGTCGGCTTGCTTTAGAATAGCCACCGTTTCGCGCACCGCTTCCGCCTCATCCACGCCGCTGGCATAGCACATGAGCGCTCCACCGGTTGCGCCTTCCGGCAGACCGTCACCGGCATTGCGCCCGACTTCCACCAACAGGGTGAACACCTTATGCTTGCTGCGCTTTTGTGACACTTCGTCGTTCCTTCTACCGCTATGGTCAGCGGCTTTTGGCATGGCTTTGATCTGGTGAGACTATCTCACGCGGTCTACACTCGGACCCTCGGGGGATGGAATGATCAAGTCTTCACGCTGGCTTTGCTTAACAACTCTTGTGCTGTGGTCAAGTTGGGCACAGGCTCAAGACATCACCGTCGCCACCGTAGATAGGGAGCCCTTCTAGATGCAGCGCGACGGTGCGCACACGGGGTTCAGTATTGATCTGATGAACAGCGTAACGGAAGAACTTGGCTGGCAAGTCACCTACCAAACAGCCGACAGTTTTGGCTCGATGCTGGAAGCCGTCGAGACAGGAGCCGTCGACGCGGCCATCGCCAATATTTCCGTCACAGCAGAACACGAACGCCGCATGGATTTCAGTCAGCCCATGTTTGACAGCGGCATCCAAGTTTTGACACCTTCCGGCACCGAAGGTGGCCCATCGCTCATCGCCGCGCTCTTTACGCGCGATATCGGCATCGCGGTGGCCAGCGCCTTGGCCCTGCTTTTCGGCGGGGGCATGTTGATGTCGCTGTTTGAACGCAAATCCCAACCCTATTTTGATCGACCACTGAAAGACGCCTCATTTCCTGCCTTTTGGTGAGCGCTGAACCTAGTAGTTAACGGTGATTTCGAAGAACGGATGCCGCAAAGCTGGGCGGGGCGGTTCTTCGCCGTCTGCCTTGTGGTGGCGAGCCTTTTCATCGTGTCGATCTTCGTGGCGCAAATCAACGCGTCCATGACCATCAACGCGATCAACGAGAACGTCCAAGACCTTAATGACCTTGATGGCAAGCGAGTCGGAACAATCGTGGGCTCAACCAGTTCCGACTTCCTCAATGGTCGCGCCACCGGGCATTTCGGCTATGACGATACGGCGCAACTGTTTCGAGCGTTCGAGGCGGAATCCCTCGAGGCCATCGTTTTTGATCCGCCAATCTTGGCTTATTACGTCTCGCAAAACAAAATGCCTGACGCACGGCTTTTAGATCGGGTCTACAAGCCAGAAAACTACGCCGCCGCCTTCCCCACCAATAGCCCCCTGCGGGAGCAGTTCGACCGCGTACTGCTCGATCTGGTGGAAAGCGGTGTCTATGAGGAGCTTCTGTTGAAATGGTTTGGGCCCGTCTATGACCTTGGCTGATCACTGTCGTCAGATGGTGGCACCTGTGAGTTTGCCGCCCAAAACGCGGATGTGATCAGCACCATTTGGATCGGCACAAAATAGACCAAGAACAGCACCAGGACCTTCACCCAAAGGTTCGAGTCCGCCAGAAAACCGATCAACCACGGGAAAATAGCAAATAGGATCCCAAACAGGATCATCGCGTCAGCAAAGACCGGTCCCCAAGCCGCCAACTGCCCGGGCACATGACCTTGGGCGATCCGCGATTTTGCAAGGGTGCGGCTGATGATCACTTAGTCGCGCAACAACTCGTTGATGCCCGTCTTGGACCGTGTCCGCTCATCCACGCGCTTCACGATGACCGCGCAGTAAAGGCTGACGTTGTTCTTAGAAGGCATCGACCCTGCAACAACGACGGAGTAGGGCGGCACTTCGCCATATATCACCTCACCGGTTTCACGATCCACGATCTTGGTGGACTGACCAATAAATACACCCATGCCCAAAACGGACCCTTCGCGCACGATGCAGCCTTCAACGACTTCGGACCGTGCTCCGATAAAACAGTTGTCCTCAATGATTGTTGGACCCGCTTGCATTGGCTCCAATACGCCACCGATGCCGACACCGCCAGACAGGTGAACGTTCTTGCCAATCTGCGCACAAGAGCCAACGGTCGCCCATGTGTCGACCATAGTCCCTTCGTCGACGTAGGCGCCAAGGTTCACGAATGACGGCATCAACACCACGCCTGGCGCGATAAAGGCTGACTTGCGCACCACACAGTTCGGCACCGCGCGGAAGCCCGCGGTCTTCCATTGATTGTCATCCCAGCCTTTGAACTTGCTGTCGACCTTGTCCCACCAGCCAGAGCCCTGAGGCCCACCGTCCTGCTGCTCCATATCCTTGATGCGGAAGCCCAACAAAACCGCCTTTTTCGCCCATTGGTTCACATGCCAAGAGCCATCATCCTGCTTTTCAGCCACCCGCAAAGAGCCGCTGTCCAGCGCATTCAAAGTGTCTTCAATCGCCTCGCGCGTTTCGCCCGTCGTCGACGGCGAAATCGCATCACGCCCATCCCAAGCAGCTTCAATCGCGGTTTCAAGTTGTGCATTGGACATGATCGACCCCTCAAAAAGTTCGGCACTGCTATAGGGACACCGTTACAAAAGCGCAATCAGTTCTGATTTGGATAAAACGCTTTGTTTAAAAGTTCGATTATCAAGTCAGTATGAGAAATAAACGTAAGGTAACCTGCATCGGGAATGTGATGGAGCTCGATCTTGTCTTTGTGGCTATGTGAAAATGCCCATACGGATGACGGGTCCGACGACGGGTCGAATTGCCTTTGGACGACATGGATTGGCACCGGACTCTCTGAGACCCAATTTGTCCAGTTCTGCTGTGTAAACACGAAAGAACGAACCGCATGCTCAGGACCCTGAGCCTGCAACATTTTCATGGCCGTGTCATACTCATTGTAGACAAACGGCTGTTTCGCCAGTTCGACATCTCGCGCATAGCCGCGAAGTTGCATCAATAGCATCCGTCGCGACCCCATCGCTTTCCAAGCTCTAATCGCTGAATATACCATGATTTTGTACATCCTGGGCGACTTGTTGACGCCAGAGCTGTGTTTCAACTTCCACTACCTCGCGATCCGCAAGATGCACTTTCTGGTCCGCGCCGCCGCCATCACCGTCTTCCCCGGCGGGTTTGGGACGCTTGATGAGCTATTTGAGGCCCTCACGCTCATCCAAACCGGCCGCATGGAAAAGGTACCCTTTCTGCTCTTCAGGCGCGATTTCTGGAACAGCATCATCAACTGGTAAGCCCTGTCAGACGCCGGCATAATCTCCGCTGAAGATCTGGACCTCTTTAAGTTCGTCGAAACCGTAGAAGAGGCGATGGAGGCGTTTGATATCTGGGGCGCTTAACCGCCCAACCCCGCTTCCGCCTCAATCTGCTTGCGCGACTTCCGCGCCCGTTCCGTCGCAGACTTCAACTGCCCACAGGCGGCCATGATGTCTTCCCCGCGCGGCGTCCGGATGGGGGAGGCATAGCCCGCTTTGTAGATAATATCCGCAAAGGCGCGGATGCGGTTATTTGAGGACCGCTTGTAAGGCGCACCGGGCCATTCGTTGAATGGGATCAGGTTGATCTTGGCCGGAATGCCGTCAATCAGCTTGATCAATCGCCGCGCGTCGTCATCACTGTCGTTAATACCGTCGAGCATCACATATTCAAACGTGATCCGCTCCGAATTGGAGACTTTTGGATAGCTGCGCAGCGCGTCCAGCAAATCCTCCAACGGCCAGCGCTTGTTGATTGGCACCAATATGTCGCGCACCTCGTCGGTGGTCGCGTGGAAGGAAATCGCTAGTTGGCAGCCAATCTCGTCGGCGGTCCGCGCCATTTCTGGCACCACACCGGAGGTCGATAACGTGATCCGACGGCGGGAGAGAGCGATGCCTTCGCCGTCCATTGCGATCTTCATCGCGTCGCGCACATTCTCGAAATTATAAAGCGGCTCACCCATGCCCATCAGCACGATGTTCGACAGCAGCCGCGTCTCATCCTTGGGCGCACCCGGTACCGGCCATTCATCCAGATCATCCCGCGCCACCATCACCTGACCAATGATCTCCGCCGCGGTCAGGTTGCGGACCAGTTT
The DNA here is from genome assembly GCF_965661665.1 of Cognatiyoonia sp. Classification (NCBI taxonomy): domain Bacteria; kingdom Pseudomonadati; phylum Pseudomonadota; class Alphaproteobacteria; order Rhodobacterales; family Paracoccaceae; genus Cognatiyoonia; species Cognatiyoonia sp. The sequence goes on along the minus strand of NZ_CBFIEO010000012.1, from coordinate 1,273 downwards.
TTGCGTGCCGGTATGACAGAACGAACAGGTCAGCGTACAGCCCACTTGGCTGGAGACACAGAGCGTCCCGCGATCAGCCTCGGGGATATAGACAACCTCCACCTCATGACCCCCCGCGATCCGCACCAGATACTTGCGCGTGCCATCCTCGCTCACCTGACGGCTCACCACCTCAGGCACCTCGATCACGAAATGCGCATCCAGCTTCGCGCGATAGTCTTTCGACAGGTTCGTCATCTCGTCAAACGACCGAACGCCCCAGTGATAGACCCACTGCCAAATCTGGCCGGTCCGCATCTTCGCTTGCTTCTCCGGCGTGCCCATCTCAATCAACGCATCGCGCATTGCCTCGCGGTTTAGGCCGACAATGTTCGTCGGGCCGTCCGGCAGCTTGCGCGGAATCGTGTGAACGTCCTGAGTGATCGGGGCCTTAGCCGTCATATCCATGCCTTTCAGCGGAGAATAAGCGCTTCATATAATCAAGAAAGGCGGGTTTCCAATCGAAAACCCGCCCAAAATGCGTAATCTATGGTGCTGTCTTAGCTCTCGCAACGCTTCTGCGCTTCCTCAATCGCGGCACTAAAGCCAAGGAGAGAGAATGTGTCGGTGGTGATATTCCCACGACCGGAGCGGCCCTTGAGCACCGCATTGGCCCCACGCTTCATCGCGGCCACGATCTTGGCGTCCTCATCCGGTGTCGCAGGCCACGCCCACTCCCCCTCTGTGAAGAGCTGATACTCCGCATCGCCAATCGTCATGCTGACGGTGGAGTCGTTGGCAAATGGATAGCCGCCGGTAAACGCCACCTGACCCGCGACATTCGCGCCGGGGCGGTAGAACACAAACAGCAGCATATCACTGCGGCGACCCGTCGTTGGGTTGCCATTGGAATCTGTCAAACGGCTCTGCTTCGGCGCGGAAACGCCCCAGCATTCGGTCGGATTGTTCTCAACAAACACGCTCCAATCCGTGTTCGCAGCCACGCGATTGTCGCTGGCTTCCTGCGCTGTCACACCGCTCGCCCATCCCAATGCCGCACACGCGCCCACCGCAAATGCATACTTCATTTTCATGATACAGCCTCCAAGCTGTCCTTGCCTCTGGTCAATCGTCCCTAACGCTAGGTCTCACGCCAAGCTTTTCGACTGGAACGTTGAGTTTCAACTCGATACCCATAGACCTAGCAAAAAAATGCCTATGTGGGGAAGGCCCAATAGCGGCTAAAATCGACACACATGGAATGGGGGAAAAATGGCTGGTCCGGTGGATATGG
>NZ_CBFIEO010000011.1:0-106431 GCF_965661665.1 Cognatiyoonia sp. | reverse complement strand
CCTGCCATCTTAACGATACACGCACCGCGTTCAGCCTTGGCGGTGACATCATCCAGGGTGAGAACCTGCTTGCGCTTCAAAGACACCATATAATCATCAAGCGGATGGCCGGAGAGGTAGAAGCCGATCGCTTTGAATTCCTCTGCCAAGCGTTCCGCAGGCAACCAATCCTCGCCCCTCGTCAGGCGCGGTTCCGGCAGATCATCACCCGCCTCCCCAAATAGCGAAACTTGGTTGGAGGCTTTCTGATCGAAGATCGCAGCCGAATAAGCTGACAGCGCATCAAGCGACATCATCACGCGGCGGCGGTTTGGGTCGAGGATGTCAAACGCCCCTGCCCGCGCCAACATCTCCAACGGACGCTTGCCAACACGCCGCAGATCAACACGGCGGGCGAAGTCGAAAAGGTTAACGAATTCCTTATCACCGCGCGCCTCCGCAATCAGCTTCATCGCTTCGACGCCGACATTTTTCAACGCGCCAAGCGCATAAACCAGCTTTCCATCGCGGACATCGAACGTCGCCTCAGACCGATTGATGCAGGGCGGGATGTAGTCGAGGCCCAGCCCCTTCTCCACTTCTTGGAAGTAAACGCCCAGCTTATCCGTCAGATGCAAATCGCAATTCATTACGCCCGCCATGAACTCAACAGGGTGGTTCGCCTTCAGCCAAGCGGTTTGATAGCTTACAACGGCATAGGCGGCCGCGTGGGATTTGTTGAAGCCGTAGTTGGCAAACTTCTCCAAAAGGTCAAAGACTTCACGCGCCTTTTTGGCATCCACCCCGTTCTTCTTGGCGCCTTCTTCAAACTTCGGACGTTCCGCATCCATCGCCTCTTTGATCTTCTTACCCATCGCGCGGCGCAGCAGGTCAGCTCCACCAAGGGAGTACCCTGCCATAACCTGAGCGATCTGCATCACCTGTTCCTGATAAACGATGATGCCTTGGGTTTCTTCAAGGATGTAATCGATGGACGGGTGGATCGATTCCAACTCCCGCTGCCCGTTTTTCACCTCACAATAGGTCGGGATATTTTCCATTGGGCCGGGCCGGTAAAGCGCCACCAGCGCAACGATGTCCTCGATACACGTTGGCTTCATCCGCTTCAGCGCGTCCATCATGCCGGAGCTTTCCACCTGAAATACCGCGATGGTCTTGGCAGCGGAATAAAGCGCGTAGGATTTCTCGTCATCGAGCGGGATGGCCCCAATGTCGTTGACCGCGCCCTTAGGCGGTTGGAACAACTGCTCTCCCTCGGCGGTGACGTGCAGATCACGGCCAGACTTCAGGATGAGATCAACCGCGTTCTGGATCACTGTCAGCGTTTTCAAGCCCAAGAAATCGAACTTCACCAACCCCGCCTGCTCCACCCATTTCATGTTGAACTGCGTCGCTGGCATGTCGGAGCGCGGGTCTTGATAAAGCGGGACCAGCTCATCCAATGGCCTGTCCCCAATCACAACACCCGCCGCGTGGGTGGAGGCGTTTCTGAGCAAACCTTCAACCTGATGCGCATAGGTGAGTAAACGGTCAACAACTTCTTCTGCCTTCGCCGCCTCCCGCAAGCGCGGCTCATCAGCGAGTGCTTTTTCAATGCTAACGGGCTTCACCCCTTCAACAGGGATCATCTTCGACAGTCGGTCCACCTGTCCGTAGGGCATCTGCAAAACACGCCCCACATCGCGCACGGCAGCCTTGGACAAAAGCGCACCAAAGGTGATGATCTGGCCCACTTTGTCGCGTCCGTATTTCTCCTGCACGTAGCGGATCACCTCTTCGCGGCGGTCCATGCAAAAGTCGATATCAAAGTCCGGCATCGAGACCCGTTCTGGGTTCAAGAACCGTTCGAACAGCAGTGAATAGCGCAGCGGATCAAGGTCGGTGATGAGCAATGCATAGGCGACCAGTGACCCCGCACCAGACCCCCGGCCGGGCCCGACCGGAATATCATGGTCTTTCGCCCATTTGATGAAGTCGGCAACAATCAGGAAGTAGCCCGGGAACCCCATGCCTTCGATAATGCCAAGCTCGAACTCCAGCCGCTTCTCGTATTCCTCAATCGGCGCGGCTGGGTCGATCATCGACAAACGATACTTCAAACCTTCCTCTGCCTGACGTCGCAGTTCCGCCACCTCATCATCCGCAAACTTGGGCAGGATCGGATCGCGTTTGTAGGCTTTGAATGCGCAGCGCTTGGCAATCTCGACCGTGTTCTCAATCGCTTCCGGTAGATCGGCGAAGAGCGTCACCATCTCTTGCTGCGATTTGAAATAGTGTTGCGCCGTCAGCCTGCGCCGCTCTTCCTGTTGGTCGACATAGGCACCTTCCGCAATGCAGATCAGTGCGTCATGCGCTTCATAAAGGTCGGTCTTCGGAAAATAGACATCGTTCGTCGCGACCAAGGGCAAGTTCTTGGCGTAGGCAATCTCGATGGTGCCCCGTTCCGACAGCCGCTCCGCTTCCGGCTGACCGCCTTCACCGGGGTGACGCTGCAATTCGATATAAAGCCGGTCGGGGTAAATCGTGGCCAGACGGTTCACAAAGTCTTCCGCCTTGGGACGCTGCCCCTGTTGCAACAACCGCCCGACTGGACCGTCAGGGCCACCACTGAGACAAATCAGCCCCTCATGATGCGCCGCCAATTCCTCAACAGTGACCTGCGGCAACTGCCCATCTGCGTCCAAATAGGCGCAGGAATTGAGCTTCATCAGGTTCATGTAGCCCGTCTCATTCTGCGCCAAAAGAACGATTGGCGCAGGGTCCGGAGCACGTTTCCCAGGCTCCGCAACTAGGAACGTCACATCCACTTGACACCCGATAATCGGCTGAACACCAGCGCCAGAGGCGTATTCCGAAAACTCCAAGGCGGCGAACATATTGTTACTATCCGTCAGGGCGACGGCAGGCATATCTGCGCCTGCGCACAGCCCTGCGAGTTTCTTCACTGGAACCGCGCCCTCGAGCAGTGAATACTCAGTATGTACGCGGAGATGGATGAATCGGGGATCAGACATGCGCTGACCTTATGATGCAGTTTAGTGCTCCGAAAGATCAGATTTGTTAGTTAATTCGCTAGGTATATTCATGTCACCCAGTAAGCCATTGAAACAAAACAAATGAGCGATTCTTTGTCGAAGATTTTGGCGGCCTTGTCCGATCCGACGCGGCGTGCTGTGGTCGAACGATTGATGACAGGTCAGGCCAGTGTCAGCGCGCTCCACACACCGCATGATATGGCGATGCCAACATTCCTAAGACACCTGAAAGTCTTGGAAGATGCCGGTTTGATCCGCTCCGTCAAACGTGGCCGCGTGCGCACCTGTCAAATCGCGATGGGCCCCATTCACGAACTGCAAGGCTGGCTGGAGTGGCAGACGACGTTGCGGGATGATCGACCAAGCTAAGTCTGATCAGCGCAGGCCAACAATTTTCTTGCCAAACTCACCTCCCCTTGGTTTCATTGAACAAAAGGGCCTCGTGTCTACGCCGCATCGACACGAAGCAGCGCCCCGAACAAATTGGTAAGGCGGCAGGCTTACACAATGACCGTTTCGTTTCTTCTGAATGGAGAGACTGTGGAGGTTCAGACCGACCCCACCCGTACGCTGTTGGATTGGTTGCGGGAGGACGCGGGGCTTTGCGGAACGAAAGAAGGCTGCAACGAAGGCGACTGTGGTGCCTGCACCGTGATGGTGACGGATGAGAAGGGCGTGCGGGCCTTGAACGCCTGCATCCTGTTCATGCCGCAACTCCATGGAAAGGCCGTGCGCACGGTCGAAGGGATCAGCGGACCGTCTGGGGAACTGCACCCCGTCCAGTCCGCGATGGTAGATCATCAAGGCTCTCAATGTGGGTTCTGCACACCGGGCTTTGTTGTCACGATGGCGGTCGCGCATCAGAACGGCGCGAAAGACCACAACGATCAGCTTGCAGGCAACCTTTGCCGCTGCACGGGCTATGCGCCCATTATTCGTGCGGCGGAGGCCGCTGCTGACGAGCCTGCTCCAACATGGATGGACGACACGCCACCGAAAGCCGCAAGCGCAGCGCCGTTTTCACCAACGGACCTAGACGATTTGGCCGATTGGTACGTTGATAACCCAGACGCCACGCTCATCGCTGGGGCCACTGACGTTGGCCTTTGGGTCACAAAACAACTGCGCGAATTGGAAAGCATCGCGTTCCTCCACAAATGCGCGGACCTTAAAAAGATCGAGCGCGCGTCAGACCAAATCACCTTTGGCGCGGCGGTCACGATGACCGACGTGCTGGAAGAACTGCGCGACGATTACCCGAGCTATGCCGAACTGATCCGCCGTTATGGCTCCACCCAAGTGCGCAACGCTGCGACGATTGGCGGCAACGTCGCGAATGGCTCCCCCATTGGCGACAACCCACCCGCCTTGATCGCCCTCGGCGCGACAATGACCCTGCGGCGCGGCAAGGACACCCGCACAATTCCCGTCGAAAAATTCTTTATCGACTACGGCAAACAAGACCGCCAAGCGGGTGAGTTGGTGACAGCCATCCATGTACCGCTCGGCGCGGCCAACTTGCGCTGCTACAAACTCAGCAAGCGCTTTGACCAAGACATTTCCGCCGTTTGCGGCGCGTTCAACACCACCGTGTCAGACGGAAAAATCACCGATGCACGTATCGCTTTTGGCGGCATGGCGGGCATCCCGAAGCGGGCGGCGCAAGTTGAACAGGCGCTTATTGGTGAACCTTGGACCGCTGAAACGATTGAGACAGCGGTCAAAGCCTTCAACGACGATTTCACGCCACTCTCTGACATGCGCGCTTCCGCTGACTACCGCTTGCAGGTCGCGCAAAACATGCTGCTCCGCTATTTTGCCGAACAAAGTGGTGAGGCTGTGTCTGTTTTGGAGGTGCGCGCATGAGCGTTGCCAAACCCCTCCCCCATGACGCGGCGAAACTGCACGTCACAGGTGCTGCGCGGTATGTCGATGACATCCCAACGCCGCAGGGCACCCTGCATTTGGTCTTTGGCCTGTCCGACGTCGCGCATGGGACCATCAAAAGCGTTGATCTGTCCAAGGTCCACGCGGCTGGAGGCGTCGTCGACGTTCTCACCGCTGATGACTTGCCGTTTGAGAATGACGTCTCCCCGTCCGCGCATGATGAACCGTTGCTTGCCGAAGGCACCGTTCATTACGTCGGCCAACCGATCTTCCTCGTTGTTGCCACCTCCCACTTCGCCGCACGCAAAGCCGCGCAATTGGCGGAGGTTGAGATTGATCCGCTCCCCGCCATCCTCACGATTGAGGACGCTCTGGAAGCTGACAGCCGGTTTGAAGAAGGTCCGCGCATCTGGTCGCGCGGCGATCTTCCGAAAGCGATGAAATCCGCCAAACATCGCCTGAGCGGTACCATCGATATGGGCGGGCAGGAGCATTTCTACCTCGAAGGTCAGGCCGCCCTCGCCCTGCCGCAAGAAGGCGGTGATATGGTGGTGCATTCTTCCACCCAGCACCCAACAGAGATTCAGCACAAGGTGGCCCACGCCCTCGGCATCCCCATGCACGCCGTTCGGTGTGAGGTGCGCCGCATGGGTGGCGGGTTTGGCGGCAAGGAAAGCCAAGGCAACGCCCTGGCCGTCGCTTGCGCCCTCGCCGCCCACCGCACGCAACGCCCCTGCAAGATGCGCTATGACCGCGACGATGACATGATCATCACCGGCAAGCGTCACGATTTTCGGATCGCTTACGACGTCGCATTCGATGACGCAGGACAGGTGCAGGGCATCGAATTCACCCATTGGACCCGCTGCGGTTGGGCGATGGATTTATCGCTGCCCGTCGCGGACCGGGCCATGCTCCACGCCGACAACGCGTACTTCCTTCCAGCGGTCAAAATCACCTCCCACCGGCTGAAAACAAACACTCAAAGTGCGACCGCATTTCGCGGCTTTGGCGGCCCGCAGGGGGTGCTTGGCATTGAACGTGTGATGGACGCAATTGCGCATGAGCTGGGGCTTGATCCCGTAGCGGTGCGCAAGGTCAATTACTACGCACCGATGGGCAAAACCGACCCGTCGCGCGGCACGACCACACCGTATGGGATGGAGGTCACAGATTTCATTCTCGATGGAATCACAGATCGGCTTCTGACCTCCGCCAACTATGGAAAGCGCAAGCAAGCCGTCGCGGACTGGAACGCCACACATGACTATTTGAAACGTGGAATCGCGTTTTCGCCGGTCAAATTCGGCATTTCGTTTACCTTAACGCACCTCAACCAAGCTGGCGCGCTGGTCCATGTCTACCAAGACGGCTCCATCCATCTGAACCACGGCGGGACGGAGATGGGGCAAGGTCTGTTCCAAAAGGTCGCGCAAGTCGCCGCCTCACGCTTTGGTGTCAGTATCGACGCGGTGAAGATCACGGCGACTGACACCGACAAAGTCCCCAACACGTCGGCCACCGCGGCCTCCTCCGGCTCTGACCTCAACGGTATGGCGGTCGCTGCGGCCTGCGACACGATCAGGGATCGGATAGCGGAGGCCGTTGCGAAGGCGTGGGGCGTCTCAGCGTCCGACGTGCAGTTCAAAGACGGGAACGTCACCGCACCATCGCAGTCCGTCACTTTCGCTGAAGCGGCTCAAATCGCCTATGTGAACCGTGTCAGCCTCTCCTCCACTGGGTTCTACAAAACCCCAGACCTTGCATGGGATCGGATCAAGGGCGAGGGGCGGCCATTCTTCTACTTCGCCCATGGAGCGGCCATCACCGAGGTGGTGATCGACACGCTGACCGGCGAAAACCGCATCCTGAGAACGGATATCCTTCACGATGCGGGCGCGTCGCTCAATCCAGCCATCGACATCGGCCAGATCGAAGGGGGCTATGTGCAAGGCGCAGGCTGGCTCACGACGGAGGAATTGGTGTGGGACGGCAAGGGCAACCTGCGCACCCACGCCCCGTCCACCTACAAAATTCCTGCCGCCTCTGACCGGCCTCAGGTGTTCAACGTCGCCCTTTGGGACGAACCGAACCCCGAACAGACAATCTACAAATCAAAGGCGGTTGGGGAGCCACCCTTCATGCTTGGCATCTCAGCGTTCCTCGCGCTCTCAAACGCGGTCGCTGCCTGCGGACCGAACTACCCCGATCTGCAAGCCCCCGCCACGGCGGAGGAGGTCTTGGCCGCCATAGGACGGGCGCGGTCATGAGTTTCGACCTCATCAGCCTCCAGAACGCCGTCGCGCAGCACGGCACCGTCGCGCGGGTCGTTGTGGTCAAAACAGCAGGCTCCGCCCCGCGCGAGGCGGGCACCGCCATGTTTGTCTGGCAGGGTGGCCAATCAGGGACGATCGGCGGTGGCGCACTTGAGTTTGAAGCGGTCAAACGTGCCAGAAAATTGAGCATAGGCAAGCACTTGCTTGAAACTATCCCCCTCGGCCCCGGCGTCGGCCAATGCTGCGGTGGGTCGGTGACATTGGTGACGGAGACGTATGACGCCAACACCTTACCCAAGGACGGCCCCGTCGCCCGCCGTGTCGGACCCAGTCAAGGCCCCTGCCCCGAGCCCACCGGTGATTTGGTGTTCAAGAACGGCTGGCTGATAGAGCCCATCTCGCAGCCAAAGCGCAACATCTGGATTTATGGCGCCGGACACGTCGGGCGTGCGCTGGTCAACACGCTCGCCCCCCTCCCTGACCTCGAATTGGTCTGGGTCGATACGGCTCAGGACCGGTTTCCAACGCGAGTGCCTGATGGCGTCGATTGCCTGGTCGCAACCGATCCTGCCACCGCCGCCCGCCACGCGCCGCCAGAGGCAGAACATCTGATTCTGACCTATTCGCACGAGCTCGACCTGGCGCTGTGCCACACGCTTATTTCGCAACCGGCAGGCTCAATCGGTCTCATTGGATCAGAAACGAAATGGGTAAAATTTCAGCGCCGCCTGACCCAGCTTGGCCACAGCATGACCGAAATCGCGAAGATCACCTGTCCGATCGGTGATCCGAGCTTGGGAAAACACCCACAAGAGATTGCAATTGGCGTCGCAATGGGGATGCTGGTTCAGGGGATGACGACGGGGCAACACGACCAAGATGACCAACACGCTGCTCAAGCTTGACGGGCTGACCAAAGCCTATCCAGGCGTCGTCGCAAACAGCGACGTTTCCTTCGATATTCAATCGGGCGAAATCCACGCTTTGCTGGGGGAAAACGGCGCTGGAAAGTCAACGCTTGTGAAAACGGTCTACGGGCTGGTGAAGCCAGACAGCGGAACGATGGAATTGGGCGGCGCACCCTTTGCCCCGCCAGAGCCTCGCGCAGCCCGCGCGGCTGGTGTTGCGATGGTGTTCCAGCACTTCTCCCTCTTCGATGCGCTCAACGTCGCCGAGAACATAGCGCTCGGGATGGAGAACCCGCCGCCACAACGACAAGTCGCAGCCCGCGTGCGGGAGGTGTCGGAGAAATACGGCCTCCCCCTCGATCCCGACCGGATCGTAGGCGATCTGTCAGCAGGGGAACGCCAACGGGTGGAGATTATTCGCTGCCTGCTGCAAGATCCTAAGCTTCTCATCATGGACGAACCCACCAGCGTTTTGACCCCGCAGGAGGTGGACATCCTGTTCCAGACCCTGCGCAAACTCGCGGCCGAGGGGACAGCCATCCTCTATATCTCTCACAAACTGGAAGAGATCCGCGCCCTTTGCGAAACCGCAACAATCCTGCGGCTGGGCAAGGTCGTCGGCAGCTGTGATCCGCGCCAAACCTCCGCCCGCGATATGGCGGAGATGATGGTGGGCAGCAGCCTTCAGGTACCTGAAAAGACCGCCGCTGAAGGTGGCGATACCTTGCTGGAACTCAAGGGCCTCAGCGCTCCCGCCCCGCATCAGTTTGGCACGGCGCTGAAAGACCTCAACCTGTCCGTCGTTGCCGGTGAAATCCTTGGCGTCGGCGGGGTTGCGGGCAACGGGCAGGATGAACTCGTCGCCGCACTGTCCGGCGAAACCCGCACCGCACCTGACATGATCCACTTCAAAGGCAAGGCGGTGGGGCACCTCTCACCAAATGACCGCCGCGCGCTTGGCCTTTTGGCCGCTCCGGAAGAGCGGATGGGCCACGCGGCGGCACCGGACTTGAGCCTGACCGAAAACGCACTGATGACTGGGCTTACCCGCAAATCGCTCTCCCGCCGCGGCTTCCTCAACTGGCCCGATGCCAAAAGGTTTGCGGAAGATGTGATCAAAGGATTTGACGTCCGCACGCCGGGGCCAGAGAACGCGGCACGATCCCTGTCGGGCGGTAATTTGCAGAAATTCGTGATCGGGCGGGAAATCCTGCAAGAGCCTGAGGTGTTCGTCGTCAATCAACCCACTTGGGGCGTTGATGCCGCCGCAGCCGCGGCCATCCGGCAAGCCTTGCTCGACCTCGCGGCCAAAGGCGCGGCCGTCATCTGCATAAGCCAAGACCTTGATGAACTTATGGAAATCTCCGACCGCTTTGCTGCGCTAAACGCGGGCAAACTCTCTGCCCCGCGTCCGGCCAAAGGTTTAACGGTTGAGGAGATTGGCCTCATGCTCGGCGGTGCCCACGATATGGAGGCGTCCCATGCTTAGGCTCGAAAAACGCCCGCAACCGTCCCGAGCATGGGTCTTTGCAACGCCGCTGCTCGCGGTCGCGCTGACCATGCTCTTCGGCGGTATCCTCTTTGCCGCGCTCGGGAAAAACCCGTTGGAGGTGATCCGCACCATCTTCCTCGACCCGCTGTTCTCAGAATTTGCATGGTACTACCGCCCACAACTGTTGGTGAAAGGCGCCCCGCTCGTGTTAATCGCGATCGGTCTCTCCTTCGGTTTTCGCGCAGGGGTGTGGAACATCGGGGCGGAGGGTCAATATATCCTTGGTGCGATCTGCGGTGCGGCTGTGGGCCTTGCGCTCTACCCAGCGGAAACACGGCTGATCTTTCCGCTGATGGTCATTGCTGGCGCGATTGGCGGATGCCTATGGGCGCTGATCCCCGCCATACTGCGCGTGCGGTTCGGAACAAACGAAATTCTCGTGTCGCTCATGCTGGTCTATGTTGCTGAACAGCTCTTGGCCTCGATGGCATTGGGGGCGTTGCGGAACCCTGACGGCATGGGCTTTCCCGGCTCGCGAAACCTCGCGCAGTGGTCATCCTCCGCCAACCTAGAGCTCATCGCCGGATCTGGAATGCACTGGGGCGTGGTCGCGGCCTTCATCGCTGTGATCTTTGCCTATGTGACGCTGACCCGTCATTTGTTTGGGTTCCAAGTCAAACTCTCCGGCCAAAGCCCCCGCGCGGCGCGGTTTGCGGGCATCATGCCCGGACGTCTGATCCTGATTTGCATGGGCATTTCGGGCGGATTGGCGGGGCTCGCGGGCCTTTTCGAAGTCACCGGCCCCTCTGGTCAAATCAGCATCGACTTCAACGTCGGGTACGGCTTCACAGCGATCATCGTGGCCTTCCTCGGCCGCTTGAACCCCATCGGCATCCTGCTTGCCGGCGGCCTGATGGCGCTGACCTACATCGGTGGCGAAATCGCCCAATCGAACCTCGGCCTGCCTGCGGCGGCGATCCAAATGCTGCAAGGCATGTTGCTCTTCTTCCTGCTCGCCGTCGACGTTCTCACCAACTTCCGCATCCGCATCGGACAGGGGGCCGCAGTATGACCTTTCACGCAAAACCCTATGCAATGGGCGCAGTGATGTTCGCGATGATGCTGCCAATGCTGCACGGTCCCCTGATGACAGGAGGGGACCTATCCGTTTCACTCATCCTCTTTGCCCTTGCGCATTTGGCTGTTGCCCTCGTCTTGATTGCCAAAGCGGTCTTTGGGGCGCGGATGAGCCCGAAGGTCAGATCATTGCTGTCCAAAGTCCACCGACCTTCGAGACAACACTTTGCCAATATGCTCGCAGGTGCCGCGTCCACTTTCGCCGTGGTGCACAGTTTGGTTCATTCGGGAGCCGTCTCATGGACCTGAGCGCGATCAACCCTGTCCTCCTGCTCGCCTCGCTCATGGTCGCGGCAACACCGATCCTACTGGCCGCGATTGGCGAGCTTGTTGTGGAACGCGCGGGCGTGTTGAACCTCGGCGTTGAAGGGATGATGATCACAGGCGCGGTCTGCGGATTTGTCGTGGCGGTGAACACGGGCTCCCCTTGGCTGGGGTTTCTGGGTGCAGCTGTGGGCGGCGCGCTGCTTTCCGTCCTTTTTGGCATCCTGACGCAGTATCTCTTGTCCAACCATGTGGCGACCGGCCTTGCGCTAACACTCTTTGGGCTTGGGGTTTCTTCTCTGATTGGCCAAGGCTACGTGGGCATCAAAGGGCCGGAGTTTCCAGATTGGTACATCCCTATCCTTGGGGACATCCCCATCATTGGAGAGATCCTGTTCCAGCATGATCCGATGGTCTACGTGGGCCTTCTGATCTGCTTTGGTGTCTGGGTCTTCCTCAAATATTCGCGTCTTGGCCTCGTCCTCCGTGCAGTGGGCGAAAACCACGACGCGGCGCACGCTTTGGGTTACAAGGTTGTCCGCGTTCGCATGGCGGCCATCATGTTTGGTGGCGCTTGCGCGGGCTTGGGTGGGGCCTACCTTAGCCTTGTCCGCGTGCCGCAATGGACCGAAGGGATGACCGCTGGTGCCGGTTGGATCGCCCTTGCCATCGTTGTTTTTGCTAGTTGGAAACCGGGGCGGCTTTTACTGGGTGCCTATTTGTTCGGCGGGGTGACTGTTCTTCAACTGAACTTGCAAGCGGCTGGCGTCGCCATCCCGATCGAATACCTGTCCATGTCGCCATATCTGGCAACTATCGTCGTTCTGGTTATTATGTCTGCGGGACGCGCGCCCGGGTCACTGGGACGAATCTTTCACGCCTCACGTTGAGGCGGCTGCTAACCACTCAAGGGGAGAAAAAATGAAACTCACATCAATCCTAGCCGGCGTCGCGATGGCTGCTGGTTTGGCCACAGGCGCAATCGCCGATGGTCACGAGAAAACGAAAGTAGGCTTTGTCTACGTTGGCCCAATCGGCGACGGCGGTTGGACCTATGAACACCACCAAGGTCTCTTGGCTGTTGAAGAAGCCTTCGGTGACAAGGTTGAAACTGTCTATGTTGAGAACGTGCCAGAAGGTGCGGACGCAGAGCGTGTGATGACACAGATGGCGCTGGAAGGCGCTGACCTGATCTTCACCACGTCCTTTGGTTACATGGACCCAACGATCAACGTCGCAGCCAAATTCCCAGATGTGAAGTTTGAGCATGCAACAGGCTTCAAGCGCGCCGATAACGTCTCCACCTACTCTGCACGCTTCTACGAAGGCCGTGCGGTACAAGGCCACATCGCGGGCAAGATGACGGAGTCCAACATCGTGGGCTACATCGCATCCTTCCCAATTCCAGAAGTCATCCGTGGTATCAACTCCGCCTATCTGCACGCCAGCAAGGTGAACCCGGATATCGAGTTCAAGATCATCTGGGTCTACACATGGTTCGACCCAGCGAAGGAAGCCGAAGCTGCCAACGTTCTGATTGAACAGGGTGCTGACGTGATCCTTCAGCACACTGACTCAACCGCGCCACAGGCCGCAGCACTTGCTGCCAACGATGCGGGCGGCAACGTGATTTCCTTCGGTCAGGCGTCCGACATGGCAGAGTTCGGGCCCAAGCCCCGCGTTTCTTCCATCATCGACAACTGGGCGCCTTACTATGTGGCCCGCACGCAGGCTGTTATGGACGGCACATGGTCCAGCGTCGACACATGGGACGGCATGGACACCGGCATGGTCGAAATCGGTGAGATCACCGACGTTGTCCCCGCCGAAGTGAAAGCCGAAGCAGAAGCCATGATCGCAGCCATCGCAGCGGGCGAATATCACCCGTTCACAGGGCCAATCAACAAGCAGGACGGCTCTGCTTGGTTGGCAGACGGTGAAGTGGCAGACGACGGCACTCTTGCTGGCATGAACTTCTACATCGAAGGCGTGACAGGCGACATTCCGCAGTAACGCGCAAAACATCAAAGACGAAAGGCGGGCCCTCAGATGGTCCGCCTTTTTTGATTGAATAGATGCCCGAAACCGATTGCCCCTGAGCACTTAAGAAGGCAAAAAATCGCGCTCGCTGACGACCGATTTTGTCCTTCTAAAACCGAAAGAGTCTGCGCCACTTTTCAGCTCAAAAATTGAGATTCGCAGGTCACCGCTAGTTCACGTTTGCGACAGCGAATTAGATCACTCTACCCCCAATTGTTACCGCAACGTAAAGAAATCAAAAACAATCCGTCTAAATCTGCTGTACTGATCACAAATAAAGTCGCCAACCTGTCCAATTGGAGCAGTTCCAAATTGGATCAAAAATCCGTAAAAATTTCCTCAGTTAAACGGTGTTTTCGTTGAATAGCTTTTCGAAGGGTGACTAGTGTTTGGTTAAGGTTTTCCCGGTCGCCGCGCGTTTAGATGTTTTGTGTTGTTTAGGGCATCGCGGCGATCGGACCTCTTCTCTTCAGTACACCTTCTGATCTTGCTTGAAAATGGGTGAAACGGCGTTAGCCTTTCGGCATGTGTTTCACCACCGTCTCACCACCTTTTGCCCACCGATCGCAACACTCTAGCCCGAGTGCACGTACGTCATGTTTGACGTCCTGATCATTGGCGGCGGCGTCGCGGGCCTTTCCCTTGCTTCCCAGCTTGCACCTCATGTCAGCGTGGCGCTGATCGAAGCTGAACCCTCCTTGGGCTATCATGCCTCAGGCCGCTCTGCAGCGGCCTATGAACCAAACTACGGCCTCCCATCTACATTAGAGCTGACACGGGCCAGTTTTGAGGCGCATACAGCCTTTGGCGTCCTATCCCCGCGTGGCTGTTTGTTGCTGGCAAAGGCCGCAGACAAAGACGCATTCCTTGACGATGTGAAGACCCTCGACCTCCACCAGATTTCCATCAAAGACGCAAAAGCCAAAGTCCCGATCATTGATGACACAAAGGTGGCCTTTGCAGCGCATCATGACGGGCTTTGGGACGTGGATACCGACCTCTTACGGCAAAACTTCGCGAAGATCGCCCGCAGCCACGGTGCTGAAATCATCTGTGGTCACAGGGTTACGTCGATCAGCAAATCGCTGCGCGGGTGGTCGGTTGAAAGCCAGAGCAGGACAACCGAAGCAAAAGTGCTGATCAACGCGGCTGGTGCTTGGGCGGACGGTATTGCGCAAATGGCAGGCATGCGTCCCATAGGCCTGCAACCGCTCCGCCGCTCGATGGGGCGCATCCCTGCCCCCGGTGGTCATGATGTGAGCGGTTGGCCAATGTTTTTTGGACCGTCCGAAAGCTGGTACGCCAAGCCTGACGCGGGTGCATTGATCGTCTCCCCCGCGGATGAAGACCCGACAGAACCCCATGACGCCTTTGCCGATGACATAGTTCTGGCGGAAGGTTTCGCGCGATACGAAGAACACGTGACAGAGCCGGTAACACGTTTGCTCACTTCATGGGCTGGCCTGCGCACCTTCGCGCCAGATCGCCAGTTCGTGCTTGGCCGCGACCCGTCCGACCCGTCCTTCATCTGGTGCGCAGGTCAGGGCGGCTATGGGTTCCAGTCGTGCCACGGTGCCGCGCAGTATCTGGCGGAGATGGTTTTGGAAAAACCATCCTCCTTCAGCGCCACGCTCCACCAGCAACTAGATCCCGCCAGATTTGACGCGCCTTAGCCGTCTTTCCGAATGACCTCGTTCTTCGGATCGTAAGGGCTGTCCTCAACGATCTGAGCGTCCCAAAGCTGATCAAGCATCTTGACCTTCAGCTTGGTCCCAACTTCCGCCAAAGCGGGCGGGACGTAGCCCATGCCGATGCTCTTCTCAAACGCGACGGAGTATCCGCCAGAGGTCAGACGCCCAACACGCTCCCCCTCCACGGTGTAAAGCGCCTCACGTCCCCATGGGTCCGCGTCAGACGGGCCATCGATCAGCAGTGTCACACATTTGGACCGGATGCCCTTGGCAACCATCGCGTCTTTGCCGTGGAAGTCTTTGCTCAGATCAATGAACCGCGGCAAATCCGCCTCTTGTGGGGTCGCATCACGGCCAAGTTCGGTGCCGAAAGCGCGATAAGATTTCTCCTGACGCAGCCAGTTCTGCGCACGAGCACCGACCAGCTTCATCCCATGTTTCTCACCAGCTTTTTCAAGCAGATCGAACAGGTAGGTCTGCATTTCAATCGGATGATGCAACTCCCATCCAAGCTCACCCGTATAGGCCACTCGGATCGCATTTACCGGGCACATTCCAAGTTCGATCTGTTTGGCTGACAGCCAAGGGAAATTTTTGTTGGACAGGGCGTTCTCAGGATCAGATCCACCGATTACCTCTTTCAAAACGTCGCGAGACTTCGGGCCCGCAATCGCGAAGACACCCCATTGAGTTGTGACATCCTGCGCGTTGATGCGGCCGAATTCTTCTTCCTTCTCAGCAATCGCTTTGTAGAGGAAGTCCTCGTCATAGCTATGCCAGCCACCGGCTGAGACGAGGTAGTAATCATCTTCCGCCAAACGCACGATGGTGTACTCAGTCCGCGTCGTACCATGCGCGGTAAGCGCATACGTCAGGTTGATCCGCCCAACCCGAGGCAACTTGTTGCAAGTGAACCAATCCAAAAACGCGGTCGCCCCCGGTCCGCTGATCCGATGCTTGGCAAATGCGGTTGCATCGATCAGGCCAACGCCTTCTCGGATCGCTTTCGCCTCTTCCACCGCATATTGCCACCAACCACCGCGACGGAAGGACCGGCTTTCTTCATCGAAGTTGTCTGGCGCATCCAGCGGTCCGTAGTAGTTCGGGCGTTCCCAACCGTTCACCCACCCGAACTGCGCACCACGCGCTTTCTGTCGGTCATAGGCTGGTGCGGTCCGCAATGGACGACAAGCAGGTCGCTCTTCATCTGGGTGGTGCAGGATGTAGACGTGATCGTAGCACTCTTCGTTCTTGCGGGCGGCAAACTCCGTCGTCATCCAGTCTTGGCCGTAGCGCTTTGGATCGAGCGACGCCATGTCGATCTCAGCCTCGCCGTCGACCATCATCTGCGCAAGGTAGTAGCCCGTGCCACCCGCCGCCGTGATCCCGAAGGAGAATCCTTCGGCCAACCACATATTCGTCAGACCAGGTGCGGGACCAACAAGCGGGTTGCCATCAGGTGTGTAGCAAATCGGACCGTTGAAATCGTCCTTCAACCCGCTTTCCTCACAGGAAGGTACGCGGTGGATCATTGCCATGTACTGCTCTTCAATCCGCTCCAGATCGAGCGGGAAAAGATCCGCGCGGAAGCTGTCCGGCACACCGTGCTCAAAGCAAGCAGGCGCGTTCTTCTCATATACGCCTAAAATCCAGCCGCCCCGCTCTTCCCGAACATAGGACTGCGCATCGGCATCGCGGACGACCGGATGCTCCACTCCGCCCGCTTCGCGATATTTCACAAGCTCCGGATCCTGATCCATGACAATGAACTGGTGTTCAACGGGGATCGCTGGGATCTTGATACCCAGCTTTTTCGCTGTGGTCTGTGCGTGATTACCGGAGGCAGTGACCACATGCTCCGCTGTCACAACGATCTGTTCGTCGGACCCAACGAGGTTGCCGCCCCTTTCCACCATCTTGGTGCAGGTGACTTCCCAATGGGTGCCGTTCCAATGATAGGCATCGGCCTGCCATTTCCGCTCAATCATCACGCCGCGCTGGCGCGCCCCTTTGGCCATCGCCTGCGTCACATCCGCAGGGTTAATGTAGCCATCCGTGTTGTGGTAAATCGCGCCCTTCAGGTCTTCCGTGCGGATCAGCGGCCAACGCGCTTTGATCTCATCTGGTGTCAGCCACTCGTAAGGCACGTCGCAGGTCTCAGCCGTTGAGGCGTAGAGCATGTATTCATCCATACGCTCCTGCGTCTGCGCCATGCGCAGGTTGCCAACGACCGCAAACCCCGCGTTGAGACCTGTTTCTTCCTCAAGCGTTTTGTAGAAATCGACAGAGTATTTATGGATATGCGTTGTCGCATAAGACATGTTGAAAAGCGGCAGCAGACCGGCAGCATGCCATGTGGATCCGGAGGTTAGCTCATCCCGCTCCAGCAGCATGACGTCGTCCCAGCCCGCCTTGGCCAAATGATAGGCAATCGATGTCCCGACGGCACCGCCGCCAACTACAAGCGCTTTCACATTGATCTGCATCGCCGACTCCCTTGGTCTCTGTGTTGCTGGCAATCTGGCCTAAGTCGGCAAATCACGCCAGAACCAGCCGACCTAGTGTGTCGCGAAACCGACCTTTCAGGCAGCAACCGCTTAGTGAGCAGAGGGTAGGACGAGGTCGGGCGGCCTGTGGCCGTCTTGGAAGGTCCGGATGTTGATCAAAACCTTCTCCCCCATCTCCACGCGGCCTTCGACCGTGGCAGAGCCCATGTGCGGCAGAAGAATGACGTTTGGCAGCGCTTTGAGGCGCGGATTGATCTCATGTCCGCGCTCAAACACATCCAAGCCCGCACCCGCAATCTCCCCAGCGCGGATCATCCTTGTGAGCGCGTTTTCGTCGATCACTTCGCCACGGGACGTGTTCACGATCACTGCGCTGGGTTTCAACAACCGCAAGCGCCGCGCGTTCATTAGGTGATAAGTCGAAGGCGTGTGCGGGCAATTGATCGACAAAACATCGACCCGCGCCACCATCTGATCGAGGCTTTCCCAGTAGGTCGCCTCTAGCGCCTCCTCAATCTCCGTCCGTAGCCTGCGGCGGTTGTGGTAATGGACCTGCATGCCAAAGGCTTTCGCACGGCGTGCCACTGCTTGCCCGATCCGGCCCATCCCAAGGATGCCCAAGCATCGCCCTTTGATCCGCCCGCCCAACATCGCGGTGGGCGCCCAACCGCCCCAGTCGTCCGACTGCGCAATGCGGAACCCTTCGGCCAAGCGGCGGGTCACGCCCAGGATCAGCCCCATCGTCATATCAGCCGTATCATCGGTCATGACATCCGGCGTGTTGGTCACATGGATGCCGCGCTGTCGGGCGGCAGCAACGTCGATATTGTCGACACCGGCCCCATAGTTCGCGATCAGCTTCAGCTTGTCACCCGCCCGCGCCAAAAGGTCGGCATCAATCTTATCCGTGATTGTCGGCACCAAGACATCGGCATCCGACATGGCTTGCGCCAGTTCATCGGTGCTCATCTGAGTGTCTTCATAGCGCAGCGTCATGTTGAAAAGTTCCGACATCCGCGTCTCAACCACGTCGGGCAACCGTCGCGTGACAACAACACTCAGCTTTTTGCTTGGCATTCAGCCCTCCCGACGGCTTCCAACTCTCGCGTTTCCATGACAGGTTGCCTTCAAAGATCGCGGGGCACAAGAACCCACGCGAAAGAGCAGTCGGAACAGGAACCCGAGACGTGAAGTTCAAGGCATTGATTTGCTGTTTGCTGGTCGGCGTCAGCACTTCATCTGCTGGGGCGGAGGAAGTCACACGCGCTGATACTTCTATCACAAACGGGCCTGTCATTGGACCGGAGACGAACCTCCCCCTGCCGCGCTTCGTGTCCCTGAAAGCCAGCGAAAGCAACGTCAGGCGCGGCCCATCGCTCAGCCACCGCATCGACTGGGTCTTCCAACGCCGCGAAATGCCACTGCGCGTTGTGGCAGAATACGGCCATTGGCGTCGTGTCCTTGATCGCGACGACCAAGGCGGTTGGGTGCACTACACCATGCTCTCAGGCATCCGCACCGTTATCGTTGAGGATCAGGTCACGCTCTATAAGCGCCCTGATCTTGAAAGCTTTGAAGTGGCCGAAGTCCACAGCGGTGTGATCGCACGGCTTGGGGAATGCGAATTGGACTGGTGCAAGGTCAACGCAGGTGGCTACCGCGGCTGGGTTGAAAAATCCCATCTTTGGGGCGTGACCGCGGAAGAATTACGCGATTAAGTCGCTTTGTCGAGCCCGCGCCCCTTCAGCAATGCCTGAACACCCGGCAACCGCCCCCTGAATGCGGTGTAAAGCTCCGCCGCATCGACAGACCCACCAGACGACAGGATGGTTTCTTCCAGCTTTTTGGCAAGTGCCGGATCAAAAGGATCACCCGCTTCTTCGAACGCTTCAAACGCATCTGCATCCATCACCTCTGACCACATGTAGCTGTAGTAGCCGCTGGAATAGCCGTCACCCGCAAAGACATGCGCAAAATGCGGCGTCGCGTGGCGCATCCGAATGGCATGGGGCATTCCAATCTCTTCCAACATTTCGGCCTGCTTTTGCATTGGGTCAGACGGCGCCGGTCCGTCGTGGAACGCCAGATCAACCAAGGCAGAGGCCACATATTCTACAGTCTGGAAGCCCGTATCGTAGTTCGCCGCCGCTAACATCCGATCCAGCATATCTTTTGGCATCGGCTCACCCGTTTCGGCATGGGTCGCAAACTCTGCCAGCACCTCTGGCACAGCCAGCCAATGCTCATAAAGCTGGCTTGGCAGTTCGACAAAATCGCGGGCGACGGAGGTGCCGGATATGCTCTCATACGTCACATCCGACAGCATCTGATGCAGCGCGTGGCCAAACTCGTGAAAGAGCGTCCGCGCATCGTCAAACGACAACCGCGCGGGCGACCCCTTAGCGGGTTTTGCGAAATTGCAGACATTGACGACATGCGGTCTCAAATCACCAGCGAGCCGCTGTTGCGACTGCATCGCCATGCACCACGCGCCAGAGCGTTTGGAGGGACGTGCAAAATAATCCCCAATGAAAACAGCGATATGCTCCGCATCGCGGGTCACATCCCACATCCGCACATCAGGGTGATAGGTGGGGCCGTCCAAAGGCGTGAAGGACAACCCAAACAGTCGCTCCGCACAAGTGAACGACGCTTCAATCATCCGATCAAGCTGCAAATACGGTTTCAACGCCGCCTCATCGAGGTCATGCTCCGCTTTCCGACGCAACTCCGAATAATAGCGCCAATCCCAAGGCTCCAAAGGCCCATTATGACCATCTTTGTGAAGCATTTCCGTCAAGACAGCCGCGTCCGCTTCCGCACTCGCGCGGGCTGGGGCCCAAACCTGCATCAAAAGGTCACGCACCGCATCCGGCGTGCCCGCCATTTCCGTCTCTAGCTTGTAGTCCGCGAAAGTCTTATAACCCAAAAGCCTGGCCCGCTCTTCGCGGAGCTTCAGCGTTTCCGCCGCAATCGCGCGGTTGTCGGTCTCACCACCATTTGCCCCACGCGCTCCCCACGCTTCATAGGCTTTCTGACGCAGCGCACGATTGGGGGAAAATTGCAGAAACGGCACAATGAGCGAGCGTGAGAGCGTCACCACTGGGCAGCCCGCCTCTTTCTCCTCACCTGCCGCACGGGCCGCATCGATCACGAAGTCTGGCAAACCGTCCAGATCGCCCTCGCCCAGCGCCATGAACCACGCCCGTTCGTCGGCGAGCAGGTTCTGCGTGAATTCCGTCCCCAAAACGGACAACCGCGATTTAACTTCACGCAAACGATCAGAGGCCTCGCCTTCCAACTGTGCCCCTTGCCGGACATAGCCCCGCCGCGTCAGCATTAAAACGCGCCGCTGCTCATCCGTCAGGTCAAGCGCATCGCGGGACTGCCACAACGTCTCAATCCGTTGGAACAGCGCCTTATTCTCCGCCACTTCTGAGCCAAAAGCACTCAGCTTGGGTGCGAACTCACGCTGCAACGCTTCCCGCGCGGGATTGCTGTCGGCCCCCGCCACGGCATAGAACGCGCCAAAGATGCGGCCCAACTGAAACTCCGCCAGTTCCAATGCCTCAATGGTATTGGCAAAGGTCGGCGCATCCTGATTCTCAGCAATCGCCTTGATGGCGGCGCGCGCTTCTTTCAGTGCGTGATCCGCCGCTGGCGCAAAATGCGCGTCCTCGATCACGTCAAATGGCGGCAAATCAAACGGGTTATCCCAATCGGACAGCAACGGGTTCGTCATGAATGTCTCCTTTAGGGATGACCTAGGCGTCAGGCCGCCCCTTTTCCACCGCAGACCGCGCAATCTGGATCGATCTTGGTTTGAATGGTCCGCGTGTCCGCGTAGAGCGCGTCATAAATCATCAATCGGCCTCTGAGCGGCTCACCTGCGCCCGTGATCACCTTGATCGCTTCCGCCGCCATCATTGACCCAACTACGCCGGGCAATGGCCCTAAGACACCGGCTTCGGCACAGCTTGGCACAAGGCTCGGATCGGCAGGCGTCGGGAATACACAGGCATAGCACGGCCCGCCATTTGACGGGTCATAAAAGCTGATCTGCCCTTCCCACTGCGTCAAAGCCGCGGCAATCAGAGGCTTTTCCAGCCTAGTCGCCGTCTCATTCACCAAATACCGCGTGTCGAAATTGTCAGACCCGTCGAGGATGACATCATATTCGACGAACAATTCCTCAGCGATGTCACCCGTCAGCCGCCGCTCATAAGCCCGCACGTCTGTGTAGGGGTTTTGAGCCACCATCGCCTCAGCGGCAGAGGTGACTTTGGGCGCACCAATGCTCTCATCGCGGTGAATCACCTGGCGTTGCAGGTTGGTGTTCTCAACTGTGTCATCATCGATGACACCAATCGTGCCAACGCCCGCCGCCGCCAGATATTGCAAGGTGGGCGACCCCAAACCACCGGCCCCAATCACGAAAACTTTGGCGTTTTTGAGCGATTTTTGACCCGGGCCGCCAATCTCCCGCAGCACGATATGCCGCGCGTAGCGGTCAAGTTCTGTCGCGGTAAAGTCGCCCTGTTGTTGAACCGCTACGTCAGGCTGCACCACCCGCGCCTTCAACCGCCTAAGGAGGATTCGATATGCCCAAACAATCCCGCTAAAGGCCACGACCAACAGCCACAGCCGCGCATCGCCACCCGTCGCCTCACGCAATGGATGACCATCCGGCAGCACCAATTGCAGCGCGATCACGGCCACCAACAAGATGCCGATCATGATCCAGCGGGCATTGCGCGGCTTGCCCATCACGACGCCAATCCCCCAAATCACGGCGGCCATCGCGCCGACCATGATCATGACTGGGTCCCCGTTGATCCAAACCCACCAGCGCCGCGTTCTGTGGTATCCAATGTCTCAACCACATCAAAAGCCGCCTGCACCACAGGCGCCACAACGATCTGAGCGATGCGCATCCCGTGCGTAATGTGAAACGGTTCTTGCCCCAGATTGACGGCAATGATGCCAACAGGCCCGCGGTAGTCACTGTCGATCGTACCGGGTGTGTTGAGCAGCGTGATCCCGTTCTTCAAGGCCAAGCCGGACCGTGGCCGCACTTGCACCTCAAATCCCACAGGAATCGCCATCGTCAAACCGGTCGGGATCAAAACCCGCTGACCAAACTCCAAAACAAACCCGTCATCCCGCTGACCCTCTGGGAAATTAGCGCAAATGTCTGCGCCAGCAGCCCCGGCCGTCTCGTAACGGGGGAGCGGCAAGCGCTGATCGGCCTCCGCCAACCACGCGATCTGCACTGTGGGAGGTATCACTTCTTGCCCTCAAGCGTCTCTGCAATCATTTGTGCCAGACGCGCCGCGACCTGATCCTTGGTCATGCGCGGCCAAACATCTGTACCGGATTGCCGGATCAAGGTGATGGCGTTCTCGCTCCCCCCCATGATCCCTGTCTCAGGTGACACATCATTTGCCACAATCCAGTCGCAACCCTTAGTTTCCAACTTCGACGTCGCATGGGCCACCACATCATCCGTCTCAGCCGCAAATCCGACGATCAATCCGGGGCGACCTTTTTTCCTTTTGGATACCGTGGCGAGGATGTCTGGGTTCTCTGCAAACTCTAATCTCGGCGGGCCAGAGCCGTCCTTTTTGATCTTTCTGTCACCTGCATTTGCCGCGCGCCAATCCGCGACCGCCGCCGCAAAGATCGCTACATCTGCAGGGAGGGCTGATTCCACCGCCTCCAGCATTTCTTGCGCGGTTTGCACCAGTACGACCTTCACGCCATGCGGCGCAGGATGATCCGCTGGACCGGTCACGAACGTCACATCCGCCCCCAACATCGCCAGCGCCCGCGCAATCGCCGTGCCTTGCGCGCCCGATGACCGGTTCGCAATATACCTGACGGGATCAATGGGTTCATGCGTCGGGCCAGAGGTCACAAGCACATGCTTGCCCGACAGTGGCCCCGCGCCCAGCCCCGCCTCCACCGCAGCGACAATCTCCAAAGGTTCGGCCATGCGGCCAGGGCCATATTCACCGCAGGCCATGTCGCCATCATTGGGGCCAGCCATCAAAACACCGTCATCTTCTAGCGTCGCGAGGTTGCGCTGCGTCGCGGGGTGGGTCCACATGTGCACGTTCATCGATGGTGCAATCAAAACCCGCTTGTTAGTCGCCAAAAGTACGTTGGAGGCGAGATCATTCGCATGTCCCTGCGCCATCTTCGCCATCAAATCCGCTGTTGCAGGTGCCACGACGATCAAATCCGCGGCTCGCGACAGCTCAATATGGCCCATCTCCGCCTCATCCGTAAGGTTGAAGAGGTCTTCAAACACCTTTTCACCGGTCAACGCAGAGACACTCAACGGCGTGACAAACTCAGCCGCCGCTTTTGTCATCACAGCCGTCACCTTTGCCCCCCGCTCCCGAAAGCGACGGATCAGGTCCAATGATTTATAGGCGGCAATCCCGCCGCCTATCACCAGTAAGATGTGTTTGTTTGCCAGCATCAAATCGCCCTAGGTTTGCGTGCGAACACTAGGCGACTTGATATGCGAAAGACAATGCGTGAACCGTGAGTGGTTTAGGCAAAGAATGCGTGGACTTCGCTGCTTTCTGCTTCCAACTTCTTGCGCATCTTGCCGAAGGCTGCCGCCTCGAGCTGGCGCACACGCTCCTTCGACAGACCAAGCTCAACGCCCAAGCTTTCCAGCGTGCGAGGGTCTTCGCGCAGTTTGCGCTCTCGGACGATGAATCGCTCACGCTCATTGAGTGACGCCAAAGCGCTCAAAAGCCACTGGCGCAGTGTCTCCTGATCGTGACTGTTTTCGACATGCTCCGCAGCTTGCGGCGCATCGTCTTCCAATGCATCGATCCATTCACGCCCTTCCTCATCGGTAGATTGCGTCGCGTTCAATGAAAAGTCGGAGCCGGAAAGGCGTCCTTCCATCATTTCAACGTCATGGATCGGCACACCCACCTCTTCTGAGATCAGTTGGTGCATGATGTGTCTTTCAATCACGCGCCCTTCGGCGGCGGCCTCACGCTCCAGACGAGCTTGGACCCGACGCATATTGAAAAACAGGGATTTCTGGCTGCTGGTCGATCCTGTGCGAACCATCGACCAGTTCCGCATCACATAGTCCTGAATGGAGGCTTTGATCCACCAAACGGCGTATGTGGAGAAGCGGACGCCACGGTCGGGATCGAACTTGTCGGCGGCTTTCATCAAACCGACCGAGGCTTCCTGAATAAGGTCATTCATGGGGGCGCCGTAGCGCTTGAACTTAGCAGCCATAGAGATAGCCAAACGCATGTAAGCATTGATCAACCGGTGCAGGGCCTTCTCATCACGCTCGTCGCGCCAGGCGTACGCCAAGGCCAATTCCGTCTCTGCGTCAAGCAACTCTGCTTTCATCGCCGTGCGTGACAAGGTTTGAACACTCAACCCGTCGACTGCCATAGTATTTCCCCCTATAAAAAGTTCCGTGCTTAAAGGCCGGTTTGTAATAAAGTTACGAAGGGGGAACCCATTTGGATCATTTTTGTTCGGAAAAAAGTTTGCCTGCGCTCACCCTCGTCCTAGGTGGTGCTGCCTCTGGTAAATCAAGATACGCCGAATCTCTAGTCCAAGCCACTGATCAAAAACGCATTTATATCGCAACCGCTCAGGCTTTTGACGAGGAGATGAGAGCCAAGATTGCCGCACATAAAATTCAGCGCGGCCCCAATTGGATGACGATTGAATGCCCGATTGACCTATGTGATGCGATTTCAGGTTGCGCGCCAGACGACGTTGTTCTGATTGATTGCCTTACCCTTTGGCTCACCAATGTTTTGCTCACTGAAAGGGATGTAGACGCAGAAATGGATGCTCTTGTAGCCTCTCTCTCCAGCGCATCAGCAACCATTCTCGTAGTCTCTAACGAAGTGGGTCAAGGGATTGTGCCCGACAATGCCCTATCGCGGCAATTCCGTTCGGCGCAAGGGCGGCTCAATCAAAAGGTGGCGGAACACGCTGATACGGTGGTTGGCGTCATGGCTGGCCTGCCCTTCGCGCTGAAAGGACCGCTCCCTCTATGACCCATTTTTGGTGGGTCCGGCATGGGCCAACGCATCAAAAGTCTTTCGTGGGTTGGCGCGATATCCCTGCCGATCTGTCCGACACGCCCCTGATTTCTGCTGTCGCCAACTACCTGCCGCAAGATGCGCTAATCATTTCTTCCGACCTGATCCGTAGCACGACAACCGCCGACGCCATTCAGGGTCAACGCAACCGCCTTCCCCACGACCAACGCCTGCGCGAGTTCGATTTCGGCGACTGGGACGGGCTGACCTTTGATGAGGTCAACGCCCGTGATCCAATTCTTTGCCGTGAGTACTGGGAAAAACCCGGCGATGTAGCGCCCCCAAACGGCGAAAGCTGGAACGCGGTCGCAGGACGGGTGAATGCGGCCGTCGACCACCTCATTCAATCCACCAAAAGCCAGCACATCATCGTCGTCGCGCACTTCGGCGTCATCATGACCCAAATACAAAAGGTCGAAGGCGACGACGCCTACAAAGCCTTAGGCCACAAAATTGACAATCTATCTGTCACGGACCTGCGGTTTGACGGGCAAAACTGGCATCGCGGCGCGATCAATCACCTCCCTGAATAGGAGGTATGACGCATGTTCGTTCGCTCTAAACGGCATGGCCGAGTAGCGTTTGATTTTGGAGTTTTCTATGTCCCACACCCTCTACATCGGGGATCGCACCTTCTCCAGCTGGTCCTATCGCAGCTGGCTAATGCTCGAAAAATTCAACCTGACTTATGATGTTGTCATGACCGGTCTTTATTTCGGCACCTTGGCGGAGGATTTGGCCGATATCGCACCAACCAGAACTGTGCCAGCCATAACAACATCCAGTAGGCCACGTGTTGACCGACAGCCTGTCAATGGCCGAAACGCTCGCCGAACGGCATCCTGAAGCTGGGCTTTGGCCCGCAGACCCTGCCGCCCGCGCACTCGCCCGAAACTTAGTGGGCGGGGGGCGCGGCGCAAAACCGGGGGGAATATCGCTCGCCCACAATGGCGTCCTTTTCATGGACGAATTCCCAGAGTTCCCCCGCGCGGTGCTACACACGCTGCGCCAACCCATTGAAACTGGTGAAGTCGTCTTCTCCCGCGCCAATGCGCACGTCCGATATCCGTGCCGTTTCATGCTGGTCGCGGCCGCAAACCCCAGTAAATGCGGATATTTCTCCGATCCCTCCCGCGCCTGCGCCCGTGTCCCTATGTGTGGGGAGGATTACTTGGGCCGTATCTCAGGCCTCTTGATGGAACGGTTCGATCTGCGCGTCGATGTACCCCCTGTGGCGTTCACCGACTTGGACATGCAAGCAAATGGCAAAACCTCCGCCGATATTGCCACGCGGGTCGCCCACGTTCGCGACATCCAAGCGGCACGGTTCAAAAACACAGAAGGCGTGCGCGTCAACGCCGATGCCGAAGGGGCGTTTC
Organism: Cognatiyoonia sp.; assembly: GCF_965661665.1. Taxonomy (NCBI): domain Bacteria; kingdom Pseudomonadati; phylum Pseudomonadota; class Alphaproteobacteria; order Rhodobacterales; family Paracoccaceae; genus Cognatiyoonia; species Cognatiyoonia sp. The sequence goes on along the minus strand of NZ_CBFIEO010000011.1, from coordinate 79,710 downwards.
TGGAAGAGCTCGCAGTGCAGGAACCTGCCGGAAAAGCCCTTTTGATCCGAGCCGCCGAAACGCTCGGCCTCTCCGCGCGTGGCTATCACCGCGTGTTGCGCGTGGCGCGTACTATCGCAGATCTCGACCAATCAGAAACCGTCCAACACAAACACATCGCCGAAGCGATCAGCTTTCGAATGCCCTCTGCGGCTTAGGCCCGTTTCGCCTCAATCGCTTGCCAGATTTTCTCTGCGACGTTGGTGCCGTTAAACCGCTCCAACTCTTGAATGCCGGTGGGGGAGGTTACGTTGATCTCTGTCAGCCAATCGCCGATCACGTCGATCCCTACAAAAATCTGACCTTTTTCCTTCAACAACGGCCCAATTGCCGCACAAATCTCACGGTCCCGATCTGTGAGCTCCACCTTCTCTGGTCGCCCACCCACATGCATGTTCGAGCGTGTCTCCCCCGCAGCAGGCACACGGTTAATGGCGCCCACAGGCTCCCCATCGACCAAAATCACCCGCTTGTCGCCGTTGCTGACCGCTGGCAGGAACTTCTGAATGATCAACGGTTCACGATTCATGGCACTGAAAAGCTCGTGCAACGATGCGAGGTTTGCGTCCGCTTGATGAAGCTTGAAAACACCGGCGCCACCGTTGCCATAAAGCGGCTTCAAGATCACATCACCATGCTCTGCGCGAAATTCCTTCAGCGTCTCGAGATCGCGGGCAATCATCGTGGGGGGTGTCAAATCAGGGAACGATAACACCAACAGTTTTTCTGGATAATTCCGCACCCAAAACGGGTCATTCACCACCAAGGTCTGCGGGTGGATCATGTCCAGCAAATGCGTTGTGGTGATGTAGCTCATATCAAACGGCGGGTCTTGGCGCAGCCAGACGACGTCATACTCCGACAGATCAACATCCTGCAAATCACCAAATTGGAAGTGATCGCCCTTCTTGCGTTGCACCGTCAACGGCAAACCCCGCGCCATCACGCGGCCCGCGCGATAGCTGATTTGATCAGGTGTATAGTAAAACAGGCGATGCCCCCGAGCCTGCGCTTCTTCTGCAAGCCGGAACGTGCTGTCCGCGTCAATATCTATGGGATCGATGGGGTCCATCTGAATGGCGACTTTCAATGACATCCCGCACCCTCCGACTGACTCGCGTCCTTGTTACATGGCGTAGCGGGGCGGTCAGATCAATGGGTCAGGTCAGCCGTTGCCCAGGACATTTTCAAGGAGGCTCACATCACCAACACCATCGACCAGTGCCAAATCAAAACGGCACTCAGTATCCAAACCGGTTAGTGATCGGGCCAAGAACTCTTCCGCAGTTTGCAGAAACCGCTGCTGCTGACGGCGCCCGAGACGCCAAGCTGCCGCAGCGTGGGTTTTGCTTTTCTTCACTTCGACAAAAACAGTGCAGCCCTCAGCTTCGACAATGAGGTCAATCTCCCCACCTGATCCACGCCAACGCTGCGCTGACACACTATAACTGGCATTAACATATCGTTGGGATACGATGGCTTTCGCCATACGACCCGCGTGATATCCAACTGATCCCGTCACTCTTTTTCCTTCAATTCCAGCGCGCGCTGGTAGACTTGTTTTCTTGGCAATCCCAGCGCACCTGCCACGGTTGTTGCCGCGTCTTTCACACGCATCGTATCCAAAGCCTGCGCCAATGCCGCGTCGATATCATCGTCCGACACCAAAACTGCGCCGTCGCGACCAACCACAACAACACATTCCCCTTTGACCGACCGCCCTTCAAACGCGGCTGAAAGACCGTCCAAATTATTGCGCGATACCTCCTCAAACTTCTTGGTCAATTCGCGGCATACCGCCGCTTCCCGACCACCTCCGAAAACATCGCGCAAATCATTTAACATTTCCCGAACACGCTTCGGCGATTCAAAAAAGATCAGTGTCATTGGCAGATCACGCAACTCTGCCATCGCCGTCCGCCGTTGCTGTTGCCCCGATGGCAGAAACCCGATGAAGGCAAACCGATCGCTCGCCAAACCGGACACCGTGAGCGCCGCCAAAGCAGCCGACGGTCCGGGTGCCGCCGTCACCTGCAACCCTTCCTTTGCGACTGCTGCGCCCAATTCAAACCCCGGATCAGCAACAAGTGGCGTGCCTGCTTCGGAGAAATATGCAACAGATTTCCCCCCTCTGATCTCTGCCACCAAACGGTCAATGACTTTCGTCTGGCTGTGATCATGCAAAGCAATTAACGGCCGTTCTCTCAACGGAACCCCATGAATTTCCATAAGTTTTCGTGCTGTGCGGGTGTCTTCCGCTGCCAAGATGTCCGCCGATGCAAGAATATCCAAAGCCCGCAGCGTAATATCCCGCGCCGATCCAATCGGCGTTGCAAGAAAGTATAAGCCCGCCGAAAGAGCCGTTTTTCGAAAATTCATCATGGACCCTCTCTCTAGCGGGCTTATTATTAGAGCATTCGCACAGGGAGCGCGCAGATTAGAGGGCTTGCCCACAGCACCCCTGCTCAAGACAGAGGATCAAGACCGTATGTTTAATTCATCTTCCCCCACCCGTAGCTGGGTCGCAAGGCTGTTTGTCTTTCTGTCCTTTGCATTGCTCGCCGCATGTCAGCCGGTTTTGGTCGACCCAAATGCGAACTCCGGTCAACGGATCGACACGTCACGCCCCGTGCAAGTCGCACTTCTTGTTCCGGGTGGCTCAGGTGAAGGATCGGAACAGCTCCTTGCAAGCAATTTAGAGAATGCCGCTCGCTTGGCGATGGCAGATCTCAATGGCGTTGATGTTGACCTGCGCGTCTATAACACAGCGGGCAATCCCGAGCAGGCGGCCACTGTCGCGCGTGCAGCCGTTGATGAAGGCGCAAAGATCATTCTGGGCCCGCTCTTTGCTGAATCTGCAAACGCGGTGGGTGTAGCTGTTGCGGGTGACAATGTGAACGTCCTTACCTTCTCCAACAACCCAACGATCGCGGGCAGCAATGTCTTTGTTCTAGGCTCCACATTCCAGAACTCCGCAAACCGCTTGGTGAATTATGCATCACGCAATGGGCTGTCACGATTTGGTATCGTTAATGGCGATGATGTGCCTGGCGCCTCCGGCCGCGATGCCATCGCGAATGCCGTGCGCGCGAACGGTGCGCAGGTTGCAGGCGTGGCAAGCTACCCCCTTTCCCAACAGGGTATCTTCTCAAACATCAGCCAGATCACCTCGACCCTGCGCAACGGCGCCGTAGACGCGGTATTCATGACCGGCGGTGTGACAGCTGACCTCCCCATCATTGCAACAGCCTTGGATGACAACGGCTTTGGCCCAGATCGCGTGCAGTACATTGGCCTCACACGGTGGGATTCCGTGCCGCAAGCGCTTGAGCTCACAAGCCTGCAAGGTGGCCTGTTCGCTGTGCCGGACCGGGCGCGCGCAGCTAGCTTTGAGAGCCGCTATTTCTCAACCTATGACGCCACCCCACATCCGTTGGCTGGATTGGCCTATGACGGCATCGCCGCGATCGGAGCATTGGTCGCAACGGGCGAAGCTGATGCGCTCACCCGCAATGGATTGACTACGCCGCAAGGGTTCACGGGCACAAATGGTGTCTTCCGTTTCTTGCCCAACGGGCTTAATGAACGGGGACTAGCGGTCGCAACGATCCAAAATAATCAGGTGCTTATCCTTGAATCAGCTCCACGTTCCTTCGGCGTCTCAGGCTCCTAAGATCAACGTAGCACAGCCTTCGGCAGCGCCCATCTGCCCGGCCGAAGACATCTTCGATGCGACAAGCGTCAGGGCGAAACTTTCGAAAGCGCTTGAAGCCAAATCGATTGACAAAGACAAGCGGGCCGCAATTGTCGGCGTCCTCAATGAGACGCAGGCGACCGGAAGGGCGGCGATCGAACGCGCTTTCAAAGCCCGACCCCTCGACGCCATTCCAGCGTCAGCGGCGTACAGTTGGCTGACAGATTGCCTCGTCGCGACCGTGATCGAGGCCGTCAAATCAGAGCTTCATGTCCTGCCAAACCCCACCGACGGGGAGCGATTGAGCGTTCTGGCTGTCGGCGGCTATGGCCGTGCAGAGATGGCGCCTTACTCCGACGTCGATCTGCTCTTCCTGACCCCCTACAAGATCACGCCTTGGGCCGAGAGTGTCATTGAAAGCAGCCTCTACATCCTTTGGGATCTCAAGCTGAAAGTCGGCCATGCAAGCCGAACCGTGAAAGACTGCGTGCGGCTAGCCAAAGAAGACTTCACCATCCGCACCTCATTGGTTGAATACCGCTATATCACTGGGGACGAAAACCTCGCCCAATCGCTTGGCAAAACGCTTTGGAACGATCTCTTCCGGAGCACCAGCGCTGAATTCATCGACGCCAAACTACAAGAACGGTCCGAACGCCACCGAAAACAGGGCGGGCAGCGCTACGTTGTCGAACCGAATGTGAAAGAGGGCAAAGGCGGCCTGAGAGACCTGCAATCGCTTTACTGGATCAACAAATACATCCACCGCGTCAAAACCGCCTCCGAACTGATGAAGTTCGATGTGTTTTCGCGCGAAGAGTTTAACACCTTCCAAGACGCACACAACTTCCTTTGGGCTGTGCGCTGTCATCTTCACCTCATTGCCGGTCGCGCGGCGGATCAGTTGACCTTCGACATGCAAGTCGCGGTGGCAGAGGCGATGGGGTATTCTGATAGGGCCGGAAGGCGCGCCGTCGAACATTTCATGCAGGATTATTTCCGCCATGCCACCCGCGTGGGCGAGTTGACACGCATCTTCCTGACCGCCCAAGAAGACGCACAGAAGAAGTCCGCCCCCATGCTTGAGCGGCTCTTCACCCGTCGCAAAACAGCCAAACCCCCTTATGCGATCAAACACAACCGGCTCACGATTGCGAAGAGGGAAGAATTCCTTTCCATTAAACTGAACCTTCTGCGGTTGTTTGAAGAAGCGTTGCGCACAGGCACGTTGATCCATCCCGATGCGATGCGATTGGTTGCGGCCAATTTGCATCTGATTGATGACGATTTGCGCAAGGACAAAGAAGCCAACAAGATCTTCCTCGATCTGATGCTCAAGCACGGCAATCCAGAGCGCGGCCTGCGGCGGATGAATGAACTGGGTGTCCTCGCGGCCTTCATGCCAGAGTTTGCGCCCATCGTCGCGATGATGCAGTTTAATATGTATCACCATTACACGGTGGATGAGCACATCATTCAATGTATCAGCGTCTTGAGCGCGATCGAGCATGGGGAACTGACCGAAGAACTGCCCATTGCTTCAAGCATCTTGAAAAAGGGCATCAATCGCAAGGTGCTCTACGTGGCGCTGCTTCTGCATGACATCGGCAAAGGTCGGGGTGAAGACCACTCCATCCTCGGCGCACAAATCGCCCGAAGGGTAGCCCCGCGTTTGGGGCTTAACAAAAAGGAATGCGAAACGGTCGAATGGCTGATCCGTTATCACCTTCTAATGTCCGACGTGGCCCAGAAACGCGACATTTCTGAACCGCGCACGGTACGCGGTTTCGCGAATGCCGTGAAATCAGTTGAACGGCTCGATTTGCTGACGGTTCTCACCGTCTGCGATATTCGCGGCGTAGGCCCTGACACGTGGAACAACTGGAAAGCGGTCCTGATCCGCAACCTTTACAAAGCTACCACAGACGCGCTTGAAAACGGGCTCGAAGACATCAACCGCGAAAGCCGTGAGGCGGAAGCGAAACGCGCCCTGCGCGCCTCGCTCGCCGATTGGGACAGCAAAGCGCTGCGTGCGGAAGTGGGACGCCATTATGGCCCGTACTGGCAGGGTCTCCCCCCCGCCACGCATGTCATTTTTGCCAACCTGCTGCGTGACCTCAACGATGCGGAAATCAGTATTGATCTGAAGCTCGATGAAGACCGCGACGCGACCCGCGCCTGCTTTGCAATGGTCGACCACCCTGGCCTTTTCAGCCGCATGACTGGCGCACTTGCGCTTGTAGGGGCCAACATCGTTGATGCACGGACCTACACGTCAAAGGACGGCTACGCGACAGCGGTGTTCTGGATCCAAGACGCCGACGGCTCTCCTTACGAAGCCGCACGCCTGCCGCGACTGCGCACGATGATCGAGAAAACGCTCAAAGGTCAGGTCGTCGCCCGCGATGCCCTGAAAGACCGTGACAAGATCAAGAAACGCGAACGCGCCTTCAAAGTGCCCACCAACATCACCTTTGACAATGACGGTTCCGAAATTTACACCATCATCGAGGTCGACACCCGCGACCGGCCCGGACTTCTGTTCGATTTGACCCGAACGCTTGCACATAACCACGTCTATATCGCCTCAGCCGTCATCGCGACATATGGTGAGCAAGTGGTTGATACATTCTACGTCAAAGACATGGTGGGCTTGAAATTCCATTCGGAGGCCAAGCGCAAAGCGCTTGAAACCAAGCTGCGTGACGCGATCACGCAAGGGTTTGAACGGGCGACCGCATGAAGCCGATCCGCCTCATGGCTGGCTTTTTCACCGTCGGTATTTGGACGATGCTCAGCCGTATCCTTGGCTTTGTCCGCGACATCCTGATCGCCGCAACGCTTGGCACGGGACCCGTTGCAGAAGCCTTCCTTATCGCCTTCTCGCTCCCCAACCTATTCCGCCGCTTCTTTGCGGAAGGGGCGTTCAACATGGCCTTCGTGCCGATGTTTTCCAAAAAAGTCGAAGGCGGGGATGACCCACACCGCTTTGCGCAAGACGCCTTTGTCGGACTTGGCTTTGTACTGACTGCCTTCACGATCATTGGGATGATTTTCATGCCAGTGTTAGTGATGCTGATGGCGTCTGGTTTTCGCGGGGATGAGCGGTTTGATCTGGCAGTGCTCTACGGTCGCTTTGCCTTCCCATATATCCTATTTATCTCGTTCGCGGCTTTGCTGTCGGGCGTGTTGAACGCCGTGGGGCGCTTCACCGCCGCCGCCGCCGCACCTGTTTTGCTCAATATCATCTTCGTGGCAGCAATCGCGTATGTTTATCTGGCGGAACCTGACCCAGTCGCGGGCGATGTGGGCTTCGCGCTCGCCGCCGCTGTCCCGATCGCTGGTATCGCGCAACTCACACTGGTTTGGTTTGCGGCCAAAAACGCAGGGTATCAACTGAATATCTCCCGCCCGCGTCTGACACCAGAACTCAAACGCCTCGCCATCATCGCGCTGCCCGCCGCACTGGCAGGCGGTGTGGTGCAAATCAATTTGCTCGTCGGACGGCAAGTGGCCAGCTTCTTTGACGGCGCGATTGCATGGCTCAGCTACGCCGACCGTCTTTACCAACTGCCACTGGGCGTTGTCGGTATTGCCATCGGCGTGGTCCTGCTCCCACACCTATCCCGAAGCCTGCAAGCGGGTGACGAAGCAGGCAGTCAGGATGCCTTTAACCGCGCCTGTGAGGTCAGCCTCGCCTTGACCATTCCTGCCGCTGTCGCGCTCATCGTGATCCCAATCCCGCTGGTTGCTGTCCTTTTCGAACGTGGGGCGTTCAACACCGCCGACACGCAAGCCACCGCATTGGCCGTGGCTGTCTATGGTTTGGGCCTTCCTGCCTTTGTCATGCAAAAGACGCTCCAACCGCTCTTTTTCGCGCGAGAAGATACGAAGCGTCCCTTCCAATACGCGGTCGTCGCCATGATCCTGAATGCTGTCATCGCCGTCGGCCTAGCCCCAGTTATCGGCTATATTGCCGCCGCTATCGGCACTACAGCCACGGGCTGGGCCATGGTAGCCCTTCTTTGGCGGGGATCACGAGGGATGGGACCGTCGGCGCAGTTTGACGACTGTTTCAAACGCCGCATCTGGCTGATCGTCGCGGCCTCGCTCGGAATGGGGATCGTGCTGCTTGGCCTCAGCGCCGCGCTTGGCACTCCAAGCGTGCTTGGCGTTGCGGCCTTAGTCGTCGCTGGCATCGTCAGCTATTTCGGCATTGGCCACCTCATCGGGGCCTTCCAACTGGGTGAGTTTCTCCGCGCGCTGCGCAGCTAACCCCGCATCCGCGCCAAGAACGCAGACCAGCCGCCAGGCGCGGCAAGGATCGACAAGCAGAACCCCGCGATAAAGCCCGCCAATTCTGCAACCCACATCTTGTTGTCACCGAAGATCAGACCAAACACCAACTGGATCGCCAGCAGCACTGCAATCAACCGGAACGCTTGAAGCTGGTTGCCCCCCACCGACCCCAGCCGTGTGAAGATCACATAGGTGTAAGCACCGATCAGCCCGTAAACAGGCGTGAACGCGCCATAAAGCGGGTACTGCCCGCCAATCAACAGGCCAAAGGCGAACGCGCCAAAGACGGTCGCCACAACAAACACGATGAGCGTCGGCACATTGCCAAAAATTTCGCCCACAAACTTGCCCAACGCCAAGATTAATGCCCCACCGAACAAGGCGGAGGTAAAGCTCCCGCTCACAAACGGATAGGTCACGAAACGGCGCAGAACATCGAGGCTGTAATCCCCGCGCTCCACAATGAAATCCCAAACCAGCGTCGTGAACCCAAAGTCATTGAGCGCATTGAGTCGCCAGCCAACCGCCCCCGGCCCGCCAACAAACCCCGTCTCCCCCGCGCTGAAAATCAGCTCTACCCCAAAAACCAAAAGCGCCAATGCAATCGCCACTGGCGGAAGGGGGTTCACGGGCGGTTCAAACTGCTCCATCGGTCTGTCCTGTTGTTATTGACCAAACGCTCTGGCATGGGTAAGCGACGTTTTCTGATAATGCTAGCCCGGTTCAACACACATGACCCAGTCCACATTCACACCCCGTGTCTTTTCCGGCATCAAACCTTCCGGTGGTTTGCAGCTTGGCAACTACCTTGGTGCGATCAAGCGCTGGGCTGACATGCAGGGCGAGATGGAGACGATTTATTGCGTCGTTGACCTCCACGCCATCACCGTTTGGCAGGATCCAGCAGAGCTGCGCGATGGCACCCGTGAAATCGCAGCGGGCTTGCTCGCCTCCGGCATCGACCCGACAAAGTCGATTCTTTTCAACCAATCGCAAGTCTCCGCTCATGTGGAGCTTTGCTGGCTCTTCAACTGCGTCGCGCGCGTCGGTTGGATGAACCGCATGACCCAGTTCAAAGACAAAGCAGGCAGCAACGCAGAGAAAGTGTCGCTGGGACTTTACGCTTACCCATCGCTGATGGCAGCAGACATTCTGCTCTATCACGCGACACACGTGCCAGTGGGCGAGGACCAGAAGCAGCACGTTGAACTGACCCGCGACATCGCGTCAAAGTTCAACCACGACTTCAAGACTGACTTCTTCCCGCTGACAGAACCCGTGATCGAAGGCCCCGCCACGCGTGTAATGAACCTGCGCGACGGGACCAAGAAGATGTCGAAGTCAGGTGAAAGCGATATGGAGCGTGTGAACATGCTCGATGACGCCGACAAGATCGCCAAGAAGTTCAAAAAGGCAAAAACCGATCCTGAGCCGCTTCCGGAAACACTGGACGGTTTAAAAGATCGGCCAGAGGCGCGGAACCTCGTAGATATTTACTCTGCACTGAACGATACAACGCCGGAGGCCGTGATCGCTGAATATGCAGGCGCTGGCTGGGGCACATTTAAGCCTGCTTTGGCAGACCTCGCTGTCGCGAAACTTGCGCCCATTTCCGACGAAATGTGTCGTCTGATGAACGACCCGGCAGAGATTGACCGCATCCTTGGCGATGGCGCATACAAAGCCCGCGAAATTGCGGAGCCGATCTTGCAGCAAGCCTACGATATCGTCGGGTTCCTGCGCAGCTAGTGTCATAAAACTGAATCGCTGGCGCCGTATCGCAGCATTACCATGTTCCCCGGCATGGCCGGTTGCGTCCCATCTTTGCAGCCCAAGCAGTGCGCCCGGTTTTTTAAGGACCGGGCGCTATCACTTACGGTGGCGATCAGCCCCGCTCAATCGCAATCAATTGCCGAAGATTTGTTTTCGAAATCCGGCCCTGAAACACCGTGCACTCAACGACCATCGAAGGCGTCCCGATAAATCGAAACACCTCCGCCAGAGCCGCCGCACGGTTCATTACGGCCTGTGTCTTATCAGATGATAAGATCGGCCGTGAACTGCGCCACGTCCAGCCCCAACTCCCCCGCCAATCCTTGAAGGTACGGCACGCTCACCACCACCGGCCGCGACACCAGCAGATCGTGGAACGTGACATAGGCCCCTTGCGCCCCCGCCGCGATCGCTGCGCGCGCAGCAAGCTCTGACGCCTCCCCCAAAGATCGGCGTCCCATGCCAAGAGACCTCAATCCGCTCCTCCACCATCACCTCGATCAGTTCACTGCTGATCACGCGACAGATCGGGCAGTAGAAGTCGGAGAAATAGGCAACTTGCACCGCATCCTCATCTGTCTTTGCATAGAACAATTGCGAAGTGATATCGGCATCCACTGCTGCCCGCGCAGCCGTCAAATCGGGCGTTGGCCCCGTGTCTAGCCCTGCAAACACGTCAATTGGCGCGGACTCTTCTCCACCGGCGAAAGTGCGGAATCCCTTGGGGTATCGAGTTCTTCAAAATCAAACCCTGACGACAGCCTGTTAAAGACAGCAGGGATCGCGCGCCAGCCAACGACAAACGCTGCCAACCCGCCCAACACTAGAAGCTGTCTTCGTTTCAAGTCACACCACCAACCGTCACCATCACGCCTTGCATCGCACGGACCGCAAAGCGCGGTCCAGTGACTTCGCCGTAACCCGCGTTCGGTGTTGCTCTTACCTTTGGCATCCGTCACTATCGGATCAGCCGTGCACACCAAGGAAATCAACACAAATGCGTAAATTCATGGTCGTTCTGGATGACAGCAAAGAATGCCTCAACGCCATGCGCTATGCCGCCATGTGCGCCGCACGAACAAGCGGTGGCGTCACCGTCCTCGCTGTGATCCCGCCGGAAGAGTTCAATCACTGGATTGGCGTTGGGAACATCATGCGCGAAGAGGCTCGCGAACGGATCGAAGTACATTTTGAGGTTTTTGCAAAATGGATGCGTGACAAACAGAATGTGCATCCAGAACTTGTGATCCGAGAAGGTGAAGCAGTGCAGGAAATCCTTGGCCAAGTGGCTGACGATCCCGACATCGCAGCACTCGTTCTGGGCGCAGGCACCGATAGCAAAGGGCCAGGTCCATTGGTCAGCAGTCTCAGCCGTCAGGCAGGCACGCTGCCCCTCCCCATTACTATGGTTCCAGGTGACCTTTCCAAAGAACGTATCGAGGCCATCGTTTAGAACCAGATTAGAACCGTTCTAAACCTTGACATCACTGCGTCAAACCCTCATTTATTAAATGAATTTGGAGGCACCTGCGATGTTCATTCAGACAGAATCCACCCCAAACCCAGCAACCTTGAAGTTCCTTCCAGGCGAAAACGTGTTGGAGATCGGAACCGCGGATTTCCCAACCGTTGAAGCGGCCGAAAGTTCCCCCCTCGCCCAGCGCCTATTCGGTGTTGACGGCGTCGAAGCGGTGTTCTTTGGAATTGATTTCGTTACCATTACCAAGGCCAACAACGTCGAATGGGACCACATCAAACCGGCCCTGCTTGGCGCGATTATGGAGCACTATCAATCCGGCGCACCAGTTATGGCGGCAGATCACAAGCCAGTCAGCGGCCATGCGGAGCATTCCGGCGAAGACGCTGAGATCGTCACGCAGATCAAAGAGCTCCTCGACACCCGCGTGCGTCCAGCAGTGGCACAAGACGGTGGCGACATCACATTCCACGGGTTTGAGCGAGGCGTGGTTTACCTGCACATGCAAGGCGCCTGCGCGGGCTGTCCATCTTCAACCCTGACATTGAAAATGGGCATCGAAAACCTGCTGCGCCACTACATCCCCGAAGTGACAGAGGTGCGCCCAGTTGCCGCCTAACCCAACGATCTTGGCATTTGACACATCGGCGGCGCATTGCGCCGCCGCTTTACTATGTAACGGTCACATCACCAGCCGCGTCGATGAAATGGTACGGGGACAAGCCGAACACTTGATGCCCATGCTAGAAGACATGCTCAAAGACGCCTCCCTCTCATGGGCCGATCTGGATGCAATCGGCGTTGGCATTGGGCCAGGTAACTTCACTGGCATCCGCATCTCAGTCTCCGCAGCCCGCGGTCTGGCTCTGGGCCTTAGTAAACCCACCATCGGCGTCTCAACACTCGAAGCGCAAGCGCATGGACAAGAAGGCACCATTCTCAGCTGCCTCGACGCACGCCGCGACCGTGCATACGCGCAGCTTTTCAAAGACGGTAAAACATCGTCAGGACCGACGCTTTGTGACCTAACACAAGCCGACTTGCTGCAACTCAGCCCACTTGAAACGCCAGCCGTGATCGGGGGTGTCTCCACCCAAATCGCTGATCTGACAGGATGGCCAGTGACAACTCTCCGCCAATCGCTGATCGAAAGCATCATTGGGATCGCCGCATCTCAGATCGACAACATACCGACGCGCCCTGCCCCGCTCTACATCCGCGCCGCAGACGCGGCACCGTCGCGCGACAAACCTCCGACCGTCATCGGATGAGCGCCGAAGACCTCGCCGCGACCCATGCCGCCGCCTTCCAGAATGCGCGGGGCTGGAGCGCGGCGGAATTAACACAGCTCCTCGCCCAAGACACCACGCTCCTGATCGGCAACGCGGCATCCTTCATCATCGCCTCAATCGTGCTGGATGAGGCCGAAATTCTGACTGTCGCCACCCACCCAGAGAACCAGCGCCAAGGCCGCACCCAAGCGAACTTTGCTGAATTGGAACGGCAACTTACAGAACGCTCAGTCACTCGCATCTTCCTCGAAGTTGCCGCTGACAATCAGCCCGCCGTCACGCTCTACACCCAACTGGGATTCGCAAAAATCGCCACCCGATCAGGCTATTACCACCGTTCAGATAGCCCCGCTTTCGATGCTGAGATTTACGAAAAGAAGCTCAACGCCCGCTAAGCGCGCATTTCCTGTGGAAAACTCCCTGTTACCCTCACTGCATCCCAAAAAGCAGTTGACCCCCGCCGCGCCGCGTTGCCTTATCTATACATAATGTGGGTTGAAAGGCCCATTTGTACCTGGGGGGCTGTCACAGATCGTAGGTGTTCAGCCCAACAATTGACTTGGGAGAGTTCAATGACATTGATCAAAAAAATGCTGAGCGCGTCCGCCGCAGTTGCCCTGACAGCGGGCGCAACGATGGCCGACCCGGCAATCGTGTTCGATCTTGGTGGTAAGTTCGACAAATCCTTCAACGAATCCGCATTCAACGGCGCACAGCGCTGGGCTGAAGAAACCGGTGGTTCTTTCGCCGAAGTAGAACTGCAGTCCGACGCACAGCGTGAGCAAGCGCTCCGCCGCTTCGCTGAGTCCGGCGCAAACCCAATCGTCATGGCTGGCTTTGCTTTCGCAACAGCCCTGAACGAAGTTGCTGCTGACTACCCAGACACAAAGTTCGTCATTATCGACATGGTTGTCGATCAGCCAAACGTCCGCTCCGTTGTGTTCAACGAGCATGAAGGCTCCTACCTCGTCGGTATGCTCGCTGCAATGGCGTCCGAGTCCGGCACAGTGTCCTTCGTCGGCGGCATGGACATCCCACTGATCCGCAAGTTCGCGTGTGGCTACGCACAGGGTGTGAAGGCTGTGAACGCAGATGCAACCGTTGTGGCCAACATGACAGGCACAACACCAGCGGCATGGAACGACCCAGTGAAGGGGTCCGAGCTGACACTGGCACAGATCAGTCAAGGCTCTGACGTTGTCTTCGCAGCGGCTGGCGGCACAGGCGTTGGCGTTCTACAAACAGCAGCCGACAATAACATCCTGTCCATCGGTGTTGACGCAAACCAGAACTACCTGCACCCAGGTCAGGTTCTGACGTCCATGCTGAAGCGCGTCGACAACGCTGTTTATGAGGCGTTCTCCGCCGGTGCAGACGTTGAAACTGGCTTCAACGCAATGGGTCTCGCGAACGAAGGCGTCGGCTACGCGCTGGACGAATTCAACGCTGAGCTCATCACAGCTGAAATGGCGCAGATGGTCGATGCCGCTGCCGTCAAGATCGCAACGGGTGAGCTGGACGTTCACGACTACTCAAGCGACGAAACTTGTCCAGCGCTCGACTTCTAAGACCGACCGCTTAGGCCAAAATCGCAGGGCCGCGTCATCCATTGGCGCGGCCCTGCTCAATTCCGGGGGGCTTTGATGGCAAATTCTCTAGACACCTTCTTTTCCGCATGGGACATGGACAGCGACGTCGATCGTGCCGCAGCCAACGCATCGGCCTACGCCACCGACGGCAAAGAGATGGTCCAACAAGGCCAGTATTTCGTTGACCTCGACGGAGATAAGATCAACCCCATGGTCGGCTTTGTCGGGACCGGAGCACCAGAATGACGACTGCACCAGCGATTGAGCTCAAAGGCATTTCCAAAGCCTTCGGACCTGTTCAAGCCAACAAAGATATCTCCATCCGCGTCATGCCCGGTACGATCCACGGGATCATCGGCGAAAACGGCGCGGGCAAATCGACCCTCATGTCGATTTTGTACGGATTCTATAAGGCTGATGCCGGTGAGATCTTTATCGGCAGCCAGAAAACCACAATTTCCGACAGCCAAGCCGCCATCGCTGCGGGCATCGGAATGGTGTTCCAGCACTTCAAACTGGTCGAAAATTTCACAGTGCTTGAAAACGTCGTGCTCGGCGCGGAAGACGGGGCAATGCTACGGCCGTCGCTGGCCAAAGCCCGCCGTGAACTGAAAGCACTGGCGCAGGAATACGAACTGAATGTCGACCCAGACGCACTGATCGAAGACATCGGTGTCGGGATGCAGCAGCGCGTCGAAATCCTCAAAGCGCTCTATCGTCAGGCTGACATCCTGATCCTTGACGAACCAACGGGCGTTCTGACACCCGCCGAAGCCGATCAGCTTTTTCGCATCCTTGAGCGGCTCAAGGAAGAAGGCAAAACCATCATCCTGATCACCCACAAACTGCGGGAGATTATGGATGCCACGGATACGGTGTCGGTCATGAGACGTGGTGAAATGACGGCGACCGTGAAGACGTCGGAGACGTCACCCCCCGAACTGGCGGAGCTTATGGTTGGGCGCAAAGTCCTCCTCCGCGTGGAAAAGAAACCAGCGGAAGTAGGTCAGAAAATTCTGGAAGTTCAGAACCTTAACGTTACTGACGAAAAGGGTGTCCATCGCGTCAAAGACGTCAGTTTTGACGTCAAAGCAGGCGAAATCCTTGGCATCGCAGGCGTCGCAGGCAACGGGCAATCCGAACTGCTCGAAGTGCTTGGCGGCTATGAAAAGGCCACAGGCTCCATCAAGGTCAACGGTCAAGAAATTGACCTCACAGGCTCCAAATCAGATGGCCGCAGCCGCCGCGAGCGCGGCATCTCTCACGTGCCAGAGGATCGCCAGTCCGAAGGTCTGATTATGGACTTCATGGCGTGGGAAAACGTGGCATTCGGCTATCATCATGACGCCCGTTACAACAAAGGCATCCGTATGGAAAACGCTGCCATCCGCGCGGATACCGAAGAAAAAATGGCCCGCTTCGACGTGCGCCCGCCCAACCCACGACTGGCCGCGAAAAGCTTTTCCGGCGGCAACCAACAGAAAATCGTTCTGGCGCGTGAGATTGAACGGAACCCCGACCTCCTCCTCGTTGGTCAGCCGACACGTGGCGTCGACATCGGCGCGATTGAGTTCATCCACCAACAAATCGTCGCCCTCCGCGACCAAGGCAAAGCGATCTTGCTTGTCTCGGTCGAGTTAGAAGAAATCCTCTCCCTCTCCGACCGCATCGCTGTGATGTTCGATGGCCGGATCATGGGTGAACGCTTGCCCGATGAAACGGACGAAAAAGAACTTGGTCTCTTGATGGCCGGAATGACCAAGGGGGCCGCATAATGGATGTGATGCCAAAATGGGCGGAGGTCGTCCTCGTCCCTCTGATCAGTCTTTTGCTGGCGGCGATTCTGTCTGCGATTGTGATCCTCGCCATTGGAGAAAACCCTTGGGCCGCGTTGATGCTAATGATCGATGGGGCTTTGGGCAGCACCTACGGCTGGGGCTACACCTTGTACTACGCCACGAACTTCATCTTCACGGGCCTCGCAGTCGCCATCGCCTTCCACGCGCGCATGTTCAATATTGGCGGCGAAGGTCAGGCGATGCTTGGGGGATTGGGCGTCGCGCTCGTCTGTATCTATCTGCCGTGGCCGCATTGGTCCCTCGCCTTGCTGGGTGCGACCGTATCTGCGGCCCTGTTCGGCGCGGCTTGGGCGACGATCCCGGCCTTATTGCAAGCCAAACGCGGCAGCCACATCGTGATTACCACGATCATGTTCAACTTCATCGCTTCGGCATTATTGAACTTCCTGCTGATCGGCGCCCTGAAACCAACGGGTTCAATGGAACCTGCCACGGGAAAATTCCCAGAGGCGACCCACCTTCCATCGTTCCAGGACATGTTCTCTACCGCCGAAACACCACTGTTCCGCGGCGCACCCGCGAACATCAGCTTCTTTGTCGCCGTCGCCGCCTGCTTCGCCCTGTGGTTCCTCATCTGGCGCACCCGCCTCGGCTATGAAATCCGCTCATTTGGGCATTCGGAAAGCGCTGCGAAATACGCGGGCATCAGACCAACCAAAATCATCATGATCGCCATGCTGATCTCCGGCGCATTGGCAGGCATGATGGCCATCAACAACGTCATGGGCGAAGCAGAACGGCTCGTCCTCAACGCTGTCGAAGGCGCGGGCTTCATCGGCATCGCTGTCGCCTTGATGGGCCGCAGCCACCCGTTCGGTGTCTTCCTCGCCGCGCTCCTTTTCGGGTTCCTTTACCAAGGCGGGGCGGAGCTTGCGCTTTGGACGTCGATCCCACGCGAACTCATCGTTGTGATCCAAGCGCTGGTGATCCTTTTCACTGGGGCTTTGGACAACATGGTCAGGATGCCGCTTGAGCACATTTTCCTTGCCGTACGGAAGGGGGCGTAATCATGGATCTGCTCACTATCCTCCAAATCCTCGACTCTTCCGTCCGTCTGGCGATCCCACTTTTACTGGCTTGCCTTGCGGGGCTCTACTCAGAACGCGCTGGTATCTTCGACATCGGGCTCGAAGGGAAAATGCTCGCCGCCGCTTTCATGGCCGCCGCTGTTGCCTACACCTCCGGCAGCGCGTGGGTCGGTCTTTTGGCAGGCATCGGGGCGTCGCTGCTTTTGTCCGCGATCCACGGCGTTGCCTCCATCACCTTCCGCGGCAATCAGTTGATTTCCGGCGTCGCGATCAACTTCCTTGCGGCAGGCCTTACCGTCGTTGTCGCGCAAAGCTGGTTCGCTCAAGGCGGCAGAACCCCAACTCTGCAAGGTGCAGGCCGCTTCGAACCAATCACCCTTCCTCTCGCCGATACATTGCAAAACGTGCCGCTCTTTGGGCTGATTTACCGCGAGCTCATCTCAGGCCATTCGATCCTTGTCTACGTCGCTTTCCTGCTAGTGCCGTTCACATGGTGGGTGCTCTACCGCACACGGTTTGGTCTACGCCTCCGCGCCGTGGGGGAGAACCCTGCATCGGTCGATACTGCTGGTGTCTCCGTCGTCCAACTGCGCTACGCCGCCGTGATCATCTGCGGCATCCTTTGTGGGTTGGCGGGGGCATACCTCTCCACCGCTCTGCAAGCGGGCTTCACCAAGGACATGAGCGCCGGACGCGGCTTTATCGCACTCGCCGCCCTGATCTTTGCCAAATGGCGGCCGTGGTATGCGCTTTATGCCACGCTACTTTTTGGCTTCCTGCAAGCCCTCGCCCTGCGCCCAGACCTTTTGGAAAACACCCTTGGTTTCAAAGTGAACGGTCAACTGCTCGACGCGCTACCCTACATCCTCACCGTCGTGATCCTTGCAGGTTTTGTGGGCAAGGCGATCCCACCCCGTGCCGGTGGCGAGCCCTACGTGAAAGAGCGATAGTTCAGTCCAGTTTCCCCCGCTCGGTCCATCCAACGGGCAGGGAAATACTGCAGGTGCAGAAAAATCTGGGCCGAGGGGTTTGACATGACCCCATGAAAGGTGCTGTTAGCGGGCATCAGCAGCATCTGACCCTGCAGGACACGCCCATGCAAATCTACCTTCCCATTGCCGAGGTTTCGGTAAATGCCTTCCTGCTCTTTGGGCTGGGCGGGATGGTCGGCATTTTGTCGGGCATGTTTGGCGTTGGCGGCGGCTTTCTGATGACGCCGCTTCTGTTCTTCATTGGCATCCCGCCAGCGGTCGCCGTCGCCACTGAAGCCAACCAGATCGTCGCCTCCTCCTTCTCCGGCGTCTTGGCACACCTCAAACGCAAAACCGTGGACCTCAAAATGGGATCGGTCCTGCTCATCGGCGGTCTCATAGGCGCGGCATTTGGCGTGCTGGTCTTCAACTATCTCAAATCGCTCGGTCAGGTCGATCTGCTGGTGCGCCTCTGCTATGTTGTGTTCTTGGGCATCATTGGCAGCCTGATGTTTGTCGAAAGCCTGAAAGCGATCCGGCAGTCGGGCAAACCTGGCGCGACCCCAAAACGCCGCAAACATACATGGGTCCACAACCTGCCCTTCAAAATAAAATTTCGGGTTTCTGGCCTCTATATTTCGGTCATCCCACCCATCCTTGTGGGCGTAAGCGTCGGCATCCTTGCCGCCATCATGGGCGTCGGCGGCGGCTTTATCATTGTGCCTGCAATGATCTACTTGCTGGGCATGCCGACCAAAGTAGTTGTCGGCACATCGCTCTTCCAGATCATCTTTGTGACCGGCTTCACCACCATGCTGCACGCCACCACAAACTACACGGTCGACATCGTTCTGGCGGTGCTCTTACTGGTGGGCGGCGTCATAGGCGCACAGATCGGAACCCAAATAGGGGTAAAGATGAAGGCCGAACAGCTTCGTATCCTTCTGGCGTTGCTTGTGATCACCGTCTGCGGAAAGCTGGCACTGGACCTTATTCTGGAACCTGCGGAACTGTATTCGCTCGGAACGGGGGCCCACTGATGCGCGCGCTTCTTGCTCTCCTTCTGTGTCTTGCCACACCGCTCACTGCGGAAAGCATCGTGTCCGACCTCAGCCGGGATGAGGTGTCGATAAACGTGACCTTCAACGGATCAGACATCCTAATCTTCGGTGCCGTCCGCCGCAACGCGCCTGAACCTGAGGGGGAGATGGGCGTCATCATCACTGTCGCGGGCCCCGATCAAGACGTCACCGTCCGCCGCAAAGCGCAAAAGTTCGGCATCTGGGTCAACACTGATCAGGTCGAGATTGCAGAGGCCCCCTCCTTCTATGCCGTCGCCAGCAGCGGACCGTTGGAAGATGTCCTGCGCGCTTCAGAAGACCTGCGCCACAAGATCACAATTCCGCAAGCCCTCGGCCAAGTCGGGACCAACGTGCTCGACAGCCGCAACTTCTCTGCCGCGCTCCTGCGCATCCGCGAAGACCAAAGCCTTTATCAAGTGAACGAGGGGGCGGTCAGCCTGTCACAGGACACCCTTTTCAGCACTTCTGTCGAAATGCCTGCCAACCTAACCGAAGGCGCCTATGCCACGCAAATCTACCTCACCCGCGACGGCACCGTGATCGACAGCTATGAAAACGTGATCCCCGTCAAAAAAGTTGGGTTGGAGCGGTGGCTCTACAACCTCTCACGCGAACATGCGTTCTGGTACGGCCTGATGTCCTTAGCAATTGCCATCGCCTCCGGCTGGCTCGCCTCTGCCGTCTTCACGCTCGCCCGACGCTAGCCGCGCCCGATATAGGGCATCTGCGTCGCCATCAGCGTTTGAAACTGCACATTGGCGTTGAGCGGTAGTTCGGCCATCGCCAACACCGCATCGGCCACCAGTTGCACATCCATCATGGGCGGCGGGGTCTCCCCCTTTGCCTTCGCACGCTGCGCCAGATCGCGCAGCATATCCGTCTCCGCATTGCCGATATCAATCTGACCGCATGCGATGTGGAACGGACGTCCATCCAGCGAAATCGACCGCGTGAGCCCCGTCACCCCATGTTTGGTCGCGGTATATGTCACCGACCCTTCGCGCGGCACATGGGCGGAGACGGAGCCGTTGTTGATGATCCGTCCCCCTTGTGGGTCTTGCCTGCGCATCTGGCCAAAGGCGGCGCGTGCCGCCAGAAACATGCTCGTCAGGTTCACATCCACGGCCTGCTGCCAATGCTCAACAGACACCTCATCAATCAGTGCAGAAGGCGTGAAAATCCCTGCATTGTTAAAAAGCACATCCAACCGACCCGCCTGATCCAAGAAAACTGCGAAAGCAGCCTCAACCGCCGCCGCATCGGTTACATCCGCCGGGAGGACAACGGCCTCTGAATGCTTGGTCGCAATCTCCTCCAATGCAGCTTGGCGCCGCGCGATCAGACCGACGGTCCAGCCTTTGGTCAAACACGTCTCCGCCACCGCACGTCCAATGCCGCCGCTAGCTCCTGTGACGATCATTGTCTTCATTCCACATCCTCCGCCGTTAACGTCAACGCCGCTGCTGGGGCCTTCAAATCATCCACAACCAACGGACTATCGGGCCGCCCAAGACGATTGCGCACCACCCACCGCAACTGCGTCTCCGCCCGTGTGATCGCGACGTAAGCGAGCCGCTTCCAAAGCGGTTGTCCTGCTTCCCTCCGCCCCATCCGGCTGGCCGCATAAATATCGGGGGCAAAGACCTGCACCGCGTCCCACTGCGACCCTTGCGCCTTGTGGATTGTGACCGCGGCCCCGTGCAGGAACGTGGCCCCCATCTTTGCCGCAAAGGGGATAAACGGCTCCTCATCGCCCTCTTGTTCAATCTTCACGATGGAGGCCGCGCTGACTTGCGGGTCCTCCGCCCCCATCACATGCAGGCGCGAAAACCCAGGCTTGCGCCCCGGTCCTAGATAGATCACTTGCGCGCCTTTGATGAGGCCCCGCGCCTCCAGATCAAGCCGCTTCTTGCGGTGCTTCATGGGCAGCTCGATCCCGTCGCAGATAAGCGGCTCCCCTTCCAACAACTCATCCCCCGGCGCGCCATAGGCCGCACGGAACGCATGGATCAGACGGATGCGCGTCGCATTACGCCAGACCAATGCGGGCGACCGTGCCATCAGACCCGCTTCAACCCTTTGCGCCAAAACCACCCGTTCATCCCGTTCTGCCGCCTCCTTCACAAGCTGCTCAAACCTGTAGAAATCAAGCTGCGAGTCAGCCAAGGCGTGGGCCAAATCAAGGATTGGGTTGTCCGCATCCTGACGATGCACGCGGTTCAACTCCAACACCCGCTGCTCCGGCAAGGTCTCAAACACCATGCCCCCACTAGTCTGTACGGGCGGCAACTGTGCCGGATCGCCGAACAACAACAGCGTTGGGAAAATCTCTTTCAGGTCTTCGACTTGCTTCTCATCCAGCATCGAACTTTCATCGATGAACCCGATATCCAGTGGTTCCTCCCGCCGTTTCCAGCCGGTGATGAAATCACTGCCCCGCAAGCCCGCCGCAGCGAGCGCCGCTGGAATCGATTTGTTCTGAAGGTAGGAGGCTTGCGCCCGATCAAGGGCCACATCCGTCAGCCCCTCAATCTCCGGCCGGTCGCCTTGCCCCACAAGCCATTCGGCAATCTTTTCATACTCTGGACTATAAACGGGGGTGTAGAGGATGCGGTGGATCGTCGTCGCAGGCACCCCGCGCGTGCGCAACACACTCGCTGCTTTGTTGGTGGGTGCTAAAATCGCAAGCGTCCGACGGTCTTTCTTCTTGCGCCCCTCCCAGTCGCCCGAAATCACATCGACGCCCGCCTCCTCCAACGCCTCGTAGAGTTTGGCAAGCAACAGCGTCTTGCCCGACCCCGCCTTGCCCACCACCGCAAGAACGGAAGACCGGTCAGATTTCGGCGGCATCAGAAGGCTGTCGTCCAACTCAACACCCGATTGCCGCAGCATCGCTGCAATATCATCCCAAGCCGCAGCTTGATCGTCCGAGAACGTGATTTGGGAAGGGAACGACATGGGTGGAGGTTACCCGCCCAACGTAGCAGTCACCAGCGGATTAGCTGGCCTTTCGCAAACTAATTTCTGGCTCGAACGAACAATCAAACCAAGCCTCAGACAGTTCTGACGAAATGCCCGCGCGCCGCAGTACACGCTGGCTGTGCTGTTCCCGATAAGACCACAGACCAACGCTAATTTTGTCGCGATCGGTACCTTCACTTCCAATTACTTCAGGAGCCGTGCCAATCATATTGTAGATACGAACGATGCGGGTATCAAAGACGACCAAAACATGCGTCAGGCCAAAAGCGCAGACCAGTTCGTCCCCCACCAATGACAAGATTGCCGCAACCTTCGCCCCTGCGTCCGGTGTCAAGCAGAACCGCGTGCATTCCCAAATCAAGGGCGACGAAATCTGCGTATCCGACAGGTGAGAGAAATGCTCATTCACCATCGTGCGACCGGATGTTGGCAAAAATCGCATCGATCCCGCGTGCCGACCATCTTTTGTCTCAGAAATCACATATAGCGGGTTGATCGCGTCATATTCGTCCCGTTCCCATCCCGCGTCATTCACCGTCACGACGCAACCCAACCGATCCTTGAACTGGACGGTCCGGTCCAGAAACATAGTAGAGCGCAACGGTGGATAGTGATCCCACTGATCCGCGTATAAATATCTGATCATGTGCATCCCTCCAATCGCGGCTGACGATTGGAAGGTCATCTACCCTCATAAAATTGAGGTTAAGCTAACGTGCGGCGCCTTTTTCAGATCGCCTCCTGATGCGGGACGTCCTCTTTGCCAGGCCAGTTGCTGACATCAGCCTTCACCGCACCGCCCATCAGGATCTGCCCCTCACTCAACGCGCGCGCCACCGCCTGGGTCGTATTCAAAGCGTCCAACTTAAACCGCGCACTTTCGATATATGCGCGCAACGTATGTTCAGAGATCGACAGCATTTCCACAACCTGCCCACGACCATACCCCATCGCCAGATAGGTCAGGGAGTCCACTTCGCGTGGGGACAACGGCCACGGAGGCTGGGCCTGCTATCCGTCTTTCATCTCAATCGTTTTCTGGTTCAGATAATGCGCAATAAGGATGATGCTGCGTTGGTGTATCACCGTCAGATCGGCCGAAAGCTCATTGGAACAACTATGCGACACTGTGAACAGTGCGAATTGGCCATTCGGGCCGCGGATCGGAACGGAATACCCCTGATTGCCCACACCAAAATCCATCACATCTTTCCGGAAACTGCGCGCCGCTTTCGATGACCAATCAAGCCGCTTCTAATCCACAGGGTGGAATCTGTGAAAGCACCCTAAAATCACCGGATCGATCCGCACGTATTCCTTCTTGATATAATGCCGCGCCTACTCAGGCGGGTAGCTGCCAAACCCAAACTGCTCACCGTTCGCACTGACCCAGTTACAGACAAATTGATCGACCCCAAGCCAGCCACGCAGCCTGAGAATCCAGTCCTGAATTTCGTAGAATTCTTTAGTTTGACCCAGCTCTTCGAGCAAATGATCCAACGTGATCGTCATCGCCACACACCACCACTGATGCGATCTCGGACGTGGTTGCTATTTCGACCGATGCCACGTTAGCGGTTTGCGCGAGTTGCTCCGCCAGGAGTTCCAACTGATTTTGCTGTGCAAAGAACCTTAGATCGGTCAGCACGTTGAGTATCCACTTATGTCCCAAGATCAAACCTCCAGTGAAATCGTTAACTAAGCATTAACAACTTATGGTAGCATTCTGATTGTTACGAAAATACTCACGAAAAAACCCTCCCCCAAAAAGGGGAGGGTCCCAATTCTCACGCATTGAAACTAAAAGGTTTCAATAATTATCGCTTCGAAACAGCGATCGTCTCTTCCAGGGTGCGCAGACCGGTTTGCGTGGCCTGAACCAACACGGACATATTTCCTGGCTTATGCTCATTCTTGCGCATCTTGATGTGTGCGGCAGGGATCTCATCCCAGTCGAAGCACTCTGACATGCAAGGGTCCAAACGCTCTTCCAACATCAGCTGGTTCGCAGCACTTGCCTGCGCCAAGGTCGCAAAGTGGCTGCCCTGCAGACGCTTCTGGTGCATCCACATGTAGCGCGCATCCACCGTCAGGTTGTAGCCCGTTGTACCTGCACAAAGCACAACCATCCCACCGCGCTTCACCACGAATGTGGAGACAGGGAATGTCGCCTCGCCTGGGTGTTCAAACACCATGTCGACGTTGTTGCCTTTGCCCGTGATGTCCCAGATCGCCTTGCCGAACTTACGCACTTCAGCGAACCATTTCTTATATTCTTCGGAATTCACCGTGGGCATCTGCCCCCAGCAATCAAAGTCGCGACGGTTGATGACCCCTTTGGCGCCCAGAGACATAACGAAGTCACGCTTGTCTTCGCCACTGATCACACCAATGGCATGGGCACCAGCGTTCTTGGCTAACTGAACCGCGTAAGAACCCAGACCACCAGACGCGCCCCAAACCAGAACCGTCTGACCTGGCTTCAATTCATGCGGCGCGTGCCCAAACAGCATCCGGTATGCAGTTGCAAGGGTCAGCGTGTAGCACGCGCTCTCTTCCCACGTCAGGTGCTGCGGGCGGCGCATCAGCTGCTGCGACTGCACGCATGTGAACTGCGCGAAAGATCCGTCAGGCGTCTCATAACCCCAGATCCGCTGAGATTGGGAGTTCATGGGATCGCCACCATTACAGTGCTCATCATCACCGTCGTCTTGGTTGCAATGGATGATGACCTCATCACCCACTTTCCAGCGCTTCACCTTCTCACCAACGGCCCAAACGATGCCGGACGCATCAGAACCCGCAATGTGGAAATCAGCGCCGTGGACGTCAAATGGGCTGATCGGAATACCAAGGCCCGCCCAAACGCCATTGTAGTTCACACCAGCCGCCATAACGAGGACAAGCACTTCGTTCCCATCAGGCTTTGGCACGTCGACCACTTCGATCTGGAACGCTTCATCCGGTTCGCCGTGACGCTCACGACGGATTGTCCAGGCATACATCCGCTCTGGCACATGGCCCATCGGAGGCATCTCGCCCACTTCATAAAGGTCTTTGCTTGGCGCATCATATGCATGACTTGCAGCGTTTTGATCCAGAGCCATTAGTGTCACCATCATTGAGGTTTCTATAAAAATTGCCGCACCGCAGAATCGATGCATTCAAGTCTTGATATTCGACGTTAAAGCAACTTTGCAACCCAATGATTGTGATTTTTGTAATTTAATTACTTTGCAATTGCAGAAATTTTAGTGGTTTCAGGGAAATGGTGCGCAACTGATCGTGCGTAATAGGCCAAGACAGGGCGTCCAGTTTCAGTCGTTTGCAGGGTGTCGCCCCGCCATGAAACGATGCTGCGCCGCTCAAACCGCTTCAGGATATCGGCCACCAATTCATCCGCATCCCGCCGAGGTCGTGGCATCGAGTTGCTCTTCAGCGCTTTCAGCTTCTCTATCACTGCCTCAACAACCTGCGCCTGCGTTGGGTTTTCGAGTTCAAGGATCACCGATGCCACCAAAGGCGCGGACAGCACAGGAACAACCGCGCGGATACGCTCGATCAATTCGGCGCCCACCGCTTCGGTCAGTTCATCCTCGCCATGCAAGTCGCGAAACTCCCGCAAGGACAGCGGCGTCCCGAACCCGACCGATGCCGTCCCGAAACCTCGCATTTGGCGACTAATCCGCAGCCAGAAGTATCGCAGAACACCGCCCACCATTATCATGATGGGTGGCCTGAACCGCCGCACACCTGTCAAATCCGCGCGGATCAGGAACTGATCCTCCAACACCCGATCATAGTTGAGCCCCACGGGCACAAAGACCACATCGCGCTTCGCCGGATCATTTCCTGTCACGATATAATTTAAAAGCCCAAGCTTCGGCTCCCCAACCGCACCGGTTAGGCTCAACCCGCCTTCGGGGAACATCGCTTGCGTCACGCCCCCCTGGGTCGCCATTTGCACATATCTGGCAAGCACTTTGCGATAAAGCTGCCCGCGCGACTTACGCCTGATGAAGTAAGCCCCGAGCATCTTGATGAGCGCACTCAGCGGCCAGACCCGCGCCCATTCCCCAACGGCGTAGGACAAGGCACCTGCACGGCTGACCAAATAAGTGACAAGCACGTAATCCATATTGCTTCGGTGGTTCATGACAAAGACGACGGTCGCATCCTTATCCACACTCTCCAGCGCATCGCGGTCAAACGCGCCCAGCCGGATCCGATACATCGCGCGGCTGATCCATTTCGCCAGCCGCATCCCCACTGTGAAATAAAGCGTTGCGGAAAAGGATGGCACGATTTCCCGCGCGTAGCGCTGCGCGGTCTCAAACGCCACATTCTCAGGCACGTCATAGGTGTTGGCGTGCTCAACAACCGCTTCCGTAATCGCCGGATCATAAATCAGCCGCTGGATCATGTCATAGCGCCGCGCCAGCTTGAACGGCTCAATCGGCCGCGCCAATCGCTCATTCAGACGCGCAACCAACCGCTCCGCACGTTTGCGAAAGAACCAGCGGACCGACGGAAACAGGAAATGCGATGCAAGCGTGACTGCCGCAAACAGGACGAGCAAGATAAAAGCCCAGAGCGGCATCGTGATGGGTTGCGTCATTGCGCGACCCTGACAGGGAAAGCGCGCAGCGTAAATCCCCTCATGCCGCAGCGCAGCGAATTGACAGAGACCAATAATGTCCTGTAAACCCAAACTTGCGAAATAAAATTACTCACTAAGATTCGAGGGGTCCCGGATGTCGCAGACGCAGAAAGATCGCCCATGGCTCTTTAGAACTTATGCTGGCCATTCCACCGCTGCGGCCTCAAACGCGCTCTACCGCGGCAACTTGGCCAAAGGTCAAACCGGCCTTTCCGTGGCGTTCGATCTGCCCACGCAGACGGGCTATGACAGCGATCATCAGCTGGCCGCAGGTGAAGTGGGCAAGGTGGGCGTCCCGGTCTGCCACCTCGGCGACATGCGCACGCTTTTCAACGATATCCCGTTGGAGCAGATGAACACCTCCATGACGATCAACGCGACCGCGCCTTGGCTGCTCGCCCTTTATATCGCCGTGGCCGAAGAACAGGGTGCTGATGTCTCGAAACTGCAAGGCACGGTGCAAAACGACATCATCAAGGAATACCTCTCCCGCGGCACCTACATCTGCCCGCCGGAGCCATCCCTACGCATGATCACAGACGTCGCCGCCTACACGCGTGAGCATCTGCCAAAATGGAACCCAATGAACGTCTGTTCCTACCACTTGCAAGAGGCTGGCGCGACACCGGAACAGGAACTTGCCTTCGCCCTTGCGACCGCCACAGCCGTTCTGGATGATCTGAAAGACAAAGTACCTGCCGAAAACTTCCCAGCGATGGTGGGTCGCATCTCCTTCTTCGTGAACGCAGGCATCCGCTTTGTCACTGAGCTATGCAAAATGCGCGCCTTTGTGGAGCTTTGGGACGAGATTTGCCAAGACCGCTACGGCGTCGAAGACCCAAAATTCCGCCGCTTCCGCTATGGCGTTCAGGTAAACTCCCTCGGCCTGACCGAACAACAGCCTGAAAACAACGTCTACCGCATCTTGATCGAGATGTTGGCAGTGACACTCTCCAAAAAAGCCCGCGCCCGCGCCGTCCAGCTACCTGCGTGGAATGAAGCGCTCGGCCTGCCCCGCCCATGGGACCAGCAATGGTCGCTTCGGATGCAGCAAATTCTGGCATATGAAACTGACCTTCTCGAATACGATGACCTCTTCGATGAAAATCCAGCAATCGATCGCAAAGTGAACGCTCTCAAGGACGGCGCGCGCGCTGAACTCAAGCAGATCGATGGTATGGGCGGTGCTGTTGGGGCGATCGCTTATATGAAAGGCCGCTTGGTGGAATCAAACTCCGACCGAATCGGCGGCATCGAAACAGGTGATACAACGGTCGTCGGCGTGAACAAATGGCAAGCTGGCGAAGCCTCCCCCCTGACCGCGGGCGACGACGCCATCATGGTCGCAGACGCGAAAGCGGAGGCGGACCAACTCAAACGCCTCACCGCATGGAAGGCCGACCGGAATGAAGAGGATGTCACTAGCGCCCTCGCCAGCCTGTGTGACGCCGCAAAAGACGGCAGCAACATCATGGTCCCGTCGATCCAATGCGCCAAAGTCGGCGTGACCACCGGCGAATGGGCCAATGTTGTGCGCGGCGTCTTCGGTCAATACCGCGCTCCAACAGGGGTCAGCGCGAACCCATCAAACCGCACCGAAGGTCTTGATGAGATCCGCGATCAAGTCGACGCGGTCAGCAAAGCGCTTGGTCGCCGCCTGAAGTTTTTAGTTGGCAAGCCGGGCCTTGACGGACATTCCAACGGCGCAGAACAAATCGCCGCCCGCGCCCGCGATTGCGGCATGGAAATCACCTATGAGGGCATTCGACTGACGCCCGAAGAACTGGTTGAGGCCGCCAAAAAGGATGAGGCGCATGTCATCGGCCTGTCGATCCTCTCCGGCTCTCACATCCCACTGATTGCGAACTTCATGGATCAGATGCGCGCGGCAGGTCTGGTCCACATCCCTGTCATCGCTGGCGGGATTATTCCAGATGAAGACGCTGAAAAGCTCCGCGCGATGGGCGTGGCCAAGGTCTACACACCAAAAGACTTTGAGCTCAACAAGATCATGGGCGACATCGTCACTTTGGTTGACCCCAGCGCGATGGCGGCGGAGTAACTAGAAGCTCAACCGCCACGCCAGCTCTGAATAGGTATAGCTCTGCGCGACCAGCCCACCCTCGCCTGGGATCAGTCGTGGATCACTGGGCAAACAGCCCGACCCACACAACTGGCTCATCACCCGCTCTGAACTGTCGACGTGACACAGCCGCCGCCCCCGGCGTTGCAATATAGCCTTCAATCCCGTCCGCCTCATCACCTTCGACATCCGTGACGCTCGGCAATTCATTGAAGAAGTCGGTCAAGAATGCGCCGTGCGTATGGTAGGACGCCGTCACAACTTCAATCCGCCCCTGCCCCTGAATCGCGCAGTTCGCCGCATAACCCCGCTCGGCCCGCGTTGCGATCAGCGCTCCAAACGCATCAAACCCGATCAGCCCGCAATACCCCGCGCTGGTTTGGATGGAGATGGGCTGTAGCTGCGCAAACAGCGACCGCACCAGCGCAACCTCCTGCGCGCACTGACTGGCCGACATCACAGAACGTTCCTGCGGACGCGCGGGCACCATCCCGCTCTTCTGGGGGAGCGTCGGCACACTGACCGTCGGCGCACAGGCCGAAATACCAAAAAGAATGAAGTGAGATAACGCACCAATGATCCCTCTGCCCGATTGCCAAAGCGCAGCAATTGAGTGACATTTGCGTGCAAACGCCCCATGCACAAGGAAAAGCAAGATGAGCATTCATATCGGCGCCAAACCCGACGAAATCGCAGAGACTGTCTTGCTCCCTGGCGACCCCTACCGCGCGAAATGGGCGGCAGAGACGTTTCTTAAGGACGTTAAATGCATCAACGAAGTGCGTGGCATGTTGGGCTTCACCGGCACATGGAACGGCAATCACGTCACGATCCAAGGCTCCGGCATGGGGATGCCGTCGCTGTCGATCTACGTGAACGAATTGATCAAGGATTATGACGCCAAAACGCTCATCCGCATCGGATCCTGCGGCGCCATGCAGGAAAAGGTCAAAATCCGCGATGTGATCTTGGCCACCACATCCTCCACACTTTCCACACCCTCCATCGGCATGTTCAAGGAACTAAACTTCGCCCCCTCCGCTGACTTTGACCTTCTGCACAAAGCCTTCCATGCAGCTGAAAAAAAACCTTCCCCAGTCCACGTCGGCGGCATCTATTCTGCCGATGTGTTTTATGACGAACGCCCTGACCTCAACGAACAAATGACACGCCACGGCATCCTTGCCGTCGAAATGGAATGTGCGGAGCTTTACAACCTCGCCGCCCGCTACAACCGCCGCGCCCTTGCCGTGCTCACCGTCAGCGACCATCTTCTAACGCACGAAGCCCTACCATCCAAGGACCGCGAACGCTCCTTCGGGGATATGGTAGAAATCGCGTTGGAAGCGGCCTTCGCCTAGGTCCCGTGCGTCCCGTCATAGCCATTCACCGGCGGCGGCGTCCAACCGTCGGTGGTCACAGGTTTCAACACCTCCATCTCCAACGGATAGCATTTTGCGACATCGCTTGAATGGGTCGTGCTGCAATCGCCACCGGGACAAGCGCTTAGCACGGCAAGCAAATCAATCTCCGCAAAAAGCTCCAGATAATCGCCTGGCCGCACGGGGCTGGCCTTCATGAAATATTGGCCCGTGTCCCGCGTGAACCCCGTGCACATAAAAACATTGAGCACGTCATGCACCAGCGCCTCCGCCTCCGTGAGCGATAGCCCCTCACTCTCTGCCAAGGCCCGCGTCAGGTTGGAGTGGCAGCAATGGTGATACAGCGTGCCCGACAACAGGTTGCCGGTATAGGGATCACAGCGTGTCCCAATCACGTCGTGCACACTGCCCCCAAACGTATCCATCCCGTACCACCCCAGCGTATCATCGGTAACGGTCGCCATCGGGCGCAAATACGGGAAAGACGACCACATCCGCTCCCCCGTGGTAATGTGCGTGCCGTGCAGTGCGCGGGTCTTTCCAGAATAAAACCGCTCATTCAGATTGTTGGCGTTGAACAGGTTCAAATCGCCAACCTGTGGCCCTTCCACACTTTTGATCCGCAAGAAATGCCCAGCAGGCACACGGATCGCCGCTGCCTCACGCGGCGCAGAGGTTGCTTGATCCAGCGTCGCCAACCGCTCACGAAACCGCGCATACATAGCCATATCCGGCTCCGGGAGGGTTTCCGTCGGATAACAAATCACAGGCGGCACAGACCGCCGCGCGTCAGCATCATTCGGGGGGTTCAGACCAGTCATCGCACATCACGCACTTAAAGGATGTGCAAACTCTGGGGGAAGTTTCGGCGTCTGAAAAGCCTTAAACCATCCGCTCCACCATCATCGCCTTGATCTCAGAGATCGCCTTTGCTGGGTTTAATCCCTTCGGGCAGGTCTTGGCGCAGTTCATGATGGTGTGACAACGGTATAGCTTGAACGGATCTTCAAGGTTATCCAACCGCTCCCCCGTCGCCTCATCGCGGCTGTCAACCAACCAGCGATGCGCCGCCAAAAGGGCCGCTGGCCCAAGGTATTTGTCGCCATTCCACCAATAGGACGGGCAAGATGTGGAACAGCACGCGCACATCACACACTCATAGCCGCCATCCAGCTTTTCCCGATCTTCAACCGACTGCTTCCATTCCTTCGCAGGCGTGTTCGAGTTGGTCTCAAGCCACGGCATAATGGAGGCGTGCTGCGCATAGAAATGCGTCAGATCAGGTATCAAGTCCTTGATGACAGGCATATGCGGCAGAGGGTTGATCTTGATATCACCCTTCACCTCATCGATGCCGTAGATACAGGCCAGGGTGTTGATCCCGTCGATGTTCATCGCGCAAGACCCACAAATCCCCTCACGGCAGGACCGGCGGAAGGTCAGCGTCGGGTCAATTTCGTTCTTGATCTTGATAAGTGCGTCCAAAATCATCGGACCGCAGGTGTCCATGTCGACGAAGTATGTATCAACACGAGGGTTCGTATCGTCGTCAGGGCTCCAACGATAAATCTTCACCGTCCGCAAATTGGTCGCGCCCTCTGGTTTTGGCCATGTTTTGCCAACCACCATGCGAGAGTTTTTGGGTAGTGTGAATTGAACCATGGTCTCACCTAATGCTTACGCGGAACCTACTTTGATTCAGGGGGCAATCCAAGCAAAATTCCCGTTCAAAATGCCGCGCTTGCGCAGGTTTTTGCATCCAGTGATCACAATTGTGAATGACGTGCGCACATTTCAGATTTTTGTGATTACATCTGATATGACGCGCGCACGATTGTCAAAAATGTGCCGCTCGCGAACGATCTGAGAAATCCTATGCAATTCCCTTTTGTCCGCGCCGATAGCCTTTTGCACCGCGTTGCCAATATCAAGTTGGCGGTCATACATGTAGATGCCGCCATGCAATTCATCTGGAATGCCGTTCATCTGTTCCGTTACGACCGGACGACCCGTCGCTAGCACGTCGAACACGCGGTTTGATGCAAAGTGATGCTCCCGCATCCCCGCACAGTGGTCATTCAAAACCACCCCAGCCGCCCCATAGACTGACCGCAGTTCACTGTTCGGAACATGACGCCCCATATAGTTGACGCCGGCCACCTTGTCCCAATTTTGCCGCCGAACTTTGACGTCGAATCCTGCACTAACGCTTGCTTTCACTATAGGGCGAGGCTCCGTCTTTTTTCGGTTCCCAACAAATACGACAAATGGCTCAGATAGTTCGTCCGTGGGATAGAAATGCGCCGGATCCGTGCCTTGCAATAAAAGCTCCGCCGCACTGTTCATGGACCGAACGAGCGGTAGGGATTTCTCAGATGCCATAAAAATATGGACGTACTGCTTCGTCTCCCGCTCTCCAAAAGTGTCGCTTTGCGAAATCAACCACATAAGCGCAGACCGGTCCGATTTGGGCCGCGCATATCTCTTTCCACGCAAGATCAGGTCAATACAGTCATCGGGAAAGGATTCGCTGCGCACTCGTCGAAAATGCGCCAACCGCTCGATCAAACTGTCACCACGCCTTTGAAAACTCAGGTATGCTGGATGGTCCTGACGCTCTAACGCAGCGGCAAGAGACGGACCGAAATAGAAATCACCCCGTGCGCCCTTCTCTGACGGTGGCGGGCAAGGAAGCTGCAATCGCACCGGTCGTCTCCGGTCAATCATAGCCAAATCGTTCGAAATCAGCCCGATAAATCTCACGGATCAAGGCTTCATCGCTTGCTGAAACCCGAACGGACTTCTTCGCTTTCTTGGCATGCCCCAAAAATCGAGCATTCCTGCGTACACCCCAAAACTGTCGTCCAAACAATGCTCAACCGCTTCCAAGCCGTCTTCCAGACGAAACACGGTCACTTCGTCTGAATCGAACTTAATTTTCGGTAGAGCATGGCCATCAAAAGTGTATGGCGCATCTTCAAGAACCTTGGGCAACCGTTTCAACCAGCCGCTAAATGACGTAAGATGCCCAATCGTCTTTTGGTTTTGCTTTTGGAATCCATAAACACTTGCTAGCCGCTTGATCGGATTGCGCACGACTGCAAACTCAAAATCAAAGAAGGAAGGAGGGAAAAGCCGATCCCGCGCTTCTATCGTCACGTGTTGGTGGGACGTGTGGGTCCACGGGTGAGCAGCGGCATCCCTGAAATATGCCCAATCCTCAAACGCAGGCGCTCCAAATCGCGCTTAAAGGTACTCTGTAACCGAAGTGCCCGCACATTTCGGAACATGTGAAAAATAAATTAGGCCGACATCAGTCTTGTATATCGGCATTCAAGTGCGCCCGCCTAAAGATCCCGCAGCACAGGCGGTCGGATGGGGAGTTCGCCGGTAAGCTCGAACACGCATCGCTCATAGACTGCGACAGGGTCAAGGCCGCGCAAGAAATCGCTGCTGACGCTAATATTGCCACTGGCAAAGGTGCCTGACGAACTGTTTGCGCCAATCTCAACCCATGCTTCAGGGCCTTGAGCGGCGCGCGCCCGCTCTTCACACCGGTCCGCCGCGTGGTTGGGGTCAATCAGTGTGCAGGCTGTCACCGCCATCGCTGCAAGAACCGCGAACCAACGCATCAGTTCTTCAAACAGTAAGAGCTGCCCGCAAACATCACCGCGCGACCCACTGGGCAAAATTGGCCGGACGGCTGCGGCACCATCAGGCTGTTCGGTCGGCGATACCCGACCGAGGTAAACTGTGCCGCGGCGTCTATGCTCTCAATCTTGCCCGTGGCCAGCGACAACAGCTTGTCGTTCTTACAGGCATTGACCTTGTTTGCCATGTCTTGGCTCACGTTTAGTCCCGCTTGAACGGTCAGGTCCACACCACCTGCAACGTTGGTCTCTTCAACAACAAAAGCACTATCCGACGGGACCCCAATCTCTCGCGCACATTGGGGGATCAGTATCCTCTGCTCCTCAAATGTGGCGTTCACTGGGGTCAAGCTGCCCAAATTGCAGCCACCCAGCGCCAAGGTTGCACATCCCATCAAAATAATGCCGCACATCAATATACCCTCGCCTTAGGTGCGATCTTTTTAAGATCGATACCCCCCTCATTATGGCTGGTAAGTGGGTTCAGGTGAACGCCGCGGTATCCGATTTTTGATTTGTTGCCTTTGAACCAGATAAGCGAATGCTTACGCCAGTTCTCATCATCCCGCTCGGGATAGTCCTCATGCGCATGCGCGCCGCGGCTTTCCTTCCGCGCTTCAGCACCAACAATAGTGGCCAACGCGTTGGGCATCAGGTTGCCCAGTTCAAGCGTCTCCATCAAGTCGGAGTTCCATACCATCGACCGATCTGTGACTTTTATCTGCGGCATCTGATCCGCGATCTTGTTCATCTCTTTGACACCTTCGGCGAGCGTCTTATCCGTCCGGAACACCGCCGCGTCTTTCTGCATTGCCTTTTGCATCGACAGGCGCAGCTCAGCGGTGGAGATATCACCCTTCGCATAGCGCGTGTTATCAAACCGGTCGAACGCCGCGTCGACAGACGCTTGGTTTAGGGTTGGGTTCGGTGCGTCCGCATCAACTACTTCGCCAGCTTTAATCGCGGCCGCACGGCCAAAGACCACGAGGTCGATGAGGGAGTTTGACCCCAAACGGTTCGCCCCGTGGACGGAGGCACAGCCAGCCTCACCAACCGCCATCAAGCCAGGAACAATCGCATCCTCATCCTTGGAGTTCGGGTTCAACACCTCACCCCAATAGTTCGTTGGAATGCCGCCCATATTGTAATGCACGGTCGGCAATACAGGGATTGGCTCTTTCGTCAGATCGACACCCGCAAAGATGCGCGCGCTTTCCGAAATGCCCGGCAACCGTAGATCAAGCGTCTCTGGCGGCAAGTGGTTGAGATGGAGGTGGATGTGATCGCCATCGGCACCGACACCGCGCCCTTCACGGATTTCCATTGTCATGCAGCGCGACACCACATCGCGGGAGGCAAGGTCTTTATAGGTCGGCGCATACCGCTCCATAAACCGCTCACCTTCTGAGTTGGTGAGGTATCCGCCTTCGCCACGCGCACCCTCAGTAATCAAACAGCCCGCGCCGTAGATCCCTGTTGGATGGAACTGAACGAATTCCATATCCTGCAAAGGCAGACCCTGACGCGCGACCATCCCGCCACCGTCGCCGGTGCAAGTGTGTGCAGACGTGGCGGAGAAATAGGCACGGCCATAACCGCCTGTGGCCAAAACGGTCGTCTTGGCGTTAAAGACATGCATGGTGCCGTCATCAAGCTTCCACGCAACAACACCTTGACACTGACCATCATCGGACATGATCAGATCGGTCGCAAAATACTCGATAAAAAACTCGGCCTGCTGCTTCACAGACTGCCCATAAAGCGTGTGCAGTATCGCGTGGCCCGTCCGGTCCGCCGCGGCACAGGTCCGCTGCACAGGTGGGCCTTCACCGAACTCAGTGGTGTGACCGCCAAAAGGTCGCTGGTAGATGTTGCCCTCTTCCGTGCGGGAGAAGGGAACGCCGTAATGCTCCAATTCATAGACAGCCTTTGGCGCTTCACGGGCGAGGTATTCCATCGCGTCCGTGTCGCCCAACCAGTCAGAGCCCTTCACAGTGTCATACATGTGCCACTGCCAACTGTCGGGGCCCATGTTGCCCAAGGACGCCGCGATACCGCCTTGTGCGGCAACCGTGTGGGAGCGTGTCGGGAACACTTTGGAGATACAGGCCGTGCGCAGCCCCTGCTCCGCCATGCCCAGCGTGGCGCGCAAACCCGCACCACCGGCACCTACGACAACGACGTCATACTCATGCGTCTCGTATTCATATGCTTTTGTCATTCAGATGTTCCTTGCAGCGGAAATCAAAGGGCAAGCTTGACCAAGGCAAAAAGCCCGGCAGCGATCAATGTGTAGCAAAGCCCGTTCACGGCAATCAGCGTCAGATGCCGTGCGCGGCCGCCGATATAATCCTCGATGGCTTCAGTCGCCTCACCCAGCAGGTGGATCAATCCAACAACAAGAGTCAACGCGGTCACGATCGCGGGAAACGGACGGCTGTAGTAGGCCAGAACCTCTTCATACGTACCGCCAAACCCGATGGCGAAAGTGAAAATGAAAATCGGCAAAAGCGCACACAGCAAAACCGATGTCACAAACATCTGCCAGTGGTGATGCGTGCCATGCCCTGATGCCCCAAGGCCCTGCGCGCGTTTACGGTCAGTCATAAATCTCATGGCGCGCTCCTTAGGTGACGATAAAAGTAAGGATGGCGAGCAGCGTCGCACCAATGAACATAACCAGGCCCATCGCCTCGGCCGTTTTGACGTCCATGCCATAGCCCAGATCCCAGATCACATGACGCAGGCGGCCCAGCAAGTGATACCAAATCGCCCAAGTCGCGAAGAGGAAGATCACATCGCCCAGAACCACGCGCAGCAGCCCGTCCACCATCGCAAAGGCATCAGCAGATGTTGCCGCAGCAACCAACCAAGCGACGATCAACACAGCGACGCCTAGCGAGATAATCGCCGTAATGCGCACCATAATCGACGACATCGATGTCATTTGTGGGCGGTAGTAAGGCCCAATCATGAACGGAGAAAGGGGCCGGTTCCCCCTGTTGACGTCTGCCATAGCACTCCCCTATTGGTGTACGACGCACACACGCCGTTTTGCTTGCGTGCCTATGTGCACCAAACACGCGCTGGAGTCACGCAAGCTTGTGTCAATTTTTGACAGAAAGCCCCATCTGCGTCACTTTTTCTCAGATATGTGATCACAGGCAATTTTGGCGTGATCACAAATCGAAAGCAAGTGCCTAAAGCGGCATCAAAACCCAGTAATCAAGGTCGAGCAGGACATCGGGCAAATACTTCCCGTCGTCGCCTTTCAATTCACCCGCCGCGCCCTTGGTCGCCACCAGCCGCAGCCGCGCTGCACCAACGCCCGGCGCATCCGTCTCAACCAAATCCAGCACCTCAGACCACGCGCGGATTGTATCGCCAGAGAAACAGGGGTTCGCATGGGCGCCGCTGTTAAGTGCCACCATAATCTGTGCATTGGCCAAGCCATTGAACGACAACGCTCGCGCCATCGAAATCACATGTCCGCCATAGATCAGGCGTTTGCCATCCGGCCCGTTGGTCGCATCAAAATGAACCTTTGCCGTGTTCTGCCACAGGCGCGTGGCCATCATATGCTCCGCCTCTTCGACGGTTACACCATCCACGTGGTCGATAATCTCTCCCACCGCGTAATCCGACATCCGGTGCGGCTCTCCCGCGAGAGTAAAATTATAGTTGGAGAAATCCAAACCTTCCGGCACCACCAGATCGGCCGCATCGACCGACTTCGCCAGTTCTGGAATGACCGCCTCGGGCGCATCACCCGGGCTCCGCCGACGCACCATGACCCAGCGGACATACTCCATAACAATCTCGCCATGTTGGTTTTCGCCACGGGTCCGAACCCAAACGACACCGGTTTTGCCATTGGAATTCTGTTTCAAACCAATGACTTCCGATGATGACCGCAGCGTGTCACCGGGCCAAGCAGGTTTCAGCCACCGCCCTTCGGCATAGCCCAAATTCGCCACCGCATTCAGCGACACATCCGGTACGGTCTTGCCAAACACCAGATGGAACGCGACTAGATCATCGACAGGCGACGCCGCAAGCCCGCAATCCTGCGCGAATGCATCCGATGAATAAAGTGCCCCACGTGCAGGATAGAGCGCATGATACATCGCCCGTTCCCCACCCGAAACGGTGCGAGGCACCGCGTGCTGGATCACCTGCCCTACAGAATAGTCTTCGAAAAAGCGGCCCGGATTGGTCTTGCTCATTGTTGTCCCAATTTCATGTCTGGATGATACTCAGCGTCCACGTCCTTCACGACAGCCTGCGCACAGCGCATCACGCCATTGGCATGGTCAAAGGCATATTTTGGATCACCGTAAAGCGTCCAACCCTTTGAAATCGCGTCCGAAACCTTATGGCAAAAGGCGGCCGTATCGTCCTCTGTCAGCAGCCGATAAAGTTGCATGTCTTATCCAAACGGGTTGTAGCCGAGCCAAATGTGAACAGCCGAAACGATTGAAAAGACGACGACCGTCACAATAAGCGCTGTTGCCTCTTTCTTGATTGGCACCGCATGGTACGGAGCGCGAGGCCCTTCGGCACGGTTGATCACAGCCATCTCCGCCAAGGCCCAAACCGCCAAGCCACCAAACAAAAGGAAGGATGGGCTATCTCCGTTCACCAAGATATGCGCCACACTCCATATAACAACTGCCGTCAGTTGTGGGTGGCGGATAAAGTTCGTCACCCGCGTCTTCGCGCCACTCGCTGCAAACAAGTAAAAAGAAAATAATATCAAAAGGTTATTTATTCCCGTCAGGGCGGTCGACCGCCCCCAATAAAACGTCCCCTCAGCACCGCGGTAGCCAATGACCATCAAAACAATCGCCGCGACTGAGGCAAGAGCG
Source organism: Cognatiyoonia sp. (assembly GCF_965661665.1). NCBI lineage: Bacteria > Pseudomonadati > Pseudomonadota > Alphaproteobacteria > Rhodobacterales > Paracoccaceae > Cognatiyoonia > Cognatiyoonia sp. The sequence goes on along the minus strand of NZ_CBFIEO010000011.1, from coordinate 40,982 downwards.
ACAATCGCCTTCCCCCGCTCCCCAAATCCGGCGCGGTGGTCAGGCGCGTAACGCTTCCAAAAGTGAGCCAAACTCCAAAGGATCAAACCTGCTGCTATTAAGATCATGACGCCTCCAACATCGCGATAGCTTCTGCTTTCGCCAACGTCGCGCGGGCTGTCTCCAAATGCAAGTTTTCTACGATCTTTCCGTCTACAACTGCGACACCCTGACCAGCAGCAACAGCGCCTTTGAAGGCATCAATCTGCCGCTGCGCCAAATCCACATCTGCCGTTGTTGGACCAAAGACGTTATTGGCAATCTCAACCTGTGCTGGATGGATTAGCGATTTTCCATCAAAGCCAAAATGGCGCCCCTCTTCACATTCCGCCCGCAGCCCGTCTTCGTCTTTGAAGGCGTTATAGACGCCATCAATCGCCACGACCCCGTGCATCCGCGCGGCCAAGAGGCTCATCTGAAGCGCAGTTGTCATTGCAGCACGACCGCGTGAGTTCAGCTCCTTGGCCAAGTCGTTCGTCCCTATCACGAACCCTTCCAACGCCGGATAGCCTGCAATTTCCAATGCATTTAGAACACCTTGCGGCGTCTCGATCATGGCCCAAATCTTCCGATCTGGCAGCAAAGCCGCCAAGGCGTCCACATCTGCAGCGCTACCCACTTTTGGCAACAGCACCGCATCAAAATCGGCCGCTTCCAAAGCCGCCGCGTCATCAGCACCCCACTCCGTGTCGAGCGCGTTGATCCGCACGACACGATACCGCACCCCAAATCCGCCTGCCGCCAACTCGGCCACAATCGTCTCCCGCGCCGCAGCCTTTTCATCCGGTGCAACCGCATCTTCTAGATCGAACAGGATCACATCCACAGGCAACCCCCGCGCCTTTTCAATCGCGCGTGCGCGCGAGCCAGGAATGTAGAGAGCGGACCGTGTCGGACGATTCTGCATGGCGACCTCGAAATAATGTTGCGCATGAATGAACCATTTCGAACAGATCATTCAAGCCAAAATTGCTGCATCGCGGCAAATTCCCCTGCGTGACGGTCCATTAACCAATAAGTGCCGCGCAACAGGGACAAATTTCACCAAGCACAAGAAACAATTTTTTCGTCTTCTTTCCAACCCACCCATTTGAGGCACGATAACATGCAGCAGAAACTCTTCCTGACCTCCCTCGCATTAGGCGCCATGCTGGAGACCGCAGAAATGGCGCCCGCCCAGTCTGGCAACTGCGGCCCGCGCGACGCCGTGGCGCAAAGACTGGCCGAAATCTGTTATTAAAGCAGGCATATTGCAGCGCTAAATGGCGACAACAGCCTCCATGAGCTTTTCGCGTCAGAGACCACCGGCACTTGGACCATTACGATCACGCAAAGTTCCAGCCTGACTTGCATTGTCGCTGCAAGTGAGCACTATCAAAACCTCGCAAAAGACCTCCCGAACATGGATCCAGGCGCCTAACGCAACTCGGTCCAGTCGAAGTTTTCGCCTCTCGCCGCAGCGCAGCGCACTTGCACGGTCAGCCACAAACGACTAGTCACACCCCCGAAATCTACGTCGTATAGGATGACTCGCATGGCTAGACCCAAGATTGCCCTCATCGGTGCCGGACAAATCGGCGGCACCCTCGCACACCTCGCAGCAATCAAAGAACTGGGCGACGTCGTCCTCTTCGACATCGCCGAAGAAGGCGACATCGCACGGGGCAAAGGCCTCGACATCGCAGAGGCTGGCCCTGTCGCTGGCATCGATGTCGCTCTCAAAGGCACAAACGACTACACCGACATCTCAGGCGCGGACGTCTGCATCGTCACCGCCGGTGTTGCGCGCAAGCCAGGCATGAGCCGTGATGACCTTTTGGGCATCAACCTCAAGGTTATGAAATCTGTGGGCGAAGGCATTGCCGCCCACGCGCCGAACGCATTCGTCATCTGCATCACCAACCCGCTCGACGCGATGGTGTGGGCACTGCGCGAATTCTCCGGTCTGCCGCACAACATGGTCTGCGGCATGGCGGGAGTTTTGGACAGCGCACGCTTCCGTCACTTCCTTGCTGAAGAGTTTGACGTCTCCATGCGCGATGTCACAGCCTTCGTTCTGGGCGGCCACGGCGACACGATGGTCCCACTGGCCCGTTATTCTACCGTCGCAGGCATCCCGCTCCCCGATCTGGTAGAGATGGGCTGGACCACGCAAGAAAAGCTCGACGCAATCATCCAACGCACCCGCGACGGCGGCGCTGAGATCGTTGGCCTACTAAAAACGGGCTCCGCCTTCTACGCGCCTGCCACCTCCGGCATCGAAATGGCCGAAGCCTACCTCAAAGACCAAAAGCGCCTGCTGCCTTGCGCGGCACATGTTGACGGTCAGTATGGCCAAGACGGCATCTATGTCGGCGTCCCGACCATCATTGGTGCCGGCGGGATCGAGCGTGTGGTCGAGATCAAGATGAATAAAGACGAACAAGCAATGTTCGACAAATCCGTCGACGCCGTGAAGGGCTTGGTCGACGCCTGTAAGTGCATCGATAGCTCTCTGGGCTAACATCCCAAAACAAATATCCTCAAAAGCGCCCGCATCGACGGGCGCTTTTTTGTTGCCGCGACTCAAAGAATTACAGGCTTTTCATAGCATTCGCGCGAGGCTTTCATAACATTCCACATATTTGTGATCACACTTTTCTGACGTGTGATCACAAATGTCGCTTTTTCACCTATCCGCCCCCTGTTCTAGTTTTTCTGGCTTCCTATTTGTGGTTCAGTGTCCAAAATCGAACCAGCCGAGGGATCGCTATGAACATCCATGAATATCAAGCCAAAGCGCTTCTGCGCGATTTCGGGGCACCCGTCAGCGACGGCCGCGCGGTCCTCAAAGCCGAAGACGCGAAAACGGCAGCGGGTGAGCTTGATGGCCCCCTCTGGGTCGTAAAGGCGCAGATCCACGCAGGTGGGCGCGGCAAAGGCAAGTTCAAAGAAGCCGACGCCGGCGAAGCGGGCGGTGTCCGCCTGACCAAATCGGTGCAGGAAGCCGCCGAAGAAGCCAAAAAGATGCTAGGCCGCACCCTCATGACCCATCAAACCGGTCCTGCAGGCAAGCAGGTCAATCGCATCTACATCGAAGACGGTTCTGACATCGAAACAGAAATGTACCTCGCCCTCCTCGTCGACCGTGCCACGTCCCGCGTGGGGTTCGTCTGCTCCACCGAAGGCGGTATGGACATTGAGGAGGTCGCAGCCTCCACCCCTGAAAAAATCCTAAACTTCACCGTTGATCCAGCCACAGGCTATCAACCATACCATGGCCGCCGCGTGGCCTTCGCGCTTGGCCTCAAGGGCCAGCAGGTCAAGCAATGCGTCAACCTGATGGGCATCCTTTACAAAGCCTTCATCGAGAAAGACATGGAGATGTTGGAGATCAACCCCCTCATCGTCACTGACAAAGGCGACCTGAAAGTGCTCGACACTAAAGTGTCTTTCGATGGCAATGCGGTCTACCGCCACGCCGACGTTGCCGCCCTGCGCGATGAGACTGAAGAAGACGAGAAAGAGCTCGCCGCCTCCAAGTTTGACCTCAACTACATCGCCCTCGACGGCGAAATCGGCTGCATGGTCAACGGCGCTGGTCTTGCGATGGCCACAATGGACATCATCAAACTCTACGGCGCAGAGCCTGCGAACTTCCTCGACGTGGGCGGCGGCGCGACAAAAGAAAAGGTCACCGAGGCGTTCAAAATTATCACCTCCGACCCCAACGTCAAAGGCATCCTCGTCAATATTTTCGGTGGCATCATGCGCTGCGACGTGATCGCCGAAGGCGTCGTTGAAGCCGTGAAAGAAGTGGGCCTCAAGGTTCCGCTGGTTGTCCGTCTCGAAGGCACAAACGTCCAAGAAGGCAAGGACATCATCAACAATTCCGATGTTGATGTGATCGCTGCGGACGATTTGAAAGACGGCGCACAAAAAATCGTGCACGCGGTCAAAGGCTAGAATGGCAGGCGAGACGTCATGACATTGCCCGATTTCCACCCCAAAACCACCCGCTCGCCGCGTCAGGAAGGAGCCGTCGAATCTCTGGCGACTTCTTTGAAGCGTCGATTGGGCGTGGGACCACGGTGTGGAAAGGTCAATGGTTATGACAATTTCGAAGATGATGCTGCCAATGGTAGCCTTGATCGGTTTGAGCGCTTGTATGAGCGGGACAGAGGGCGTGACGCGGGCCAAAACCGGCGTAACATCCTGCCCGGAGTTTGGTGCCTACGCGCAATACATGACGGGTGGCGACTTGCGCTGCGGACCAAAAGCCGTATTGCCTTACACACTCCAGTAAGCAAACCCCACATTCAAAGCACTTCACAGCTGTCCTCTCGCGGGGGCTGCGGTCGTGCTGTTGGCGTATTGGTCATTGCGGCCACCACCGCAACCGCCGACCCTCAAGGCAGCCCGATGAACACTTCGCCCAGCGCGGCCCAGATCGGACATGTGTTCATGGCGACCTGTTCCCCTAAACTCACCCCGCTAATGGAGAAAGAGTTTCTTCTCTTTGACACGGCCTTCGGCTGGGATGCGGCGGAAGCAGGCACCGATTTTGCCTTCAGCCCTACGGACAGCGACATCCTCGCCACCTTTGATGGCAATTGGGAAGGCGGCACCTGCACGCTCACGATCTCCCCCGCCATTGGCGGCGACGGGGCGGACCTTTATGATGGTCTCATCACCCACGTCGAAGCCGAATTCGATCCGCTGCCAGAGGCGGACTACACCGATGGCGGCGTAATCTGGGATTGGGTCCAAGACGGCACCGTCACCATCACCTTAACCATCGAATTCACCGAAAACGACGAAGGCCACACCCTTCGTACCCAAGCCAAACAATTCTAAGGGAAACGCACATGGCCATCCTTGTCGACGAAAACACCAAAGTCATCTGTCAGGGCCTCACCGGGTCCCAAGGCACGTTCCACACCGAACAGGCCCAAGCCTATGGGACCAAGATGGTTGGCGGCGTGACACCGGGCAAAGGCGGTCAAACCCACCTCGGCCTGCCTGTGTTCGATAGCGTCCACGAAGCAAAGCTCGCGACAGGAGCCAACGCCTCCGTCATCTATGTCCCGCCGCCCTTCGCAGCGGACTCCATCCTCGAGGCGATCGACACAAAGATGGAACTCATCATCTGCATCACTGAAGGCATCCCCGTGCTCGACATGATGAAGGTCAAGCGCGCTTTGGAAGGCTCCGGCTCTCGCCTCATCGGTCCGAACTGCCCCGGCATCATCACACCAAACGCCTGCAAAATCGGCATCATGCCCGGCCACATCCACAAACGCGGCTCCGTTGGCGTTGTGTCCCGCTCCGGCACGCTGACCTATGAGGCCGTCAAGCAAACCTCTGACAGCGGCCTGGGCCAGTCTACAGCTGTGGGCATTGGCGGCGATCCAATTAAAGGGACGGAGCATATCGACGTCCTCGACATGTTCCTTGATGATGATGAGACAGAATCCATCATCATGATTGGCGAAATCGGCGGCACCGCGGAAGAAGAAGCTGCCGAATTCCTGACCGAACAGCGCAAGAAAGGCCGTTGGAAGCCTACCGCTGGCTTCATCGCAGGCCGCACCGCACCTCCAGGCCGCCGCATGGGCCACGCGGGCGCGATCGTCGCCGGTGGCAAAGGCGACGCGGAAAGCAAGATTGAAGCGATGAAGTCCGCGGGCATCGTCGTGGCCGATAGCCCAGCTACACTGGGTGAGGCCGTGCTGGAAGCGATTGCTAAATAAATGTTGGACCGGTTGCTCAACTCACTGAGGGCCGCGACCAGCCGTCGGCGTGGCACTACAAGCGCTGCGCCGTTTGAGCAGCTGAGAAGCTGAGAAGCTGAGATTGATGGGCCCCCGAGAAGCAATCATGCATGGCATCAAAAAGCCTTTGATATTCAAAGGTCGCGCAATCCGTTCAGAGTTTTGGTGGTTTGCTCCAATTGGCATTTTGCCAACGATTATCGCGTGCTGGAACATCGGTTGGGGCAAGTTCGAGTTTTATGGCGGATGGCGGATGCTCCTTCTCATCTTCGTCTCAATTCCATTTCTCGCTGCAGGGTCGCGGCGATTGCAGGATATGGGCGAAGAAGGACATCAGATTCTTTATCCATTTTTGCCAGTCATAATGCTGTGGATCGCCTTCCAAGCTCTATCTTGGTTCAGCCTGATAACCCTACTCCTTGGGATTGCGTTCATAATGGGCATCCTTGCTTTGCTGGTACTTGTCCCCGCCTATCTTTTCGCTTTGCTCACAAGGCTTATGTCTATTTGTCCGATTATTGGCATGTTGATCGTCCCTTCTGAACCCGGCACCAACCGTTTTGGCCCCAACCCCAATGAGGTCCCCTCATGAACGACCAATCCCCGAACGACGTCTTTCATTCCTCGTCCTTTCTGCAAGGGCACAATGCGGAATACGTGGAACAGCTCTATGCCCGCTACGCCGACAACCCCGGAGCAGTTGATGAAAGCTGGCAGGCGTTCTTCCGGTCGCTGGGGGATGCCAAGGCAGAGGCCGCAGGCCCAAGTTGGGCGCGCGCCGATTGGCCGCCGCAGCCCGCCGATGATCTGACCGCCGCCCTCGACGGCCAATGGCCTGCAGAACCCAAAGCGGCTGGCCAAAAGATCAAAGACAAAGCCGCAGAAAAAGGCGTCACGCTGGATGAAAGCCAAGTCCGCGATGCTGTTCTCGACTCCGTCCGCGCGCTGATGATCATCCGCGCCTACCGGATCAGGGGGCACTTGATTGCTGACCTCGATCCGCTCGGCATGCGCGCCAACGAACCGCATCCTGAGCTCGATCCAGCATCCTATGGCTTCACCCCCGCCGACATGGACCGCCCAATCTTCATCGACAACGTTCTTGGCCTCGAAATCGCGACGATGAACGAAATCCTTGCCATCGTGCAGCGGACCTATTGCGGCACCTTCGCGTTGCAGTACATGCACATCTCCGACCCAGAAGAGGCGAGCTGGCTGAAAGAACGGATTGAAGGTTACGGCAAAGAGATTGCCTTCACCAAGGAAGGCCGCAAAGCGATCCTGAACTCCATGGTAAAGGCAGAGGGGTTCGAGAAATTCCTGCACGTCAAATACATGGGCACGAAACGCTTCGGCCTTGATGGCGGCGAAAGCCTGATCCCCGCGATGGAACAGATCATCAAGCGCGGCGGACAGTTGGGGCTTGAGGATATTGTAATCGGCATGCCGCACCGCGGGCGTCTCTCCGTCCTCGCCAACGTGATGGAAAAGCCTTACCGCGCGATCCTCAACGAATTTGAAGGCGGCAGCTTCAAGCCCGAAGATGTCGACGGCTCTGGCGACGTGAAATACCACCTCGGCGCCTCCTCCGACCGCTCTTTCGACGGCAACAACGTGCACCTGTCACTGACCGCGAACCCAAGCCACCTAGAGGCGGTGAACCCCGTTGTGCTGGGCAAGGTCCGCGCCAAGCAGGACCAAAAGAACGACGAAGACCGCACAAAAGTCATGGGCATCCTCCTTCACGGTGATGCGGCCTTCGCAGGCCAAGGCGTCGTGGCCGAAGGCTTCGGCCTCTCCGGCCTCAAAGGTCACAAAACAGGCGGCACGATGCATATCGTGGTCAACAACCAAATCGGCTTTACCACCGCGCCGCACTTCAGCCGCTCCAGCCCCTACCCAACCGACATCGCCCTGATGGTGGAAGCCCCGATTTTCCACGTGAACGGCGACGATCCAGAGGCGGTCGTCCACGCCGCCCGCGTCGCGACCGAGTTCCGCCAAAAGTTCCACAAAGACGTCGTGCTCGACATCATCTGCTACCGCCGCTTCGGTCACAACGAAGGCGATGAGCCGATGTTCACCAACCCGGTGATGTACAAAAAGATCAAGACGCACAAAACCTCCCTCACCCTCTACACCGAACGGCTCGTCGAAGACGGGCTGATCCCAGAGGGCGAGATTGAGGACATGAAAGCCGCGTTCCAAGCGCACCTGAATGAAGAGTTTGAGGCCGGCAAAAACTTCAAACCCAATAAGGCCGACTGGCTCGACGGCCGCTGGTCCCACCTTGACAAACGGGGTGAGGAATACCAGCGCGGCGAAACCGCGATCAGCAAAGCCGCGTTCAAGGACATCGGCAAAGCACTGACAACCGTGCCAGAGGGGTTCCCCCTCCACAAAACTGTGGGCCGCTTGATCAAATCCAAGCAAGAGATATTCAAATCGGGCGAAGGCATCGACTGGGCCACGGGCGAAGCGCTGGCATTCGGTTCTCTCGCGCTCGAAGGCTACCCTGTCCGCCTCTCCGGTCAGGATTGCACACGCGGAACCTTCTCCCAACGCCACTCCGCCTTCATCAACCAAGAAACGGAAGAACGGTATTACCCGCTCAACCACATCCGTGAAGGCCAAGCGCAGTACGACGTCATCGATTCCATGCTGTCCGAATACGCGGTTTTGGGCTTTGAATACGGCTACTCCCTGGCCGAACCCAACGCGCTCGTGCTCTGGGAAGCGCAGTTCGGCGACTTCGCCAACGGTGCGCAGATCATGTTTGACCAGTTCATCAGTTCTGGGGAGTCGAAATGGCTGCGCATGTCCGGCCTCGTCTGCCTGCTACCACACGGCTACGAGGGCCAAGGGCCCGAACACTCCTCCGCCCGCCTCGAACGCTTCTTGCAGATGTGTGGTCAGGACAACTGGATCGTGGCCAATTGCACGACACCTGCGAACTACTTCCACCTGCTGCGCCGTCAAATCCACCGCGACTACCGCAAGCCGCTGATCATCGTGACGCCAAAGTCCCTGCTCCGGCACAAACTGGCCGTCTCCAAAACGGAAGAATTCACCAAAGGGTCCAGCTTCCATCGCGTCCTTTGGGATGATGCGGAATATGGCAACTCCGACACCAAACTTGTGGCGGATAGCAAGATCAAACGCCTCGTGATTTGCTCCGGCAAGGTATACTATGATTTGCTGGAAGAACGCGACGCCCGTGGCATCGATGACATCTACATCATGCGCTACGAACAGTTCTATCCGTTCCCTGCGCAATCCTCCGTCAAGGAGCTTGAGCGCTTCAAGAACGCCGAAATGGTCTGGTGTCAGGAAGAACCGCGCAACCAAGGCGCATGGTCCTTTATGGAACCAAACCTCGAATGGGTGCTGACGCGGATCAAAGCCAAACACACCCGCCCCGTTTACGTGGGACGCCCCCCCTCGGCCTCCCCTGCGACTGGCCTCGCCAGCCAGCACAAAGCCCAACAAGCAGCCCTCGTTGACGAAGCGCTGACCATCAAAGGATCAAAGAAATGAGCACCGAAGTTCGCGTCCCCACCCTTGGTGAATCCGTGACAGAGGCGACCGTCGCCACATGGTTCAAAAAGCCTGGCGATGCCGTCGCTGTTGATGAGATGCTCTGCGAGCTTGAGACCGACAAAGTGACGGTCGAAGTGCCAAGCCCCGTGGCCGGCACCCTCTCTGAAATCGTCGCTGTCGAAGGCGACACTGTTGGCGTGGATGCGCTCTTGGCGCAAATTTCAGAAGGCGAAGCACCCGCCGCTCCAGCGCCGGAGGCGAACGCCGACGCGAGCGCAGAGGCGGCCCCCGCAGGGGGCTCTGATAAGCCCGTAACCCCCACCGCGAAAGACGTCAAAAACGCCCCTTCAGCCAACAAACTGATGGAAGAGAACAACCTGACGGACGTGCAGGGCACCGGCAAAGGCGGCCGCGTTATGAAAGAGGATGTCTTGAACGCCCTCAGCACGTCAGCCCAGGCGGCTGCGCCGACCGCGCCCGCCCAACGTGCCCCGGTGCCAGCCGATCAAGCCGCGCGCGAGGAACGAGTAAAGATGACCCGCCTGCGTCAGACCATCGCCAAGCGTCTGAAAGACAGCCAGAACACCGCCGCCATGCTGACCACCTATAACGAGGTCGACATGACAGAGGTGATGGCACTTCGGAACGAATACAAAGACCTCTTTCTAAAGAAGCACGGCGTGAAGCTCGGCTTCATGTCCTTCTTCACCAAGGCCTGCTGCCACGCACTGAAAGAAGTGCCAGAAGTGAACGCAGAGATTGACGGCACCGACATCGTCTACAAATCCTACGTCAACATAGGCATCGCAGCCGGTACACCAACCGGCCTTGTGGTGCCCGTGATCAACGACGCCGACGCCATGTCCTTCGCTGCGATCGAGAAAGCGATTGCCGAAAAAGGCGCGAAAGCTCGCGACGGCAAGCTGTCGATGGCAGAGATGCAGGGCGGCACCTTCACCATCTCCAACGGCGGTGTCTACGGCTCCCTGATGTCCTCCCCGATCCTGAACCCGCCTCAGTCCGGCATCCTCGGCATGCACAAAATCCAAGAGCGTCCAATGGCTGTCAACGGAGAGGTCGTGATCCGTCCGATGATGTATCTGGCCCTGAGCTACGACCATCGGATCGTCGACGGCAAAGGTGCTGTGACCTTCCTTGTGCGCGTGAAAGAAGCGCTTGAGGATCCACGCCGGTTGTTGATGGATCTTTGATCAAATGTTCCGCGCCGCACATAAGGGCATCGCGCGGACCTCAGGGGTGGACGTGAAGCGCCTTCCCCTCAGGGGTAGGTCCGGGCGCTGCCCGGCGATGCCGGGCGCAACGACAACATGAATGTACTTTCAAAAAGCGAGTTGGTTATCGCAAAAATCTTGGAACGCTTAATTGAAAACGGTCTCCGAGAGTCGGAATTGAATTTTAAGGATCTTGGGCTTCCCGAAGAATTCGGAAACTTCTTTTTCCAGTGTGTCGATTGGTTAAGAGCCGAAGGGTTTATTCGCTACACAAATCTACAGCGTTTTGTCGACTCAACGGCATCAGGATATGTGTTAAATCCAGTCTTAACTTCACTTGGCATGCACATGTTGGGCAACACAGTTGAAATAGGGCAAAAGTCAGTTTCCGTGGCCAAAGCCGTCAGTAAAGTAATTTCCGGTAAGGTCGACTACAACCGGGTTGGGAACGCAATTGGCGGTATCCTTGGTGGATTCACAAAGTCTATCGGCAGTTAAGAAATGACCAATGAACTCACCATCCTCGCCCTCGCGGTCCTGCTTCAGGCGCTTCATTTCACACTGATGTCCATCGCCGCGAACCCTGACCTCGGCCCGAGCAAAACCATGTCGGCCCGTGACGAATCCCACTTGGGCGGCCCGCTCGCCAGCCAACTCGCCGACAAGCCCGCGCGCCCCTACCGCGCGATGAACAACCATTTCGAAGCGCTGATCCTCTTCACCGCCGCCGTGGTCGTAGTGGTGCTGGGTGACAAGGCGACCCGCTTTTCAGAAATCTGCGCGTGGACCTACCTTGGTGCCCGCGCCCTCTATGTCCCTGCCAACTTTTTCGGATGGGCGCCGTGGCGCTCTCTCATCTGGTTTGTGGGCTTTCTCGCAACCCTTGCAATGGTGCTGTCAGTATGGATCTGATGCACATCTGTACATACGCTCTGTGTACGCCCAGTGTACGCGTAAAATAAGGAAAAAGGAGTCTCCCATGGCCAGCTATGACGTGATCGTAATCGGCGCCGGACCCGGCGGCTATGTCAGCGCCATCCGCTGCGCCCAACTGGGCCTAAAAACCGCAATTGTTGAAGGACGGGAGACATTGGGCGGCACCTGCCTCAACGTTGGCTGCATCCCGTCCAAGGCGCTGCTCCACGCCACGGAAATGCTCCACGAAGCCGAAGAGAACTTCGCTAAAATGGGCCTCAAAGGGAAGGCGCCTTCGGTCGATTGGAAGCAGATGCTGCAATACAAGACCGATACCATCGGCCAGAACACCGGCGGCGTGGAGTTTTTGATGAAAAAGAACAAGGTCGACTGGTTGAAAGGCTGGGGATCCATCCCTGAGGCCGGAAAAGTGAAAGTCGGTAACGAGGTGCATGAGGCCAAAAACATCATTATCGCCTCTGGCTCCACCCCCACCGATCTGCCGGGTGTGGAGGTTGACGAAAAAACCGTCGTGACCTCCACAGGCGCATTGAAATTACCAAAGATTCCAAAGACTTTTGTCGTCATCGGCGGCGGTGTAATCGGGCTTGAACTGGGCTCCGTCTACGCGCGGCTCGGGGCCAAGGTGACAGTCATCGAATTCCTACACCAAATCACCCCCGGCCAAGACGGTGAGGTCGCCAAAACCTTCCAACGCATGCTGAAAAAACAAGGCATGAAATTCATCATGGGCGCCGCCGTGCAGTCCGCCAAGAAGAAAGGCCAAAAGGCCGAGGTCACTTATAAACTGCGCAAGGACGACAGCGAACATATCATGACCGCGGATGCCGTCCTCCTCGCCACCGGTCGCCGCCCGTACACGGATGGTATGGGGCTGGCCGAGCTGGGCTTAGAAATGACCGACCGCGGCCAGATCAAAACTGACGCGCGCTACCAAACCAACGTGCCCGGCATCTACGCCATCGGCGACGCCATCATCGGCCCGATGCTCGCCCATAAAGCCGAGGATGAAGGCATAGCCTGCGCCGAAGGGATCGCGGGCCAACACCCCCACGTTAACTACAACGTGATCCCCGGCGTCATATACACAAATCCAGAGGTGAGCAGCGTCGGCGAAACCGAAGAAACCCTGAAGGATCAAGGGCGTGCGTATAAAGTCGGTAAGTTCTCCTTCATGGGAAACGGCCGAGCAAAGGCCAACTTTGCAGGCGACGGCTTCGTGAAAATCCTCGCCGACAAAGCCACCGATCGCATCCTCGGCGCGCACATCATCGGCCCAATGGCCGGCGATCTCATTCATGAAATTTGCGTCGCAATGGAATTTGGCGCAGCGGCTGAAGACCTAGCCCGCACCTGCCACGCACACCCTACTTACTCTGAGGCTGTGCGCGAAGCCGCCCTCGCCTGTGGCGACGGCGCAATCCACATGTAACTTTCTCTTGCCCCAAATGTCCCCGGGGGGAGGCCGCAAGGCCAGGGGTGGAACCCCCAAAAGGGGTGGGCGGGCGGGGCCCGCTACCCCTTTAACATCCGCAAGCCCTTGGTCGCATCCGCGCGGATCGCTAGCCGCAATCCCGGCTCATCACCGGCTTTCAATGCGCCCAAGATCATCCGATGGCTTGCAGGAGGTTCGGTCCGATTGAGCCGCCCGTAAAGCGCCCTCATCGTTGGGCCAAGCTGCAGCCAAACCGTTTCAGTCAACGCTAGGATAGCTGGCGCCTGCGCCCGCAGATAAAGCGTCCGGTGGAACTCCAAATTCATCCGAATATACCCCGCCGCATCATGCCGTGCGATCATTTGGGACACGCGCCCGTTGATCTGCTCCAACCGCTCGATCAGCGCCAAATGCGCCCGCGGCAAGGCACGGCTGCCCAGCTCCGGTTCCAACAAGGCCCGCAGCGCGGCGAGCTCTTCAATCCGGTCATTCGACAGCTCCGGCGTCGACACGCGGCCAGAGGATGACAGGGACAAGGCCCCTTCCGCCACCAACCGCCGCACAGCCTCCCGCGCGGGCGTCATCGACACCTCAAACTCCGCCCCAATCCCGCGCAGTGTCAACGCTGCACCAGGTTGAATTTCTCCATGCATAATCCGGCTGCGCAACGCGCGGTAGACCCGCTCATGTGCGGCACTCGTGGAATCTTGCGGCTTGGGTGCGATCATGCCCTTTTGTGATCACAAAGGCGCACAGGGTCAATTCCCAAAATCATAGCGGTGCAATTGATTGCCATTCTCCCGCAACCATCGCCGATGCACCTGATAATCCGGCATCAACTCCGCGACATGGCCCCAGAACGCTGCAGAATGGTTCATCTCAACCAAATGACACACTTCATGTGCGGCGACATAATTCAGCACATCGTCCGGCGCCATGATCAGCCGCCATGAATACATCAGCACGCCCTCTGACGAACAAGACCCCCACCGCGACCGCGTATCGCGGAGACTGATCCGCGTGTAGGAGCGTTCCAATACGCCCGCATAGTGATCCGACATTGCCACCAAGGCATCCCGCGCCTTCAGCTTGAAAAGCGCCTTGATCCGTGGCGCAACAGTAGCGGGGTCTTGCGGCACCACAATAACGCCATCACGCAGTGCCGCGCGCTTCACATCCCCGCCCAAAATCGGCACGTCGATGCCCCCCAAGAGCACGGTGCCGCCAATGCGCAGCGGCGTCGGCGGTGCAATGTCGTTCAGGTGCTTGCGCAGCCAACTTTCCTTCTCTGCCAGAAAGCCAGAGACCTCCCGGTCAGAACTAAACGACGGCACGGTGAGCGAGACCTTCCCGTCCAAACGGGACACGCGCAAGCTCAACCGCCGCGCATGGCGCGACTGCTTCACCTGAACAGGAATTGGGGGGTTGCCAACCGTGATCTCGCGACCCATGTCCACCCTTCGAAGTTGAAACGTGTCAAAGCCTTTGACACCACGCGATGCTTATGGCAGTTGGCGACGATCCACTGCAAGCGCATCCAAGATTAAAAGGGAATCGATTATGCCGAAGGAAGAATGGGGAACCAAACGTGTCTGCCCAGAAACCGGCAAACGCTTTTACGATCTGAACGCAGATCCAATTATCAGCCCTTACACCGGCAACGAAGTGACCGTTGATACGTCCAAGACCCGCACAATGGTCGCAGACGCTGAAGACGCACAGTCCAAAAAGGCGAAAGAGGCGGCGGAGGATGAAGATCTGGTGCTCGATGATGACGTCGATAATGAAGACGTTGACGCCGATCTGGGTGATGATGTGCTCGACGATGACGACGACACAGTCTCCCTTGATGAGCTTGCCGACGTCGCCACAAACGACGAAGACTAAGACATGAGGCGGGCGTGATCTTTTCACTTGATCTCGCCCCCACCGCTGCCTAGAACGCAGCCAGATAGGGGCCTTAGCTCAGTTGGGAGAGCGCTTGCATGGCATGCAAGAGGTCAGGGGTTCGACTCCCCTAGGCTCCACCAAGTTACACAGTTAACACACCGATAAATATTCGTTTTCAAGAATAGTTGAAAGCGCATACCAACGATATTGCCCACAACCAATCTCAGCCGCTTGCTCGCCTTGCTTAGTTTGCATCGTAAAAACCAGCACTTAGTTTAGTGTCACAGTTTGTTTCAGCTTTTCTCCCGAATCAAAAAAGCGACGAAAAGGCGCACTCTACCAAAATGCCAATCAGATCGAATGACGTTCACGGCCCATAGCGGACTTTGAGCATGACCTCCAAATGCTGAGGTTGCAATCCGCATTCCTGCCATTCGTTGCACGCGCAAAATCAACATTTGATTGAACTCAAGTTCTGCCGGACAATGTGCGAATTCGCCAAGCCAACGCTAACATCTGCTTTCCCAGGAAGAACCTAGACTTATGGGATGGGTGCCTACTTTGCGACGGCCTCGTCATAGGTCTCGCGCGCATCATCGATCCTGGATAGGTTTTCCAGCGCCCAATACCCTAAGGCACTGACAGGTTTGCGAAACGACTGTCCCATCTCAGTCAGGTTGTATTCGACCTTCGGCGGGATTGTTGGATGGTAAGTCCGGTTCACAAGGCCGTCGCGCTCGAGCTCTTTCAGCGTCAAACTGAGCATGCGTTGCGAGATGCCAAGGTTGCGCTTGAGTTCATTGAACCGCAGCGTTCCATATTCGGCCAAAGAGATCACGACCAGCACGCTCCACCGATCGCCGACCCGCGACAGAACTTCGTTAATGCGCTTACAATCGGGGCAGCGTTCGTCGTCCAGCATGGCGGTTCCCCTTGTGTAACCGAGGTTCAGAAATGTGCCTTCTTGCGGCACAATCTGGTTCCCCATAGATAGTCGGTAACAAATATATACCTACCACCCTAGGCACTTACAATAGGACCTGACCCCATGACAGCCAAACCACTCCATGATCTTCTGAACTGGCGCTATGCAACCAAAAAGATGGACGCCGCCAAGGCTGTCCCACAGGAGAAAGTTGATGCAATCATTGAGGCCGTCCGCATGGCGCCGACGTCCAGTGGCACGCAGCCGTTTGAGTTGTTGGTCGTAAGGAACGCTGAGATCCGTCGCAAAATTGCCGAGGCCGCAGGCGGACAGGCTCAGATCACAGATGGGTCTCATGTCTTGGTTTTCGCCGCGTGGGACAACTACACCGCCGAGCGTATCGACGAAGTCGTGGGCCTGAACGTTGAGGCGCGTGGCGATCTGCCGATGCTGCACGCCTATTATGACAACCTGAAGTCCAACTACTTGTCTCGCGATGCGGAGATAAACTATGCCCACGCGGCGCGCCAAGCTTATATAGCGCTTGGTATCGCGCTGGTCGCCGCAGCAGAACAAGAGGTCGACAGCACACCAATGGAGGGGTTTGACCCTGATGCGGTGGATGCCATCCTTGGCTTGAGAGAACGTGGTTTGCGGTCCATCGTCTTGATGCCTTTGGGCTACCGCGATCCAACCGGCGATTGGTTGCTTCCAATGGATAAGGTTCGCAAATCGCACGACACCATCGTGACGGAGGTAAACTGATATGGGCTTCCTTCGTAAAATCTTCGGTGCACAACCGCAACTGACAGCCGACGGTGCATTTAGCCCGTCGCCCCTTGCGATCAAACTGGGTACATCATCCACCACTGACTACGATGGTGGTGCCTACACGGAATGCTATGAGGGCACCCGCAACCGCGTCCTCATGGTTTGCACCGAAGAGCGCAACTTGACGATGGCCAACGGCAAGAAGTTCTCGACAGGGAACCACCCCGTCGAGATGGGCCTGCCGATGTTGCATCTGATGAACGCAGGGTTCGAGATTGACGTTATCACACCGACTGGCGCGCCTGTTGCAATCGAAGAATGGGCGATGCCCGCGGAAGACGGAGATATCCAAAAGCTGTACCGTGACTTTGCCGACGCATTTCAGAACCCTGGTAGCCTTGCCGATTTTGCAGCAAATTCGATGACAGATGACGCCCCATATGCCGCAGTGTTCATCCCCGGCGGCCACGGCGCGATGCTTGGGTTACCCAATAATGCTGATCTGGGCAAAGTACTGCACTGGGCGCACAACGCAGGCCTTCATACCCTCGCTTTGTGTCACGGTCCCGCTGCGTTGTTGGCTGCGAATAACGACGCTGGCTTCTTGTATGACGGCTATAAGATCACCGTTTTCCCAGATGCGGTGGACAAGCAAACGCCGATAATCGGATATTTACCCGGACCAATGCCGTGGTGGGTATGCGAAAAGCTGAACGCATTGGGCGTGCAAACAATCAACAAAAAAGCCGACAGTTCGACTCACGTTGACCGCCGCCTCGTCACAGGTGCAAGCCCGCAGGCTGCCAATAGCTTCGGTCGGCTTGCCGCAACGACTTTGTTGAAGCGTACAGAAGCAAATTCTTAGGTCGACCCCGCACAAATAGAAGAGAGGTGCAATAGCCTTTGCACCTCGAAGCCGATTTGAATTGAAGAAGCCATCCTAAGTGAGACGGCTTTTTAGGAGGTCACCAGACTTTAACAGAATGGGGTGAGCGACCATCGAAAATGCTGTGTTGATTTGCTTTAATGCGCGAAGCGTTTCCTGATGGATGTTGCTCGTTTCTATGCTCTCGGACAGCCCATCCCGAAGGCGACCAATATGGCTGCGCTGAAGTTTTTGCTCGACTTTGCGCACTTTTTCCTTGGCCGCCACAAGTTCGCGGGCTTCGGCTGGGTTTTGGTTCATCATCACATTCAGGGCGAGCTGCACATTGCCTTGAACGCGGTCCGTGAAATCACGGATTTCCTCGCGACCCTGGGACGAGAATTGTAAGTTTTGCAGATCAAGTCGCTTGGCGAGTTCCAGCATAATCCGCGTGATGGCATCAGATGCGGAATCCAGACTGGATGAAATCGAGGCAAGTTCCATAGACCGACGGCTCAGGTCTTCGTCCATGCCCTTTTGCCCAAGGCGCGCGAGATAGAGTTTGATCTCCAGATGGGTCTGTTTGACGGCCTTGTCCTGATCGGCGATCAAGCTGGCGGTGGCGGTGTTCCAGTGGTCGTAAATGGGTTCAACCGTGATCAGCATTTGTTCAATCTTTTGGCCCATCGCCAAAAGCTCGCGCGCCGCACAGTCAATGGCACGCCCGGGGCGGTCCAGCAGAGCGGGATCAAGGGCGCTGGCGACCTTCAGCCCTCCAGATTGATCGGGTCTTTCGGGCATGAGATATGGCGCCACGGCCATAATCGGCCCCATAAATGGGAGTGTCACAAGCGCTAGGCCGACGTTAAACGCAAGGTGCAGATTGATGGCTTGCCGGTCTGGCGTCGCACCAAGCCCGGTTAACAAATCTGGCATCGCGACAATCCCGAGGAGGACCAGTGCAGCACCACCGCCTCGGAGGATCAGATTGGCCATGACCATCCGTCGTGACGCGATTGGTGCGGAATAGGTCAGTACATATGCAATAACGCCCCCACCCAGATTGGCCCCAAGGATCATGGCGGCGGCAGCAGGGGTTGGAAGGATGGATTGACCAGTCAATGTGACGAACAGCAATACCGCAGCAACGCTTGAATGGACGCCCCACGCGAACACAGCGCCAATGACGAAAGCGGTCAGCAGATCGCTACCCAGATAGGCCATGATGGCCTGCGTGCCGGGATGGGATATCATCGGCTCGGTGGCACCCCGGATCATCTCCAGAGACACAAAAATCAGGGCAAGCCCAATCATGATCCGGCCAATCTGCCGCGTGCTGCTGCCGTCGCCGCGCAGAAACACAGTGACCCCGATCACCAGAAGCAAAGGGATCAGCAGAGGCTGACGCACCATCAGAAGCTGCGTCACCACTGCGGATCCGACATCAGCCCCCAATAGGATCGCCAGCCCTGTCGCCGCTCCCAGCGCACTCTTAGAGACAAAGTTGGACACCAGCACGGCAACCGCAGTTGCGCTTTGCAGCAACACTGCAGCACCCATGCCTGTACCCGCCGCTAGCAATCGGTTCTTGGTAGAATGACGCAACCAGCTACGCATCGGCGCGGCAAACCCACGCTCAACGCCGGTGCGCACAAGACGCACGGCCCAAATCAACAGGGCCGCAGCGCCAGCGATCTGTATGACGATTTGAAGGGCGTGCGGTTCACTCACCGGTCATACTCTCCTGCCTTCAAGAGGTCTGGAATGGAAAGGGACCGTTACCGTCATCTGGGCCAATGCGGATCGACTGAAAGCCTCCATCCCATCGGTGCAGCAGGCATCCATCCTCCTGGGTATGAAACCCAACCGGCGCATCAGGCCGCCGGTCATAGGCAAAGGTGCTATTGGGCGATGGTGCAGAGATCGCGACATGGCCTGCAATTGTCTGAATCATCATGGCGTGGATATGCCCGCAGACAATCCGAAGCTCACCTGCATAGCTGCAGACGGCGTCTGCGAAATCCTGTTTATTGGTCAGACCGATGTCATCCATGAACCTGATGCCACATGGAAACGGTGGATGATGCAACGCCAGCAAAACCGGAAGGCCATCCGCGCGGTTCAATGCGGCACGCAGGAAGGCCAGCGTCTCCCGGGTCAGGGTTCCGTGCTTTTGCCCCTCGACCAATGTGTCCAGGCCGATCAGGCAAACCTCTCCGATCCTGTGGTCCCAGTTGATAGGACCCGCGCCCGGGATCTGATCCGCAAAGGCCGCACGCATCGGCGCGCGTGCATCGTGGTTGCCAGGTATGACATGCAGCGGCACCCCTAGAGGGGCGATCAGCTTTTTAAAGTGGTCATAGCTTCGCGCACTGCCATCATCGCTGAGATCCCCGCTCACAAGCACTGCATCCAGCCCCCCGATCTGGTGACGGATTGCACCGATCCGGATGACTAGGCGATCCAGGGCATCTGCAGTGTCGAGCCGACCCGCGACACGCCCACCTGGTGCCACGATATGCGTGTCGGAGATCTGCAAGATTGTTTTCATTTGATCCCTGCGCGCAGGAAGGCTTGGACAAATTGGCGTTGGAAGATCAGGAACGCTATCAGCAATGGCGCGACAGACATCAGAGTTGCGGCCGAGATGACGCTGATATCCACACCGTTTTCAGGCGCGCCAAAGATCGACAAACCCACCGTCAGAGGCCGCGTTTCCGGAGAGTTAGTGACGATCAAGGGCCACAGGAAATTGTTCCAGTGGGTAGAGACCGAAACCAGCGCATAGGCCAGATATGTGGGTTTTGCCAAGGGCACATAAACCCGCCACAGAATGCCCAGCAATCCACAGCCCTCAATCCGCGCGGCCTCGTGCAATTCAATGGGGACACCCTTAAAAGACTGACGCATCAGGAATATGCCAAATGCGCTGGCCATATAGGGCATCCCAACACCAAGGATCGTATCAAACAGCCCTAGCCGCGAGATCATGGCGTAGTTTTCAACGATCAGCACTTCGGGCAGGATGAAAAGCTGCATCAGTACCAGAATGAACACGAAATCCTTGCCGGGGAAATTCAACTGCGCAAAGGCGAAGCCTGCTAATGTCGTCAGCACGAATTGCCCGATCAGGATCACGGTCACCAGCATGAAGGTGTTGATGAAATACTTCAGCCATGGCGCGCCCTCCCAGGCCACGCGAAAGTTATCCAATGTCCAAGGCGAGAACAGTTTCAGATTGACCGCATCTGACGTCGAATGTGTTGCGGCCCAGAAGGCGAACAGTAACGGTGAAATCCAGATGATCGCCAAAAGGATTGCGCCAAAGCTGTCCATGAATTTGGTCAGGCTCTTCATTGGTAGTGCGTCCTTCTGTCGAGATATAGGAACTGCACAGCCGCAACGATCCCCAGCACTCCAATGACCATCATCGTCATGGCCGCTGCACTTGGCGCGTCAAAAAAGGCGAATGCCATCTCGTAGATGTAATAGAGGATGAGTTTTGAGGCATCTGATGGCCCGCCTTTGGTCAATATGAACAAATGGTCGATCAGTTTGACCGAGTTGATCATGGCATTTACCGCGATGAACAGGGTTGTGGGCATAAGCAGCGGCAACACGATCCGGCGCGTATATGTCCAGCGGCTGGCCCCTTCGATATCGGCGGCTTCCTTGAGGTCCGCCGGGATCGTCTGAAGCGCGGCGAGGTAGAAGATCATGAAGAACCCCGCCTCTTTCCAGATGGTCACAATGATGATCGCCCAAAGCGCGGTTTCCGGCTGGCCCAGCCAGTTAACGGACGGCAGGCCAAACAGACTGCCGATCTGGTCCAGCACCCCAAGGCCGGGCGTATAAAAGAAAAGCCACAGGTTTGCCGCCGCGATCATCGGCAAGACGGTCGGTGTGAAATAGGCAGTGCGCACAAAGCCACGGGCGCGGATTTTTCCATTTGCCCAAAGCGCCATCGAGAGCGCGATGAAGATTGACACAGGGATTGTGATACCTGCGTAAAGCAGGTTGTTCTTGATCACGATCCAGAAAGTCGGATCGGCAAAGAGATCGGCGTAGTTCTCGGTGCCTGCAAATTCGGTAGGTTTGCGACGCGTGCCGCGGGAAAACAGGCTTGACCACAAAGTCGCGACCGACGGATAGAACGCAAACAACGTCAACAGAACAGCGGCAGGCGACAGCAACAGCCAGCCATAAATGGCCTGTCTGCGGCGTTCAAGATTGGCGTGGGCTGACATGGCGCGTCTCCGCTGTGGGAAAGAGGTGGGCCGGCACGAACAACGCGCCAGCCCCGCCAGTAGTTTTACTGGTAGTCTTTGAGCAGGCGCTCAGCGGCGGCCTGTGCCTCGGCAAGTGCATCAGCTGGCTCTTTCGCGCCGGTCAAAGCGGATTGGATCGCATTGTTGAGACCATCGCGTACACGGGCTGTCTCGAAGGTCGAGAATTCGGCCACAGCGTTTTCCAGCTGGTTGCGTGCCACCAGGGCAGGCGGGAATTCAGCTGTGTAGGCTTGCAGAGCATCTGTTTCATAGGCTGCGGGTGACACACCCATGTAGCCAGTGCCAATGGACCATGCGGCGGCCTGATCAGGCGCAGTCATGAACTGGATCAACTTCATTGCAGCGGCGCGCTCTTCGTCAGACGTATCTTTGAACAGGTAGAAGTTGCCGCCCCCTGTTGGCGAGCCTTTGCGCACATTGGCGGGCAGTTCGGCCACGCCAAAGTCAAAGCTCGCACCATTTTTGACCGCTGTCAGGTTGCCAGTGGAATGCCACATCATCGCGGTTTGGCCTTCAAGGAACGCCTGACGCAATGTGCCCCATTCAACGGTACCTGTTGGCATGATGCCATGTTCCGACGAAAGCGATTTCCAGAATTCCAGCGTTTCCACAACGGTTGCGTCGTCGAAGTAAGTGGTCAGACCATCATCGGACATGACCTCTTTGCCATTCTGGATCGCAAGCGCCTGGAACATCCAATAAGGATATCCGGTAGAGGGGATCATCAGGCCGTAGGTGTCGCCTTGAGTCAGAGCCTTACCCATAGAAATCATTTCATCCCAAGTCGTAGGTGGTGCTTCGGGGTCAAGACCTGCGGCGCGGAACATATCCTTGTTGTAATAAGCCACGATCGTTGAGCGCTGAAACGGAATGCCCCATGTCTGGCCTTCGATCGTACCATTGGCCATGAGCGCGGGATAGAATCCATTCAACCATTCTTTGTCCGCATCCGTTGTTGCGACCTCCTCGAACGGGATCACCAAATCCTGTTCGATCAGGTCATAGGCGTCGATAGAAAACATCACCGCCAATTGGGCAGGCTCACCAGAGGCAAGTGCGGACAAGGCACGCACGCGCGTGTCATCGTAGTTGCCCGAATAGATCGCGTTCACTTTGATGTCAGGGTTTGCAGCTTCAAAGTCTGCAACGATGCCGTCGACCACTTCGGTCAAGGCACCCCCGACCGCAATCGGGTAATACATTGTCAGTTCGGTCTCAGCATTTGCCGGAGCGGTCAGGCCAACCGCCATCGCAGTGGCCAGCCCCAATCCAGTTTTCGAAAATAGTTTCATCTTTCTCTCCCTTGGTTTTAGTTGGTTGTTTTGTCAGCCGGTGATTTTCACCCAGCCAGTCGTTGGCCCGCAGCGTCAAAGACGTGCAGGTTTTCGTCGTGAAAGGTGATGTCGATTTCGCTGCCATCGGCCATCATCGAAAGACCCGGTTTGAGCACGCAAAGTCCTGAAGTGCCGGCGCGATCCAGACCGATCAGCGTCTCTGCCCCCAAAAATTCACTTTCATTGACAGTGCACCGCATCCGCCCCTCGCCTTTTGGCACAATCTGGATATTTTCGGCTCTGATCCCGATTGTCTTGTCATCGCCAAACCCATCCAAAACGGAAGATTGCATCAAAGCCATGGGTGGCGCGCCGACAAACTCGGCAACAAAGGTATTGTTGGGCCTGCTGTACAGGTCCTCGGGCGCACCAACCTGCTGGATATGCCCGTCTTTCATTAGCACAACCGTGTCGGCCATGCTCATCGCTTCTGTCTGGTCGTGAGTCACATAGACGACTGTGATGCCCAGATCGCGCTGCAACTTCTTGATGTCCTTGCGCACGGCGTTGCGCAGCTTGGCATCAAGATTGGAGAGCGGTTCATCCATCAGGCACAGGCGTTGCCCCGCCACGATGGCGCGGGCCAAGGCGACACGCTGGCGCTGTCCGCCTGATAATTCGCCAGGCTTGCGATCTTCAAGACCGAGCAGGTCGGTGATTTCTAAAGCGCGGCGCAGCTTCTCCAGCCGCTCTTTCTTTGGGACGCGCCTGACCTTCAGGCCAAACATGACATTTTCGGCGACCGACAGATGCGGAAAAAGTGCGTAGGACTGGAACACCATCGACAAGTTCCGGTCCGATGCCGCACTGGTCGTCACAACCTTGCGATCGATCAAAATCTTACCCTCGTCGGGCAATTCCAATCCCGCCAACAAGCGAAGCGTCGTTGATTTCCCGCACCCCGACGGGCCCAAAAGGGCGGTAAAGCTACCCTCGGGAATATCTAACGTGATGCCTTCAACGCCCAATTTGCCGTTCCAGCGTTTTGCCACGCCATCGAGCTTCACAAACGGTGTTGTCATTTTGCATGTCCTTCAGCCACAAGCAGCCGATCTTTGAGGGTGGCCAGCAAAGACGCAAACTGCTCCCCCGGCCGTCGGTCGATGATGATCCTGTCCATGTCAGCTATATTGCCGCCCAACGCGGGGGCCTGACGCCCAAACTTTGACCCATCGATCACCAGAAGAGACTGTTTGGCATTTTCACAAATCTTTTGTGTCGCGCTGACTTCAGTTGTGTGAAATTCCAGCAACCCACCGTCGTCTGCGATCCCCGCGGCACCAAACACCGCGAAATCCGCACGGAAGCGTCCAAAAAAATCCAGCACTTCGTTGCCCAAAATGTCGCGATCCGGCAAACGCACCTCACCACCGGGCAGGATGATCCGATTTGAGACGTCCTCGCTCAGCGCCATCGCGGCACTCAGGTTGTTTGTGATGACGGTCAGGCCCTTCCGGCGGCGCAAGGCCTGCGCAACGCTCAGCGGCGTCGAACCGATGGAAATGAACAAAGTAGCACCGTCAGGAATCAGCTCAGCGGCGGCCTCTCCGATGGCGCGCTTACCCATCAGGTTCGTGCCAGCACGTTGATCGAAAGGCGTATTGAGAAATTCTTCGCTCAGCTCGATGCGGCCATGGACACGGTGCAGCATGTCGCCTTCGCAAAGGGTATCCACGTCGCGCCGGATCGTCTGCATGGAAACATTAAACCGGTCAGCCAGCGAACCAATGGTCACAGCCCCCTGTTCAAGCACCAAAGCCGAGATCGCTTCGCGTCGTCTTTGTTTTTTTGATGACATTCCACCCCCGCGACCATGAGTCTCTCGGAAGGTTAATCTGCAAAAAACCACAAAACAACATTTTTTTGCGTGATGCGGCCGGGGGTTTGCGGTGGATGAGCCTAAGCTCAGTCAGAAAATGGGTGTTTGATCCATCAAAGACCCCAATAAAATGTTGTTTTGTGGTTTTTACTTTCGCTTACAGAATATTCCTTTAAGGTGTTCGCCAAGCGGGCGATCAGAAAACGAAATGGGGAAGCATGCTGACAACGCAGTCGATATTTGATCGTTACGAAGAAGTGCGGGCACGGTTTCCAAACGTTGTCGCTCGCGAAGCCTCGCTTGGGATCTCGTCATTGCTAGACATCGACGATCAGGTTGATGCCTTTGTTTTTGACGCATTTGGCGTATTAAATGTGGGCGAAACGATGATCCCCGGTGCAGATTTACGTCTGGATCAGCTGCGGGCACGAGGTTGCGCCATTCGCATCCTCACCAATGCCGCAAGCTATGACAGAGAGGGTGCAATTGCAAAGTTCCAACGCCTTGGATTGCGCGTCATGGATGATGAAATCATCACCAGCCGGGAAGCGGCTCTTCAAAACCTGAGTGACGGGAGTTGGGGGGTAATCGCCGACGACTATGACCCGCTGAACGATCTGCCTAGCAGCGTGACGCGCCTGAAAGACAACGCCGACGACTATGACAAAGCCGAACAATTTCTGTTTCTGTCGACAGCGGACTGGACAACCTCGCGTCAAGGCTTGTTGATGTCAGCGATGCAGCAGCGCCCGCGAAAAATATTGATCGCAAACGCAGATCTGGCCGCGCCTCGTGATAATGGATTCTCCATTGAGCCAGGGCACTACGGCCACCAGATCGCCGACCAATTCCCAAGCTATGTCCACTTCTTTGGAAAACCTTTCCCCGACGTCTATGACCTAATCGAAGAGTCACTGGCTTCGCTTGAGCCTGACCGGATAGCGATGTGCGGCGACACTCTTCATACAGATATTTTGGGCGCTGCGGCACGTGGCTGGCGCACGGTATTGGTCACGCAAGATGGCTTGTTCGCGGGCTACGATACGCAGCCATTTTCAGAGCAAGCGCACCTTTTTGCAGATTGGCACGTCAGCCGAATCTGATGAAGCGGGTTTCATGATGTTTGTGTGTTGAATGTTGAGCCTGTTGATGAGTTCTCGCCTGTCCAGGTGGGCAGCGCAACATCCTGTGGTACACTGTGCCCGTCAGCATTGGGTTGTCGCTTTGGGAAGGCATGGCGGATCGGAGGATCAATCATGGAAACCACACCGAACCTGCCAGCCATTCGCGCACTCCGCCCCGCTTAGAACAAGGGTCGCATCATTGGTCAGAAACGACCTTTGAAGCTCAAACACGTTTGGGCAATCCGAGTGCGGCTTGAACTAGCAGAGAACCATCAAGACCTCGCACTGTTTAACATGGCGATCGACAGCAAATTGCGTGGCTGTGACTTGGTGAAGATGAAAGTCGTTGACGTAATGGCGTCTGGCCAGATCAAGGAACGCGCTTCCGGCCTGCAAAGCAAAACCCAGAAACCCGTGCGATTTGAGATTTCCGAAGGCACCCGAGCCTCGGTCGAGAAGTGGATGGAAAACGAGCTCATGGTCGGCTCAGAGTACCTTTGGCCGGCCGCTTCCATGAACGGCTGCATATTTCGACCCGGCAGTACGCCCGGATCGTGCGCGATTGGGTCACGTCCATCGGGCTTAAGGCGAGTGCATACGGCATACACTCGATCCGACGCACACAGGTCACGCAGATCTACAAGAAAACAGGCAACCTACGGGCAGTGCAATTTCTGCTCGGCCACACGAAGCTGGGCAGTACTGTTCGGTATCTTGGTGTGGAGCTCGAAGATGCTCTGGGCATCGCAGAAGCCATTGAAATTTAGCGTATTTGGGTCGTATTCACAGTATCGCGCTCAAATGCGTTGGCAGTCAGTGGTGTAAGCAAAAGCGTTAAAGCCAAAAATGATCTCTTCATGTGTCCCTCACAAAAAATTGTGACGCCACCTTGGGTTGTAGCGCGCAAAATAACTACAGTATTTTTTGCCGAATATGCAAAATCTCTCACATATCGCCTTCGCGCAGCAGTCAAAGCTAACGCCTTGAATACGGCGCATGAAAGAGTCAGACAGTGGTCACTACCATTTCTGAAAGCTCGTTATGACCAAGATGAAGAAGGAAAATCTGCGCTCGCGTGATTGGTTCGCGCGTGAGGGCGATCCCGAGATTACAGCGCTCTATCTTGAGCGCTACCTCAATTATGGGCTGACGCGGGAAGAGTTGCAGGAAGGCAAGCCGATCATCGCGATTGCCCAGACCGGCAGCGATCTCTCTCCTTGCAACAGACATCACCTTGAACTCACCAAGCGGGTCCGCGACGGGATCATCGCGGCGGGTGGCACCCCGATAGAGGTGCCGGTGCATCCCATCCAGGAAACCGGCAAACGCCCAACGGCAAACCTTGATCGCAACCTCGCATATCTCTCATTGGTGGAAACGCTGCAAGGGTACCCGCTTGATGGTGTGGTCCTGAACATCGGTTGTGACAAGACCACCCCTGCCTTGTTGATGGCGGCTGCCACAGTCAACATCCCTGCAATTGCCCTTTCGGTTGGCCCCATGCTCAACGGCTATTGGAACGGGGAAAGAGCCGGCTCCGGCACGGTGATCTGGAAAGCGCGGGAACTGATGGCGAAAGGGGAGATTGACGGCGACAATTTCATGGAAATCGCCGCCTCCAGTGCCCCCTCCGTTGGCTACTGCAACACGATGGGCACGGCAACAACGATGAACTCTTTGGCCGAAGCCTTGGGCATGCAACTGCCCGGCAGCGCAGCCATTCCCGCCCCCTATCGTGAGCGGGCGCAGGTCAGTTATGAGACGGGCAAACGCATTGTCGACATGGTGTGGGAGGATATGCGCCCTTCCGACATTATGACCCGCGAAGCGTTTGAGAATGCGATCGTGATCAACTCCGCCATCGGCGGCTCGACCAACGCGCCAATCCATCTGAATGCCATCGCCGCGCATTTGGGCGTTCCACTCAACAACGATGATTGGCAGTCGCTGGGCTACAAGGTGCCACTTCTCGTAAACCTGCAACCCGCCGGCACTTATTTGGGTGAGGATTATCACCGCGCAGGCGGTGTTCCGTCCGTTGTGGCGGAACTGGTGAAGGGCGGTTTGCTGCCAAACCCTGACGCCATAACAGTGAATGGCCAGACAATGGGCGCAAACTGCGACGGCAAGGCAGCAACCAACACAGATGTGATCCGCACCCTCGACAATCCATTGGTGGACGATGCGGGTTTCTTGAACCTTAAAGGCAACCTTTTTGACAGTGCGATCATGAAAACCAGCGTGATCTCAGAGGCTTTCAAAGCGCGCTACCTGTCCAACCCCGATGATCCCAATGCATTCGAAGGGCGGGCGGTCGTGTTTGATGGACCCGAAGACTTCCATCACCGCATCGATGATCAGGCAGAGAACATTGACGAAAACTGCGTTCTCTTCATGCGCGGCGCAGGCCCCAAAGGATACCCGGGCGGGGCGGAGGTCGTGAATATGCGCGCGCCGTCTTACCTTCTGAAGAAAGGCATCGACGCGTTGCCTTGCGTCGGAGACGGTCGGCAGTCGGGCACCTCCGGCTCCCCCTCCATCCTTAACGCCTCGCCGGAAGCCGCCGCAGGTGGCGGTTTGGCGCTGCTCAAGAACGGCGATCGCGTCCGCTTTGATCTTGGCAAAGGCACGGCTGACATGTTGGTCCCACTGGACGAGTTGGCCGATCGCGCCCGCTCTTTGGCAGAGACGGGCGGATACCAGATGCCAGAAAGCCAAACCCCATGGCAGCAATATTTCCGCGAACTGGTATCAGGTTTGGATACGGGCATGACCTTGCGCGACGCGCCGGATTACCGCGATACCGCGCGTGGGCATCGCCCCCGAGACAGCCACTAGTCAGGCAACTACACCCCAGAGGAAGGACCAAATGGTTAAAGATGGTGCCCCTGTGGGCTGTCTTGGCGAGGTTATGCTTGAGCTGGTTTTGGGCTCTGGCACTAATGCGCAGCTTGGCGTTGCGGGCGACACCTACAACACTGCCGTTTACATTGCGCATGAGTATCCCGACGTCAAAGTCGACTACGTGACGGGTCTTGGGAAGGACGGCTTCTCCGATCGTATTCGGGCGCATATGGCGAAATACAACGTCGGGTCTGACCGTATTTTCACCCATCCTGACCGTGGTCCCGGCCTTTACGCCATTGAAACCGATGACAAGGGTGAGCGCAGCTTTACTTATTGGCGCAGCGCGTCTGCTGCGCGGTGTTTGGGCAACCCTGATTTACCTGAGATTTCCGACATGCTGAACGGGCTCACGCACCTGCTGTTCACGGGCATCAGCCTCGCCATTTTGGAACAGGCCAACCGCAACCGGTTGTTTGAGGCAATCGACGCCTTCCGCGCGAATGGTGGGGTCGTCGCATTCGACAGCAACTACCGTCCACACCTTTGGGGCGACGCCAATCTTGCCCGGCGCGAGACGGAGCGTGCATGGGCCACCTGTGATATCGGCATGCCCTCGGTTGACGACGAAATGGCCCTGTTCGGCGATGCCTCCACCGTGGATGTTTTGAAACGTTTTGCGGGCTACGGCATTGGCATTGGCACCCTGAAACGTGGTGCAGACGGGCCAGTTGGACTTGATGGGACCGTTCCAGAGATCACCTCAAAACCAACGGCAGTTGTCGACACAACAGCGGCGGGCGACAGCTTCAACGCGGCCTATCTTGGCGCCCTCATTAGCGGGTCGGATAACGCAACATCGATGCGTGCGGGCCATGACCTCGCTTGCAAGGTCATAGCGCAAAAGGGTGCAATCATCTTTTAAGCCCTGGTTAGAGAACGCTAGATAAAGACGGCCTCATGTGGCTTCAACGTCGTGCGCGCCGCGCCAAAGGCTTGCCTATTGGCGGCATGACCAAGTTCTGGGAAAAGTTCCAAGAGTTCGATAAAAACATCCGACAGAACCGTATCTGTCACAATGTCACCTGGTTGGAAGCTTTCGCTTCATGTGCCATCGACATGGACGATTTCGTGGCCGTCAAACATGAAATGGATGTAGGTCACCCCATCTGCATCTGCCGCGATCTCTACCCCGTCGCGATGTGTTAGATGCTTTGCACAAACCAAAGCCTCCGGCTCTCCCGAAAGAAGCGACAAGGCCGTGCTCGCCACCAATATCCAATGTTGGGGCGACACCAGCATATATCAGACCGGTGCCTGTTTGCCCAAAGCACCCTGCGCAATGTGTATGGGGCGCATCTGTGGGCGGCGAGCCAGCTCTGTTGTGTCAAGCGACTTTCGCCCAATCCAGCAGATTGGCTTATATCCATTATCGCGGGTCAGGACGTGATCACCAATTTGAAGGTCTTCGACCAGCTTCGGCCCGGTCAGGGGCGACACAACACTGTCAGGACAGAAACAAGGAATGACATTTCAACACTGGCAAAAAGACCGGAGGCTGCGACGGAGCTAAAATCAAGCGCTGTCGTCCAAGCCATACCTGTCCCACAGCCCCGCAAGCCAAGACAGGAATTGGGATCAAAAGGTTCGCCGGTATCTACGTAGGTTTCGTCCGCTTCAACAGTCGCTCCCGTCCAGACTCCACCATTGGTGAAGCTAACTGCGACATCTATCCCACCGGTGTCCTGCGTGAACCCAGCAAAAATATCTGTGCCGTCGACACCTTGATTGGTCCAATCAAGGAACAAGGGGGTGTTTGAGAATGTGGAACTGCCACCATCGACGACATCATCACCAGCACCGGCGTTGATTGTGTCGTTACCAGCGCCGCCAGTAATTGTGTCTGCATCAGCAGTGCCAACTATCGTGTTGTTGCTGTCGTCGCCGTTGATAATCGCCATGGGTCTTCTTAACTTCGGACGGGTAAAAAACTCTTACGGGCCGATAGCCATGAAGAACGCCGAGAATGTGGCAACGTTAGGGGGAAAACGCGAAATGTTGCGCATAACAATCGAGAATGCGCCTCAGGATTTCACCAATCTCACGGTTTCTATTTTATGGTTGAATTTCGGTGGGTTGGCCGATTGGGCAGCACCTAAAACGATTAGGTCCCGCCCTCTCTGATCAATAGATCGGGAAGTTTTCACACATGGCTTCGACCTGCGCTTTCACGCGCTGCTCGACAGCTGTATTCTCCTGTCCGTCATTGGTGGCAAGCCCATCCACAACCTCAACGATCCAGTGTCCGATTTGACGGAATTCCGTCTCTGTAAACCCGCGCGTCGTGCCCGCTGGGGAGCCAAGACGCAGGCCGGACGTGATCATCGGCTTTTCAGTGTCAAACGGGATGCCATTCTTATTGCAAGTGATATGCGCGCGGCCCAATGCGGCCTCCGCCGTGTTGCCCTTCACGCCTTTCGGCCGCAGATCAACAAGCATGACATGCGTGTCGGTGCCGCCCGTGACAACGCTCAAACCACCCTCTTGCAGAGCATCTGACAGCGCCTGCGCATTGCGGATGACCTGCTTCTGGTAGTCCACGAATGACGGTTGCAATGCCTCACCGAACGCCACAGCCTTCGCTGCGATCACATGCATGAGCGGACCGCCCTGAATGCCGGGGAAAATAGCGGAGTTGAACTTCTTTGCGAGCTTCTCATCATTGGTCAGGATCATGCCACCCCTCGGGCCACGCAGCGTCTTGTGAGTGGTGGTGGTCGCCGCGTGGACATGGGGGAAGGGCGATGGGTACACTCCTGCGGCAATCAAGCCTGCAAAGTGCGCCACATCCGCCAAGAGATAGGCCCCAACCTTGTCCGCGATCGCGCGGAATCGCGCAAAATCAAGCTGGCGCGGGATGGCTGAGCCGCCCGCAATGATGAGCTTTGGCTCATGTTCCAGAGCCAATTCTTCGATCTGATCATAATCAACGTCGAGCGTATCTTCCCGCACGCCATAATGAACGGCATTGAACCACTTGCCCGACTGGTTGGGCGCAGCACCGTGCGTCAGGTGTCCACCCGCATCCAACGACATGCCTAGGATCGTGTCACATGGCTGCAAAAGCGCCTGAAACACACCTTGGTTGGCTTGGCTGCCCGAGTTCGGCTGAACGTTGGCAAAGCCACAGTCAAACAGCTTGCAGGCCCGCTCAATCGCAAGGTCTTCGGCCTCGTCCACAAACTGACACCCGCCGTAATAACGTCGGCCGGAGTAGCCTTCGGCGTACTTGTTCGTCATCACCGAGCCCTGCGCCTGCATGACGGCCTTAGAGACGATGTTTTCAGAGGCAATCAGCTCAATCTCATGCCGCTGACGGCCAAGTTCGCGGCTGATCGCGCCAAAAATATCTGCGTCGGTGTCGGCAAGATCGGCGGTGAAGAAACCGGTATCACGGTGGGGTGCATTCATGTCAGAGTCTCCGTTTAGGCAACGCGGTCGCGTGGCGCTTTGCCTTCAAAAAAGTCATTGAGGTTATCGAGCACGCGGAAGCCCATCGCTTGCCGCGCTTCGCGTGTGGCACTGCCAAGATGCGGCAGTATGACAAGGTTGTCGCACTGTGCGAGGGTCGGATTGATCGCTGGTTCCCGCTCGAACACATCAAGCGCCGCACCGCCAATCGTCTCGAACATCAGCGATTGCGCGAGGGCGGCTTCATCCACGACCTCGCCACGGGCTGTGTTGATGAGAAACGCATCAGGTTTCATCAAATCCAGCCGCGCGCCATTGATCATCTTTGCATTTACCGCACCGCCGGGGCAGTGCAGCGAGACAAAATCACATTGCGGCAGCAGCTCATCCACGGATGAGACCTGCACAGCATTAAATTTCTTGAGAATTTCAGGGCGCACAGCGGATCGGTTTTGAACCAAAATCTTCATTCCGAACCCAAAATGGGCGCGCTTTGCCATCTCTTGCCCGATGCGGCCAAACCCGATGATGCCAAGTGTTTTGCCTGACACTTTCGTGCCCACAAGATGCGTGGGACGCCAGCCGGACCAATCGCCTGCGCGCAGCTCCCGCTCACCATCCCCTGCCCGACGGGCAACCATCAGCATCAGCGTCATCGCAAGATCCGCCGTGCATTCGGACAGAACATCCGGCGTGTTGGTGATGGCAATGCCATGAGTCTTGGCCCGCTCCACATCAATGTGCGTGTAGCCCACACCGTAATTGGCCAGAATCTTGGTCTGCGGTTTGGACACATCCAACGCCTCAGGCCCGATCTTGTCGGTCACGGTTGGCAATACAGCGTCATAGCGCTGGATCGCCTCACGAAACTCAGCAGGTGTCAGCGGGCGATCGGATTTGTTCAGTTCCACATTGTAACTCTGTGCAAGCTGCTGTTCGACCGCTGCTGGCCAACGGCGGGTGACAAGAACGCTTGGGCGCACCATCACGCGTCCTCCATCACGCGGGCGATGGTTTCACCGATGACCGCAGGGTTTTCCGCCACGGTCACACCAGCCGCTGACAAAATC
Organism: Cognatiyoonia sp.; assembly: GCF_965661665.1. Taxonomy (NCBI): domain Bacteria; kingdom Pseudomonadati; phylum Pseudomonadota; class Alphaproteobacteria; order Rhodobacterales; family Paracoccaceae; genus Cognatiyoonia; species Cognatiyoonia sp. The sequence continues at coordinate 7,645 of NZ_CBFIEO010000011.1, read as the reverse complement.
TCAACCTTCTCTGACGCGCTTTCGCCAAAGGCCGAGATGATCGCACCCGCGTGGCCCATCGTACGGCCCTTTGGTGCAGTCAAACCCGCCACATAAGCCACAACAGGCTTTGACACGTGATCGCGTATGTATTCAGCCGCTTCCGCTTCCTGCGGACCGCCAATCTCACCGATCAAAGCTATGACATGTGTGTCGTCATCATTCTCGAACCGCTCAAGGATATCTCGGAAAGACGACCCGTTGATCGGATCACCGCCGATGCCAACAGAGGTGGAGACACCAATCCCGCGTTCCTTCAACTGGCTCGCCGCTTCATAACCCAGTGTGCCGGAGCGACCAACGATGCCCACATGACCCTTGAGGTAAATGTGACCCGGCATGATGCCCAAGAGCGCCTTACCGGGGCTGATTGTGCCTGCGCAGTTCGGACCGGTCAGCACCATCCGGCGCTCTTTCGGGTAGCGGTACATGTAGCGCTTCACGCGGATCATGTCCTGCGCTGGAATACCGTCGGTGATGCAGACACAGTATTTGATGCCCGCATCCGCCGCTTCCATGATGCTGTCCGCCGCAAAGGGTGGCGGGACGAAGACCAGAGATGCCTCGGCGCCGGTTGCCGCAACCGCGTCTTCAACAGTGTCGAACACTGGCAGACCTTCAACCGTCTCGCCACCCTTTCCGGGAACCACGCCACCTACCACATTTGTGCCGTACTCCAGCATGTCTTTGGTGTGGAACCGCGCCATTTTGCCGGTAATACCCTGCACGATGACAGGTGTGTCCTTTTCCAGAAAAATGCTCATGATACGACCCTCACTCTAACGCCTTGAGAGAGGTCGTTTCTCCACGCGCCTACAGCTCTCTCAGCAGCTTCATTCAATGTGCTTGCACGGATGATCGGCAGACCAGACTTGGCGAGGATCTTTTGACCCTCCTCTACGTTTGTCCCTGCAAGCCGGACGATGACTGGCACGTCGACTTGCACTTCTTTCAATGCGTGGACTACGCCCTCTGCGACCCAGTCACAGCGGTTGATGCCCGCAAAGATGTTCACGAGGATCGCCTGCACGTTCTTGTCCGACAGGACGAGGCGGAAGGCCTTAGCAACACGCTCAGGCGTCGCACCACCCCCGATGTCGAGGAAGTTCGCAGGCTCACCACCTGCCAGCTTGATCGTATCCATCGTCGCCATCGCCAGACCTGCACCGTTCACGATACAGCCGATGTTGCCGTCCAAACCAACGTAGCTCAGACCACGGTCTGCCGCGCGGCTTTCGCGTGGGTCTTCTTGACTCTTGTCGCGCAATTCCGCGATCTGCGGATGACGGAACAAGGCGTTGTCGTCGAATGTCATCTTTGCATCGAGCGCGATAATCCGGCTGTCTTCTGTGATAACCAGCGGGTTGATCTCAACCATCGTGGCATCCAGCTCGGTAAAGGCGCGGTAGGCACCCTGAAGCGTGCGCACCATCTGCTGCACAAGTGCGCTGTCGATCCCTAGCCTGAAAGCAATCTGACGGCACTGGAACTCACGCAAGCCCACAGCAGGCTCGACAACGGCACGGACTATGCTGTCAGGCTTTTCGGCGGAGATATCTTCAATCTCCATCCCACCTTCGGCGGATGCAACAATCATCACACGCTGCGTTGTGCGGTCGAGAACGAAACCGAGGTAAATCTCTCGCGCAATTGGCACAGCAGCCTCTACATAGACACGGTAAACGCCCTTGCCTTCTGGACCTGTCTGGTGCGTGACCAGCTTCATCCCGAACATGTCTTCACAGACATCGTTGATCTCAACGTCGCTATTACAAACCTTGACGCCACCCGCTTTGCCGCGGCCGCCGGCGTGAACCTGCGCCTTTACGACCCAACGCTCCCCACCCAACTCGCGGGCACGATAGGCCGCTTGTTCTGGGCTGTAGGCCAATGCACCGTCAGGAATGGCAACGCCGAAGCCTGCAAGTACTTCTTTGGCTTGATATTCATGAATGTCCATGACGTCTTCCTTTATTCGGCAGCAATTGCTGTGCCGTAGTGACCACGCAGAACGTCGTCGATTTTGTCTTGATCCACATCTGCACCCATCGACCGCATCGCATCTGCGAAACGATTGACGATATCCGTGATCGCGGCTTCGTTCAGCAAGTTCAGGATGCCGATACGGACCTGAACAGGCTCTGACAGTGTGGGCCAGATGCCGAAGTTCTGTGCGCGGCAGTGCTGGACAAGATCCATCTCACGCCCCGCCAATGCGCCTGGCAAGTTCAGAACGACGAGAGACGGCATGTTCGATGTCACCTCGCAGCCCATCGCCTCAACAGCTTGCCGCAGTGCAGTTTCGTGGAACACGTAGTCGGCGGCACGCTGCGCCACAGTCTGCTGCAAGCAAATGCGCAGCGCTTCGTGGAAGGCGGAAACCGCATAGGCGGAATGCGTACGGTGGTATGTGCCACGCTCAACATCCTGACCGTCGATCACACCCCAGTGACGCGCCTCTAAGATCGGATGGTGGCAGAATGTCCGCGTGCCAGTGGCGCGAAGCACCTCGATATATGTGTCGCTAAAGGACACAGGCGCATAGGTCAGCGGCAGGCAGCAGATGCCCTTCTGCGGGCAGGACGCCCAGCCGTGCACACCTGGATAGTCATCAATGCGGAAGTTCCCGACGCCAAGACTTGAGACAGCATCCACAAGACCCATCACGCCGTGCTTCTGACACGCATCGCTGAACGCTTGCACGTCGTTGACGCGGCCAGAGCCTGTTTCCCAATGCGCCATCGCAGCCCATTTTGGCTTATGCTCGGCCAAAGCAGCCTCAACGATCTCTCCGGTCACGCTTTCGCCGTGTGGGACGTTGACGATCACAACGTTCTCCGTCTGCGGATCGAGGGAGTTCGCAGCCAGTTCTTCAGCTGATGCCGCTTTCATGCGAACGGTCAGCCCGTCGATCCCGGAGAAGGTCCCGTTGACGAACATCACAACCTTGTCGCCCGGCATCACGGCGGAGAACATCATGTCCAATCCGCTCCAACCCGTGCCTGCAACGCCGAATGTGTGTACGTTGTCGGTCCCCATAACGTCGCGCAGCATCACTTTACATTCGACCATGCCCCGAAGAACGTCGGCGTGCATGTGATCGGCCAAGCCAGCGCCAGCATATCGTGCTAGAACCCGTGCATCCGTGTTGCCAGGGCCGGGGCCAGCGGCGATCGTGTTAGGAATGTCCAGTTGTGGAAAGCTAAGTATGTCTTGCATGGTCCCTCCAAGCGGATGCGATGTAGTTTTGTTTCGATTTAATGCTTGAGGATGAAACATAAATGCGTTGCCATAAATGAAAACACACCTTAGTACTACTTTTGGTAATCTAAATGGGTGGGAAATTCACCACCCAAACGTTTAAATATGCAAAGGTATGCCGAAAATAGACCCGCACAAATGGGTAGTTTTTTCAAATAAGACAAAATGAATCAGACTATTAGCCGAAATGACGCTCCGATCGACATCATCCTCGCTGATGGCAATCCGCTGGTGCTGTCCGCCTTGTCAGAGCTGATCGACCGCCATCCGCGATTCTCCTTGGTGGCCACAGCCGCCACCGCCGAAGGGTTTTTGGGCACATTTATGCGGATCCCCGTGCAGGTCGCGATCATCGATTGGAACCTGCCCGCTCTCGGCGGCGCAAAACTGATCGAGATTTTACGCGATCAGGAAAACGCCCCGCGGATCGTCGTTTATGCCGAAGACACCGGTGACTTGCCCCGCCTCGCCATGACCGCCGGTGCGGCCGCCTTTGCCGCGCGGTCCAGCGATGCAGAGACGCTTCTTGAGACCTGTATCGACGTCGCCGCTGGAAAAATGGTCTTCCCGTTCATCGATGTCCGAAACCTGCAAAGCGACCCGATCCAGTCCCTCTCCCGCAAGGAGCGTGCGATGCTCGAAGCGCTCTCAAAAGGGCTCACAAATCGGGAGCTGTCCAAGGAGCTTGAGGTTACCATCAACACGGTGAAATTTCACCTCTCAAACCTCTACGAAAAACTGGGGGTCAAAAACCGCGCGCAGGCCATCGCATTCTTCTATTCCTCGCGCCTCGCGCTGGAGCAAAATTCCGACGACGGTATACCCAAATAGACCGAAACTTTTCTTGACATAATGTTTCGTAAGATTCTTGTGTCGCGCAATATTACTTCTTTAGAAAAGGTCTCACCCATGTCGTTCCACTCCGTCACACAGGCACCCGGACGCCTCAATCGTTCCGAACTCGCTGTTCCCGGCAGCCAGCCGCAAATGTTTGAAAAGGCAGCAAAATCTGATGCTGATGTAATCTTTTTAGATCTTGAGGACGCAGTCGCGCCAGATGAAAAATTACAGGCGCGAAAAAACATAATTAAAGCACTCAACGACATTGATTGGGGCAACAAATCCATGTCCATTCGAATCAATGGGTTGGACACGCATTACATGTACCGCGATGTTGTCGACATCGTCGAACAGGCGGGCGAGCGGCTAGATTTGATCATGATACCCAAAGTGGGAACCGCTGCGGATGTCTATGCAGTAGACATGATGGTGACCCAAATTGAGGACGCAAAAGGCTACAAAAAACGCATCGGTTTTGAGCACATTATCGAAACCGCTTTGGGCATGCAAAATGTGACTGAAATTGCCGCGGCATCTAAACGAAATGAAAGCCTGCATTTCGGGGTTGCGGACTATGCCGCATCGACCCGCGCACGCACGACGATTATTGGCGGTGTGAATCCCGACTATTCGGTTTTGACCGATCCGGCCGAGGACGGAAGTCGAGATATCCATTGGGGCGATATGTGGCACTACGCGCTGGCCAGAATGGTGGTTGCCGCACGCGCCAATGGACTGCGCCCTATTGATGGTCCGTTCGGCGATTTTTCCGATCCAGATGGCTACCGCGCAGCCGCAAAACGGGCTGCCGTCCTGGGCTGTGAAGGCAAATGGGCCATTCACCCAAGTCAGGTCACTTTGGCGAACGAAGTCATGAGCCCATCAGAGGGTGAAGTGGATCGCGCAAACCGGATATTAAGAGCCATGGCGGATGCCGAAGCAGCTGGAAAAGGCGCAGTTTCTCTTGAAGGCCGATTGATCGACTATGCTTCTATTCGGCAGGCCGAAGTGTTAATAGAAAAAGTAAAACAGATAGAATCAGCATAAATAAAATCAACAATTTGATGACACAGCAACGGCTCTTCGCGCGATCACTTTTCGACCATGCAATTCAGGCAGCAGAGCCTGCAAGCGCGGTGCAGCGTTCATTGAGCGCGGCACCTCTTCCAGCTTTGCCAGACGGTCGGTTAATCTTGATTGCCGTAGGTAAAGCTGCCTGTGCAATGATTAAAGAAGCGATGGATCACGCGCCGCAAAGTGCAACTGTTCAAGCCATTGCAGTCACAAATTACGAAAATGCGCGCCCAATAGAAGGCTGTGAGGTAATTGCCGCAGGTCATCCGGTTCCCGATGAAAATGGATTAAAGGCGTCAGAGCGAATAACCGAGATCCTAACAAAAGCGGGGTCTTCAGATTTCATTCTAACGTTAATCTCTGGCGGTGGATCTGCACTTTTACCATCTCCTATTTATGGCATTACACTGCAAGATAAAATCAAAACCAATGAACTTTTGCTTAACAATGGTTACGAAATTGGGGAAATGAATTTAATCCGGCAGCAGTTATCACGCTTAAAAGGCGGAGGGATGACGTGTTTGGCATCACCCGCCCCTGTGCGATCGCTAATCATTTCTGATGTCATTGGCGATGATTTGCGTGTAATTGCAAGCGGCCCAACTGTATCACCTATTGGCACAGCCGAGCAGGCCGCTAAACTGCTGCGCTCACGCGGACATTTTGACAAGCTTCCCAAAGATGTTCAGCAGCATTTAAATAACGGTACCTCTAAGAATTCTGATACGCTGCAACAGGTCCAAAATCAGCTTATTTGTTCAAATTTGTATAGTCTAAATGCAATGCACGCAGCAGCAGACAGTTGGAATCCCCAATTAGTGTCTGATAATTTGCAAGGAAACGTTAAAGAGGCCTCATTAGAGATAGCAAATTTCATCAAGGCACAGAAACATAACGGCCCTCAAGTATTTTTATGGGGCGGCGAAACAACGGTTAATGTTTCTGGGTCTGGTCGCGGCGGTCGCAATCAGGAATTAGCACTAAGGGTTGCACTAAATCTAAAAAGCATGCCTGGAAATTGGGTATTCCTAAGCGGAGGCACAGATGGGCGCGATGGGCCCACTGATGCCGCTGGTGGGCTAGTGGACGCAAAAACCCCTGAACGAATCCTGACGGCAGGCGGAGACATCACAAAATTATTGGACAACAGCGATAGTTACCACGCCCTGTCCTTGGCAAATGACCTACTCATCACCGGCGCTACCGGAACAAATGTGGCGGATGTTCAAATATTTGTCACAAGTGGATTAAATTGAGTCTTGTATCCAGCTTTGCAAGGCTGCCTTCGGCGCCGCCCCTGCACGATTAGAAATCACCTGACCATCTTTGAAGATAAAAAGAGCGGGAATTCCGCGAACACCCATCGCTGCGGGTGAATTAGGGTTGTTATCTACATCCACTTTGACGACTTTAATCTGCCCTTCCATTTCATTGGACAGCTCTTCCAGTGCTGGACCGATTTGCTTGCAGGGACCACACCATTCTGCCCAAAAATCGACCACAACAGGAATGTCTGAGTTTTTTACTTCTGCGTCAAAAGTTTCATCTGTTACAGCAACTGTCGCCATTTTTGTCTCCTATCGTGACCTGCTCGCTCATTGCAAATTAGGGTTGCACCGTTCAAACGTCAAGAGAGCTCGACCTTAGAAATTTCCGCCGCCACCGAAGCGTAACTAATCGGCATCAATAGCGCAGTTTTCGTCCATAAAATCGCTGGTTTAACTGTATGGTGCGGATAAAGCCTGGCAACGGCAGTCGCATATGCCCCGAGCTGCCGCAATAATCCCAAGGGCACTTCCGATGGCGTGCCTGGGACATTTGCTTTTGTTTTGAAATCAACAACCCAAACATCATCATCCCGAACCAACAACCGATCAATAACACCATTCATCTGTTCTGCGTGCTGTGGGGAAAGTTGCCCAGAAATACCAACTTCGCATAAGGCTTCCGGTGCAAATAAAAAGCTTAGATCAGGGTTTTGAATCACACCGGCTGCTTCGCGCAACAACGCAGAAAATTCAAGCGGCGCGGCCGCAACCCCGGCTGCTGCCAAAATAGAAGTGCCTTGCTGTGGCCAGAGCCTTTGATCCACATCAGGAAGTACTTCGAGCAATTTATGAATTTGAATGCCGCGCTTTTTGGCGGCGGCCTCATCCGAATTGTCCTCATGGGGAAGTGCCTTAGCGCCGCCAAGTTCTGACGGGCTGAGAGGCGCCTTTGGTTGATGCGTTTCGGGGGGCGGGCTGTTTACCCAGTCCGGAAGAGAAATGGAAATGGCGCCTTCTTTGCTGGAACCAACTTCCGCGCTGCTTGGCCAAGTCCCATGTTCAACCCGAAGACCGTCACCGAGACCAAAAGAGTATCTAACCGCACCCGTGTGCTGCATCGCGCTTTGGACTTTGTTGTACCAAGCCGTTGGCTCGCCCGTGAT